>NYSY01000150.1 GCA_002683215.1 Planctomycetaceae bacterium
CTGGAGCGACTCCACCTCGTCGCCCCAGAGATCGATCCGGATCGCGAACTCCTCGTAGGCGGGATAGACCTCGATGCAGTCCCCCTTGACCCGGAACTGCCCGCGGACCGGATCGACCTCGTTCCGCACGTACTGCATGTCCGCGAGGGCGAGCAGGAACTTGCGTCGGTCGATGGCCCGGCCCTTTTCGATCATCACCGTCTTCTTCGCGTATTCAGCCGGCGAACCGAGGCCGTACAGGCAGGAGACGCTCGCCACCACGATCACGTCGCGCCGGCTGAGGAGGCTGCTGGTCGCGGCGAGCCGGAGCCGGTCGAGGTCGTCGTTCCGCGACGCGTCCTTCTCGATGTAGATGTCGCGGGCCGGAATGTACGCTTCCGGCTGGTAGTAGTCGTAGTAGGAGACGAAGTACGAGACCGCGTTCTCCGGGAAGAGTTCGCGGAGCTCTTCGAAGAGCTGGGCGGCAAGCGTCTTGTTGTGGCTGATGACCAGCGTGGGTCGTTCCACGCGTTCGATCACGTTGGCCATGGTGAAGGTCTTGCCGGTGCCGGTCGCGCCGAGCAGCACCTGCTTGCGCCGACCGTCCCGGATGCCGGCCACCAGCTGTTCGATCGCCTCCGGCTGGTCACCGGTGGGCGAGAACTCGCTCTTCAACTCGAAGGGTCTGGACACGTCCACATGCTATGCCGTCCGGAAGGCCGTCGTCGGTCTCTTCAGCCGCCGCGGCCGCCGGCGAGCAGCGCTCGAGGTGATCGTCTTCGAAGGGCGAGACTCGCGGGGAGCGAGGCGACGAGCGCCGCGGCGAGGACGAACAGGGCGCCGACGATGGTGGGAATGACCGGGATCGAGAGGGCGAGCTGCAGGCCGGCGAGATCCCGGTAGAGCCCGACCCCCATCCATGCGAGGTGGATGCCGAGGCCGACCCCGACCACGATCGCCGCGATCGCGGTCGCGGTGATTTCGGCGAGCACCAGTCGCGGCGCGACCTCGGGCGCGCCGCCCACCGCGCGGATCACGCCAAACTCGAATCCCCGGGCGGTGATGCCGGCGGCGACGACGTTGCCCACGCCGAGGCAGGCGAGCAGGAGCGCCGCCATCGCGACCGCGGCGGTGACGCTGAGGATTCTTGCTCCGATGTCCTCGACCAGGGCCTTGATGCCGCGTCCGCTCGCGAAGATCGCCCCGGGGATGCTCTCCCGAAGAACTTCGCCCAGTCGTTCCTCGGCCGCGTCGGCGGCCTCGGCATCGGCCGGAAGATCGAGGTCGAGCTGCATGATGAAGGCTTCGCGGGTTCCGTAGCGGGTCGCCACGGTGTCGAAGTCCATGAACACGCAGCTCACCGCGTGCTCCATGTAGACGCTTCGGATCCCGAAGAGCCCGGTGGCCATGTCGAGGCCCGCGGCACCGACCACGCCGACGATTTCGTACGTGGTCTCGTCGCCTTCGGCGCCGAGGGCGATGGTGTCGCCGACCCCGAGGTCGCGGGCCACGAGGAACTCCTTCGCGACGAGGACCGCATCGCCTTCCTCGAGGCGGGGAATCGCCGCCTCGGCGGTGCCCTCGATCCAGTCGAGCCGGTTCATCTCGAGGAACTCGGCGGGCTCGAAGCCCACGCAGACCACGTTGGGTGGCGCAAGGTCGCCGGTGCCGAGCCGCTGTGATTCGGCGACGCGGAGCGGGAGGTACCCGACCGGGCTCGCCGCCGCGACCGCGGGAAGGGCCGCGATGGTGGCCTGCTCGGTTTCCCCGAGTCCGCCGGTCTTCATCACGAAGGCGTCCGCGAAGCGGACCCGTTCGCCGAAGTCGTCGACCAGCGCGAGCCCGTTGCTCCAGGTGGACACGAGCACCGAGAGTCCGACCATGAGCGCGCCCGCGGTCAGTCCGAGTCGGAAGGCGCCACCACGGAGATTGCCCGCGACCAGCGACGGTGGAAGCCTCCAGAGCCGTGCGAGCAACCGCCCGAACAAGCGGGAGACGACGACGAAGATCGGAACCGCGAGCAGGAAGTAGCCGACGTGGAGGGCGGGCAGGCCGAGGAAGGCGTACACGTTGAAGCGGAGGTCGACGTCGCTGATCGCGAGCAGCAGGAGTTGGAACGCGATCAGGACCAGGCCGACGACGCCACAGCCCAGGATCGCGGTGGTCCGGACGGGCCGGGCGCGGTTGGCGAGGGCTTCGAGGGGCGTGGTGGACGCGGCCCGCCACGCTGGCCAGGCGGCGCCGAGCAGGCCGGCCGCGGTTGCGCCGAGGAAGGCGAGCAGAAGCCCCTCGGGCGGAACGACCAGTCCTCCCGGAAGGAAATCGGCGTACCACCACGCGAGGATCGCGGAGAGGCCCACGCCGAGGGGCGGGCCGAGCAGCCCGCCGCCACCGCCGATCGCCAGACCGACGCAGGCCTGGGAACCCGCGAGCTGGGATCGGCTCGCGCCGATGCACCGGAGCATCGCGAGCTGCCGGATCTGTTCGCCGATGGCCGTCGTCATGCCGATGGCGACGATGAAGGCGCAGGCGAGGAACGCCACGATGGTGCCGGTGCGGAAACCGACCCGGCTGGCCCGGACCTGCCGGTCGTATCCGGCCCGGGCCCGTTCGGCGGATTCCAGGCGCAGCGGCGTCTCGATGTTCGCTTCGTGGGTGGCCACCCAGGTCGGGACGTCGAGGCCGTCTTCAAGGACGATGGACACCACGCTCGCCTCGCCGGTGCGTCCGGAGGCCTCTTCGATCACGCGGCGATCGACGTGCACCCGCGGCTTCTGCAGCGCGCCGAGCTCCGGTCGATCGCGAATGCCCACGATCTCGAGATCGATCGCGGGGCCGAAGCGTTCGACCCGGATCACCTCGCCCACGCCGGCTTCGAGTCGCCGGGAGGTCAGTGGATCGAGGAGGATCTCCGCCGGGTTCCCGGGGAATCGACCCTCCAGCAGGTCGTACTGTTCGAAGACGGTGTCGCGTTCGGTCTCGACGCCGCGGGCCTGGACGGTGAGTCGGATCCGCCGGCCGTCCTCGTCCCGTCGGTCGTCGGTGCGGGCGAGGGTCAGGGCGCCCTCCACCCGTGGGGCCGCCTCGACCACGCCGGGCAGGGTGCGGACGAGTTCGACCACTTCGGCATCGAAAGGGGATCCGTAGCGGTGCACGATCCGGGCGTCGACGGCACCGATCGATCGTGAGATCCGGTGCTCGATGCTCCCCTGCACGGTGCGCATGCCGGTGGCGACCGCCGCCACGAGGGCCGACGCCATCGCCACCGCGATCACCAGCAGCGTGGTGCGGACCCTACGCCCGGACAGGACGTGTCGCGCGATGTGCCAGCTCGCTCTCATCCATGCCCTCCGTCTGGAAGTCGTCGGCGACGCGGCCGTCCTGGAGTACCAGGACCCGGCGGCAGTGCGTCGCCGCCGCGGGTTCGTGGGTCACCATGAGCACGAGGACCTCCCGCGCGGTTCCAAGCTCGTCCAGCAGGCCCCAGAGTCGGTCGCTTGCGGAACTGTCGAGGGCGCCCGTGGGTTCGTCGGCGAGCAGGACCGGCGGCGCGAAGAGCAGCGATCGCGCGATCGCGACCCGTTGCTGCTCCCCGCCGGACAGTGCATCGGGTCGGTGTTCCGTTCGATCGCCGAGGCCGAGTTCGTCGAGAAGTGCGCCGGCGCGGTCTCTGAGGTCGCGTTCGTGGCCGCCGTCCAGCACCCCGGGGAGCATCACGTTCTCGATCGCCGACATCGACGCGAGCAGATTGAACTGCTGGAAGACGATGCCGATCCCGCGTCGACGGAACGCGGTCAGCCCCGTTTCGTCCATGTCGTCGATTCGGGCGTCGCCCACTCGGATCGTTCCCGAGTCGGGGCGATCGAGTCCGCCGATGAGGTGGAGCAGGGTCGACTTGCCGCTGCCGCTGGGGCCCATCACGGCACAGAGCCCCGGCTCGTGGAGATCGAGGTCGATGCCACGGACCGCCTCGACCCGGCGTTCGCCGAGCGAATAGGACTTGCGGAGATCCCGGATCTCGATGCCCCGAAACGCTTCTGGTGCGGTCATGGTGACGACGGTCCTCTCGGACGAGGGGTTCGTTCGGGGGCTCCGCCGGATGCGGGGCCCTTCGGGCTTCGCTTGGTGTTCGGGCGGAGCCGCGGTCCGCGAGGGGGTTCAGGCGTTCATGGCGTCGTACGCCGCGGCATCCATCAGAGACTCGAGGGGGCCGGCATCGGCGACCCGGAGGCGGATGAGCCAGCCTTCGCCGTAGGGATCGTTGTTCACGATCGAGGGATCGTCGACGACGGCGTTGTTGGCGTCCGCGACCTCGCCCGCGACGGCGGTGTAGATGTCGCTGGTGGTCTTGACCGATTCCACCTCGCCGACCGAATCCCCGGCGGCCAGTTCGGTTCCCGCGGGCTTCATCTCGACGTAGGTGATGTCGGTGAGGGCTTCGGTCGCATGGGTCGTGATTCCGATCGTCACGTGGTCGCCGTCGACGAGAAACCACTCGTGGGACTCGGAGTATCGGCGATCGGCGGGGCTCGACATGGCGGGGATCCGGGAACGGGACTCGGGGGCGTCGGAGGTACCTCCCTCTCGACGGACGGCGGTCGATCATACCCCGCAATCACCATTGCAAGGGGTCGAAGGGGGATTGGGACGGAGGTGGGAGAATACCCCAAACCCCACCCAATCGACCCACCGGGGCTTTCCGATCTGAATTCCGACGCTATGTTGGTCAGGTCGCGGCAGACGCGGCCACTTCATTTGATCTTTCTCCCCTCTGGAAAGCACCGGTCTCACGACCGGTGCTTTCTTTTCGTCCATCGCCTTCAACGACACGCCGCACGGTGTCACGCGGCGGCCGGGCGAAGTCGACGGTTCGGTGGTCGATCGGGGACGTCGCCTCCCGGCGCGAATCGACCGGAATCGATCCGGGACGGTTCGTTTCGGCCGCTTCGTTACACTTCAGCCTTCTTGAACGGACGATGACGGATCTGGAGGATCGGTTCTTGGCGCAGATTCAACTTCTGATGACGGCCTCGGTGGCGGCTTTTCGGAGCCGGATCGAATCGCCGGATGACCCGCTCGAACTGGACGACATGCCGCGTTTCGCCGTGGGTGAGCTCGGCGTCCGGGGGCTGTCGATCCCTGCTTCGATGCTCACCGGCCTCGATGCCACCGCGCTGGAGCGGATTCGGGACGAAGCGGATCGCGCCCGATGTCCGACCCTGCTGCTCTTCGAAGAGGCGGGGTTCGACCTCGGCACCAGCGATTCCGCGACCCGGGCGGCGGCCATCGATCGAATCGGACGCCTGGCCCGGGCGGCGAGCATGCTGGGCTGTGCGAATCTCGGCATCGGATGCACGGGTGCCGACGACGAGACACGCTTCGATCTCGCCGCCGTCGCCCTCCGCGAGGTGATGCAGAAGATCGACCGCTACGACGTGAACCTGCTTCTGGGCAACCATCCGGGACTCACCGAAGATCCGGATCGTCTGACCGAACTCATCAAGAAGGTCGGCGGATTCCGAATCGGCTCGCTGCCGGACTTCCGGACCGCCCATGATTCCGGCGACTACGCCGGCAATCTTCGTCGCCTGGCACCGTACGCCGGCACGATCATGGCCACCGTCGGCGCCGCCGCCCGGGGCCGGAAGCCCGCGGCCGCGTCGAAGGACAAGACCCCGTTCGACGTGGCCGAAGGCCTTCGTTCGGTGCTTGCGGTCGGCTACCAGCATGCGATTTCACTGGATCACGCGGGGGGTAAGAATGCGGCGGCCGCCATCATCGCGGCCCGCGAGTTGCTCGAGGAAGGGTTGGAAAGTCACGCGGAGGGGGAATGAGAACGATGCCCGCACCGTCGGACGATCCCGCTCGCACCACCTCGTCCCGAGACCAAGAAGCGATTTTTCCGCTGATCGTGACGATCGACGGGCCGGCGGGAACCGGCAAGTCGACCGTGGCGCAACGCGTCGCGGAGCGGTTGGGACTGATGGTGCTCGACACCGGGGCGATGTACCGGGCCGCGGCGCTGCTGGTGATCCGGCTCGGGACCGATCCCTCGGATGGCGTGGCGATCGCTGCCGCGATCGAAACCCACTCCATGGAGGTCGACTTCACCGCGGATCCCCCCACGCTCCAGCTCGATGGGCACGACCCCGGGGAGGAACTTCGAAGTCGGGAGGTCGAAGCGATCGTCTCGATCGTCGCGGCCCAACCCGAGGTCCGGCAGCGACTCGTCGCGGTCCAGCGGGCGATTGCGGCCTCGCACCCGCACCTCGTGACCGAGGGGCGCGACCAGGGATCGGTGGTCTTCCCGGATGCCCAGGCCAGGTTCTACCTCACGGCATCCAGTGAGATCCGGGCGAAGCGTCGCGTGGATCAGCTTCGTCGAAAGGGTCAGTCCCCGGATCCGGTCGAGATCCGAAACGGAATCGAGGCCCGGGATCGACTGGATGCGGGACGTTCCGACGCCCCCCTGACCAGGCCGATCGGGGCGATCGAGATCGACACCGACGAGCTCAGCCTCGATGAGGTCGTGGATCGGATGATCCAGTCGATTCCCACGCGAGGCGGGCGGTCATGAAGCGGTTCGAGTTCGCCCGTCGAGCCCCCGGGCGGCCGGCCATCGCGACGCTCTGGTGGGACATCTGCCAGTCCTTGTCCGCGCTGTTCGTGAAGGTCGGGTTCGGGCTCCGGGTGACCGGGCGGGAACGAATCCCTTCGAACGGCCCGCTGCTCTACCTCTCCAACCACCAGTCGTTCATGGACCCGGTGATCAACGGGGCCTTGATCCACGATCGTCCGTTTCGCCCGTTTGCGCGGGAGACGCTGTTTCGCGGACCGTTCGGTTGGTTGATCCATTCCCTCGGAGCGCTGCCGGTGTCGGGTGGTGGTGGCGACAAGGCGGTGATGCGAGCGGCGATCGCCGAACTCAAGGCCGGCCGATGCGTGCTCATCTACCCCGAGGGGACGCGGTGCCCGGACGGTACCGTGAAGACCTTCAAGTCCGGAATCGCCCTTCTGCTCAAGCGGGCGGATGCGACCATCGTCCCCATCGGCATCGACGGGGCTTTCGACGCGTGGCCCCGGAATCGTTCGCGTCCTCGATGGCGGCGGCCGATCGAGTGCGAGGCGGGGGCGCCCATCGCCGCGAAGGACCTGCTCGCGGAAGGCGTGCCGGAGGCGCTTCAACGCCTCGAACGCGACGTGGACGAGCTCCGGCTTCGGTGTCGCGCGAGGCTTCGGGCCCGCTTCGGACCGGAGGTTCCGGAACCCGGGCCCGGTGATGAACGCTTGTCGGATGCGTCCGAATGACCGCGGCCTCGGTCGATTTCGGGGAAGTTCGAAGCGCTGCGCTGCGAATCGCTCGAAGCCTGATCGAGGCTGGCCACGAGACCTATTTCGCAGGCGGATGCGTACGCGATCGGTTGTTCGGCCACGCGCCGACCGACATCGACATCGCGACGGCGGCGACCCCCGACGCGGTGCGGGCGATCTTTCCGAGAGCAAGAGGCGTGGGGGCGAGCTTCGGGGTGATGCTCGTGCCGCACGACCGGTGCAGCATCGAGGTGGCGACCTTCCGATCCGACTTCGCCTACGAGGATGGACGGCGTCCCGGGCGGGTGCGTTACGGCACCGCTGAAGAAGACGCCCAACGCCGGGACTTCACGATCAACGGCTTGTTCGAAGTGCCGTCCGACGGACGGATCGTCGATCTCGTCGGCGGCCGCGCGGACATCGAGGCGCGGTTGCTTCGGGCGATCGGTGATCCCGAGGATCGTTTCGAGGAGGACCGGCTGCGGATGCTCCGCGGCGTTCGTTTCGCCGCCCGGTTCGACCTCGCGATGGATCCGGCCACCGAGGCCGCGATCTCGGCGAGGGCCGATCGGCTCGGTGGTGTGAGCCGGGAACGGGTCGGGCAGGAGATCCGCCGGATGCTCGCGGACCAGGGGCGGGTTCGAACGGCCGGATTGGTGGAATCCACGACCCTTGACCGCGCGGTCCTCGGAGTCCCTCGCGCGACGGCCGAATCAGGGCATCCCCGGCTCGTCGCGATGCCTGAATCGGCGCTGTGGATCGATGCACTGGCGGCCTGGGAACTGGATCGAGGCACCGCGGACGATGCCGTGGAGCGTCTCACGCAGGCCCTGGTGCTGTCCAACGAGGAGACGTCCACCCTTCGGGGCCTGCTGGAAACCCGCCATCGACTGCTCGAGGCGTGGGATCGGTCGGGGGTCGCCGCCCGCAAGCGGCTCGCGGCGACGGCCATCTTCCCTCGCGCCTGTGATCTGCTGGCGACCGAGGCGCCCGATCTGGTCGCGGGCGTGCTTCGGGAGACGGACGAGCTCCGATCGACCGGACTCGCGCCGACGCCACTGCTGACCGGTGAGGACCTGAAGTCGATCGGACTCATCGCGGGTCCGGTCTTCGGCCGAATCCTCGCCGAGGTGTACGACGCCCAGCTCGAAGGGCGGGTGCGTGACCGAGAGGAGGCGATTTCCCTGGCGCGTGACCTGGGCGATGCACCGGATGCCCCGCAGGGCTCACAATGCGACGGCTGACCGCGACAAAAGCACGAAAAAAAACGTCAGGCTGCGAGGAACCGGACGCGGATTTGAGTCGTCTACTTGATATCCTGACGCAGCCGGGATTCACTCCTGCACCGATCCCGATTTCGTTCCGACCGTCCCGCCCTCTGGAGTCCAGAATGTCGATCCCGCTCCGATTCGTCGCCCTGTCCGGCCTGCTCGCCGCCGCGACCGTGTCTTCGCTCGCCGCCCGGGGGGCCGAGACGCCCGCCAGCGTGTCCGACGCCAACGAGTCCAAGGTTCCCGTGGTCTACGTGGTGCCGATGAGCGGACAGATGGGCACCGACATTCATCCTTCGATCTACGACGAGGTCGTCAAGGACGTCATGGAGGTCCAGCCCGACGTCATCGTCTACCAGCTGAAGTCGGCGGACATCGACAACAACTTCTACCTCGCCGGCAATGACGACCGCCGGGAGTTCGGACTCGCGAAGATCGGTGAGTACCGCGATCTCGTCCGAACCCTCCACGAGAAGCTCGACGCCCGGCAGGTGATGTGGGTCGAGGATTCGGTGGGGCTCGGCAGCCTGCTCGCGCTCTCCTGGCCCGAGATGTACATGTCCGAAGGCGGGCGCCTCTGGGGCCTCGCCCGCATCTCCTCGATGGCGGCGGGTTGGAGCGATCCCGACGTCGCATCGAAGATGTTGAACGCGTGGGTCGGCATGGGCAACGGCTTCCTCCAGATCGGCGGTTACCCGCTCGAGATCGGCTGGGCCATGATGCGTCCGGAATACAACCTCAGCGCGAGCTTCAAGGGCCGCAAGGTCAGTTGGGCCAACGACACCGCAGGCCAGTGGGTCGTGGATTCGAGCGGCGACAACGTCGCCAACTTCAACGCCAGCCTCGCCGAGGACATGGGCCTCTCGCAGGGAACCGTCGAGAACCTCGACGACCTCATGTTCCTGATGGGATTCCGCGAATACGAACAGGCCGAGTCCGGCAAGGAGATGGTCGAGAAGTACGTCGCCGACTGGCGTCGGACCTTCGACCGGTGCAAGACCTGGTGGGCCGACGCCCAGCAGAAGATGGGCTGGGCGTCGGGAGACGACGCGATCAAGTACCTCGGCAGCGCCAAGACCGACATGGAGCGGATTCTCCGCGCCTGCCGTCAGTATCCGGCCGTCGAGGCTCGATGGCAGCAGGATTACGGAATGAGCATCCTGCAGCTCGAGCTCCAGATCGAGGGGATCAAGGACCAGATCGGCGACATGCGTCGCGGCAACCAGGGTCGTGGCCGTGGCGGCAGCAACCGAGGCCGTGGCGGTGGTGGTCGCGGACTCTGATCCGAGTCCGATGGTTCCGTTTCAAACAAGCAACTCCAGCCAGGGATTTCTCATGCAGACTCGATTCGCTCCCATCCTGATGTTCCTGTTCGCGGCCCTCGCCATCAACGGCGTCGCCTCCGCGCAGCAGTACGAACTGATGTTCGACAACGGGTCGAGCTGGCGTGGCGATGATGGTGACCGCGTCGACGTGGTCTTTTCCGAGCGGGGCGTCTCGCAGTCCATGTCCGGCGTGATCATGAAGATCGATGGCCGGCCTGGATTCCAGATCGTGTTCGTCCGAGGCGAGATCGCGGGCAAGCAGGCGACCAAGGGGATCTTCGCCCCGGACATCGAGAGCATGAAGACCTCCGATGGGGCGGGCGGCGGCGCCGTCGCCACCAGGCCCGCACCAACCACCAAGAAGCCCGACCCGAAGACCAAGACCAGCTCGAGCCCCGCGGTCACCACCGAGCGTGCGGACGGAACCCTCGAGTCATCGAAGCCGGGAGTGTTCTTCATGCCCTGGGAGGGGCCGGTCGGCATCGAAGCCCGGCACGACGAGATCAAGTCGATCATCGCCGAAGCGGACAAGTACGGGCCCGGCCAGATCATCGTCCTGCAGATCAATTCCCCCGGTGGGCTCGTGATCGAGGGCGACAAGATCCACGAAACGCTGAAGGACGTGAAGCAGCGGCATCGCGTGATCGCCTGGGTCAAGGAAGCCATCTCCGCGGCGGCGTTCACCTCCCTGCATTGCGACGAGATCTACTTCATGCAGGTCGGTGCGATGGGCTCCGCCGTGATGTACGCGGGCCAGACCGCGATCTCCGGTGGTGAGCTCGACGCCTGGCTCGAGAAGTTCAGCGAGGTCGCCGAGATCGGCGGGCGTGATCCGATCATCGCCCGATGCATGGTGACTCGAACCGCGATGGCGAGCTACGACAAGGATCCGGAGACCGGCAAGGTCACGATCTACCCCGACATGCGGGGCGAGTTCGACATCTCCGACGACAAGAACGTGCTCACGCTCAACTCGGACAACGCGATCGACTGTGGCTATGCGGACGGCATCGCCAACACCACCGACGATCTCGCAGTGCTTCTGGACCTTCCTGAATGGCACGAGGTCAACGATTCCGGTCGTCGCATCCACGAGCGATGGCAGCGGACGGTGAAGCAGTGCCGTGACCGGATCCCCCGGCTTCAGGCCGAACTGCAGCGGAACCCGGAACGCGCCATCACCCTGCTCAAGGAGCTGCTCGGTTGGTACAACCGGTGCTACCCGGTGCTCGTCTACGAGATGGGCCTCCCGCCCGACCCGGATCCGATTCGACGACAGATCGAGGAGATCCGGCGTCAGCGAGGCAACAACCGCAACTGAACGGATCGTGTTCCTCCGGTCATCGATCCGATCGCCATGAACGGCAGTCAACGGGCCTCGACCTCGCGTCGGGGCCCGTTCTTCGTGGTCGAACGAAAATCCCGGTAGGCTCGTGTCATGAACAACGACAATGCCGATCGACCGATGACGCCGCCGGTGCTTCCCGCCGACGATCTCGAAGCCCGTTCCGTTCGCTGGCCGACCGTGATCGGGATCATTTCGCTGGTCTACGGCATCCTCGCCCTCATCGGAAACGGCTGTGGGGCGGCGTCGCCCTTCGCCACGCCGTTCTTCCTTCAGATGAGCGGCATGGACGCCGACAAGCTCACGATGTCGCCCGCCCTCGTGTGGGTCCAGGTGGGGTCGGGCGTGATCGGGATGGTGATCGCCGTGGTGCTGCTGGCGGGGAGCGTCTCGCTCCTTCGTCGTTCGACCCGGTCGCTCGGAATCCTCAAGACCTGGGTCGCGTTGGCGATCGTCACCACGATCATCGGGATCGGTCTCGGCTTCGTCTTCCTCGACGCGAACGTGCGGTATCAACTGGACATCCAGGATGCGACGCGGGCGATGATCAAGGATCGTGGTGGCGACCCGTCGCAGTTTCCGGCCAAGACGGCGGAGGAGATCAAGTCCCAGAGCCGCCTCATGCTGGCGGCCTTCGGCCTGCTGCCGATGGTCTATCCGGTCATCCTCGGCTTCCTGCTCACGAATCGGACTCGATCCGAGCAGGCCATGGACTGGCAGGAATGAGCGGTCCGGGCGGGCGGCCCGGGGTGCATCAGCCGACTTCGCGTCGCTGGAACAGCATCACGGCCATCGACAACGCGACGACGATGAGGACCAGGCCGTAGGGCACGGTCCACGCGAGGTATTCGAACGGAATGTCCGCGTCCTGGGTGATCGCATCCGCGAGCCAGAAGACCTGGAAGTTGGGGACGATGGCGTAGGCGGCCTCGAGCAGCCAGCCCTGCACGACCAGTTCGGTGCCGATCTCGCCGCCGGCCTCGGTGACCGCGGCTTCGATCTCGTTGATCCGGATGATGCGACGGGCGATCAGCCAGTCGGAGAGCAGGCCGAGCATGAAGAAGCCGATCGTGGTGACGAGGGTGAGCACCTGTCCCAGTCGCGTGCTCGCGGCGAGGGCGATCGAGGTGAGGACCAGCTCGCCGAGGAAGAGCACGGCGACGGCGACCCACAGGTTGCCTTCGAACTGCATGCCGATCGGCTGGGGGGAGAAATCGGCGGCCAGCGGGAGGGTGATCCCGTAGGCGATCAGAAGCAGCGGTGTCCCGACCACGATGAAGGTGCTTGAAAACACGTAGTCGTAGAAGAAGTTGCACCAGACGCCGACCCCGATCGCGAGCAGGACGGCGCCGAAGCCGAGCAGGATCACCGGAAGGTGGTAGGGGGTCGTGACCGTCTGCTGGACCCCGTGGATCTCGACCATCATGAATACGAGGGCGAGGAAGGCGATCACCAGCACCTGGGCACCGGCCACGCCGAGGTACTTCCCGATCACGAAAACCGGGCGAGCGACCGGCTTCGACACCACCGTGAGCACGGTTCGATTGTCGATCTCCCGGGTCAGGACGTTGGAAGCCACGAAGGCGGCGAGGATCGCGCCACCGATGAAGATCGTGGAGAGGCCGATGTCGACGAACATCCGCTGGTCGTCCTGCAGCGTGTAGGCGCTGAAGGGGTTGCTCAGGATCACGAGGATCGTGCAGACCACCAGCACCACCAGCAGGATCGGCTGACGGATGCTCTCGAAGAGGGTGTTCCGGGCGATCGCCAGAAGCTGTTCGAAGACGGCCATGGGGGTTCCTGGATCGGGCGGAGAGGTGAGTCCGAGGCGGGAATCGCTCGGTCGGGATGGCCGCGGTCGGCCGATGGTACGAGGGAATCGTCGCTCCCCGAAGCCGCAGGTCCGAGCGAGCGAGTATCATTCTCACCGGCGGGTACGAACCCGACCGGCTCGGCATCGTACCCTCGGGGCGAGTCGGGCATCGGTGTTTCGCCTCGTCCGGAATCGCTTCACGTCCGTCTCCTTCCGGAAGGCCGTGCAGCGCCCTTCTGATTCCGGCTCCTGCCGAGCCGGTCGATGCGACCATCGACCACTGCTCCCGCGAACCCCTCGCCACCGCATCGGATCGAGGCTCATGAGAACCGACCATCTCGCGTATCAGCAGGCGACCCGAGTCGCTGGAATGGGATTCATGCTTCAGGCCGTCATCGGCCTGATCATGCTGGTGTACGGATTCATCTTCAACGATTCGGCCTTCCAGGTGGCCAGCGAACCGATTCTCGTCGGCACGCTGGTCTGGATCGCCCTCTTGGTGGTGTTCCACCAGCACCGGCTCGAACGCCTCGAGGCGTTGGAGCGGGACGATCTCGCTTCGGCCCGTGGCGAGGACACGGCGGGAATCTTCGAGGAAGGTGAGACGGACGTCGCCGCACGTCGTCTTCGCCTGATGCACGTCTGGCTGATGCCCATCGCCAGCCTGCTCGTGGCCGGCCTCCTCGTGCTCTTCGGGCTGCGGACCCTCGCCTGGTTCGACTGGCAGACCAACCCCGAATTCGATGTCGCATCGTTCTCCCCGGGCCCGCATCCCGGCTGGCAGCTGGCGATCACGCTGGCCCTCGCCCTCTTCGCGTTCATCTTCTCACGCTTCGTCGCGGGGATGGCCGCCCGCCCGGCGTGGGCGAACCTCCGCGGTGGTGCGGGGCACATGGTCGGAAACGCCCTGGTGCTGCTCGCGGTGGCGGTCGGCATCGCGTTCCAGTTCTTCGACAACGACGGCGTGCTGGAAGGCATCACCTGGGGACTCGCGATCTACATGCTGCTGATCGCGGCGGAGATCGTCCTCAACTTCGTGCTGAACCTCTACCGCCCCCGGCGTCCGGGCGAAACGCCCCGGCCCGCCTTCGATTCGAGGATTCTGAGTCTCTTCGCGGCGCCCGACTCCATCGTTCGCTCGATCAACGAGGCGGTGAACTATCAGTTCGGCTTCGACATCACGAGCTCCTGGGGCTACCAGCTCCTGCTTCGCAGCTTCGCATGGCTGCTCGGGTTCGGGCTCGTGGTGCTCATCGCCCTGAGTTCGGTGGTGGTCGTCGAACCCGGTCAGCAGGCGGTCCGCCTGCGGGGTGGCCGGATCGTCGGCTCGGTCTACGAAGGCTCGACGATGTTCAAGCTGCCGTGGCCCCTCGAGACCGTAGAGGTGGTCGACGCCGCCCGGATCCAGGAACTGAGCCTCAACGGCGTGCCGCGCGAGGTCAAGGAAGTCGATCTCTGGGACCCCGCGGCGGAGCCGATCAACGAGCTGTTCCTCGTGTCCGCCAATCCGCTTCCCGACGAGGTCACGCGATCCGTCGACCAGCTCGAGGTCGCGCAGCGTCGCCTCGACGAGGCGACCGGTCGTGCCGAGGAGGAGGACGACGAGAACCAGACCAGGCAGGCGGTCACCAACCAGTTCGCCCTGCTCGACGTCGACGTCATCCTGCGTTACCGGCTCAAGTCCGGGGCGCTGATCGACTTCCTGAACTTCTCCAACGACGTTCGTCCGAAGCGAAGCCCGCTGGACATGCGTGAACTCGCCCTGCAGGACATCGCCCTCCGGGTGGTCACCCAGACCTTCTCGCAGCTTTCGCTCGAGGACGTGCTCTCGCCGCAGGGTTCGGCCTTGCCCACCGAGATGCGGAACCGCATCCAGATCGCCTTCGACGACGCCCGCACCGGGGTCGAAGTGGTGTCGGTCGCGATTCCCGCCCTTCGTCCCCCGGGCGACTCGGTCTCCATGTTCGAAGAGCTGGCGATCGATACCCAGAACGTCCGCAAGACGCTCGAAGAGGCCCGGCGGACCGCGAACGCGGCCCTGGCCGGGATGGTCGGCGATGCCGACCGGGCGCGGAAGATCGTCGAGATCATCGAGCGGTACCGGGAACTCGACCGCACCGAGGGGCCTGATGCGGAGGCGACGATCGACGCCCGGGTCGAAGCGGAGCGGATGCTTCGTGACAGCCAGGGCCTGATCGCATCCTTCATCGCGAGCGTCCGGAGCCTGCGGTGGCAGATCCACATGGACGCCCGTCGGAAGACCGACGAGGTGCGGGGGCAGGTCGGGGCCTTCTCGGTCGCACCCGAGCTCTACCGCGAACGCCGGATCATGGAAGTCCTCTCCGAAGTGCTTCAGGGAGTCCGGTCCAAGTACGTGCTCGCCGTCGATTCGGCCCGCACCGATCTCGACGTGGAGATGCAGGAGCCCGATACCGGGCTGAATCTCCGCGAGTATCTCGACAAGCCTGGTGAATCCAACTGACCCCGAGGGCCGGTCCGGGACTTCGAGGTCCCGGCGTTCCCGTCACGTGAAACTGCGCAGCGAACCATGAGCAAGACCATCACCGCCGTCGTCGCCATCCTGATCGTCCTGGTGTTGATCCTCTTCAACACCACCTTCACCGTGAACTTCCACGAAGTCGCGGTGAAGACGAGGCTCGGCCGACCGGCCGGGATCATCCGCGAGCCGGGACTGCACTTCAAACTCCCGTTCTTCGTCGACTCCGTCGCGAAGCTCGACACCCGTCAGCAGTTCGTGAAGTCACCGATCAAGACCGTCCAGACCCGCGACGGGCAGCAGGTCATGGTCCAGGCGTTCATGCTCTGGAAGGTGGGCGAGGGCGACGAGGAGGCGAAGGCCTTCTACAACAGCTACGGCTCTCTCGCAGGTGCCCAACGCGACCTCGAGACCCTTCTCCAGGGCGGTCTCGGACGGATCGGCGGCTACGCATTCGACGAGTTGATCGGGCCCAGCAGCAAGCTTCCCGAAGCCGAAGCCGCGATCCTCGCAGAGGTCCAGTCCCCCGAGAACGTGCTGACCGGCGTGGTTCCGATCTCGGTCGGGATCAGCCGGGTGGTGTTCCCGCCGAAGACCACCACCGCGGTGATGCGACGCATGTCGGCCGTGCAGGAGACCCTCGCCAACATCGAGGAGTCCCGAGGCAACTCCGAAGCGAACACCATCAAGCAGAAGGCCCAGGCCCAGGCCCAGATCATCCGTGACTTCGCCGAGCAGTGGGCCGCGGTCATCGAAGCCCGCGGCAACGAGGAGGCCACCCGGTACTACGAGCAGATGCGGGAGCACGCGGATCTCGCGATCTTCCTGTCCTGGCTCGAGACGCTCCGCTCGGGACTGCGCGGCTCGACGACCTTCGTCACCGACATGACCAAGGCGCCCTTCCATCTGATCGACCTCGAGGCGGACACCACCGCCGAAGGGATTCCGCAGCCGTCGACGGCCTACGTCGAGACCGGATCGGAGGACGACCAGTGAACGAGGAACGACCCGACGAATTCGAGCCGGTCCGCGAAGAGGACGATCTCGGGGGCGAGGATGATTCCCCGCGCCGCGAGAAGTCCGCGGAATTCACGGTCGTCGCGGACGCGGCGAACGCGACCGACCTCCGCGACGCGATGGATCCCGCGAATCAGAGCCTGACCGAAGCCCTGCGGTTGAGCTACCGCGTTCTCCAGCTCGCGATCCTCGGCCTCGGCGTGGTCTTCCTCTTCAGCGGTTTCCAGACCGTCGAAGAGAACCGCACCGGAATCCGCACGCTCTTCGGCGCCATCGAAGGGGAGGGCTCCGACGCCCAGATCTCCGCCGGGCTGCAGCCGTTCTGGCCGTACCCGGTGGGGGAGATCATCACCGTCCCGCTCAAGCGGACGGTCTCCGTGGAACAGTCCTTCTGGCCGAACTTCGGCGCGAAGTCGCTGACCCTCGAGGAGGCCACGACGAACGCCGAGACCAGTCGCCCGCTCCGGCCCGGACCGGAGGGCAAGGGCGACGGCTCGCTCATCCTCGAAGGCGGCGATCTCGCCCACTGTCGGATGACCGCGGAGTACTCGATCGACGACGCCGTCTCGTTCCTGACCCGGTTCACGCCGGAGCAGGCGGACGAGATCGTGAAGCTCGTGCTCGAGCAGGCCACGGTCCACACCGCCGCGACCATGACGCTCGCAGGGTTCATCGAAGGTGACGAGGCGATCTCCGAGATTCGTCGACGCGCCCAGGAATCCCTCAACGCCAACGAGAGCGGGATCCGCATCGCCACCGTATCGGTGACCGATCGCGTGCCGCCCCTCGCGGTCCGGCGAAGCGTCCAGCAGGTCCAGTCGGCGCGGGAGCGTGCGAAGATCGCGGTCGAGGTCGCGCGGCGTGAAAGCACCACGATCCTCGACGATGCGGCGGGTGCGAGCGCCCTCGCCGGACTCATCGAACTGATCGGAGACTACGAGACGGCCCTCAGTCGCGGCGACGAGGCGGAGGCCGAGGTCGTCCTGGCCCGCATCGGCGACCGCTTCGAGTCCGACGAGATCGGGGGCGAGGCGGCGAAGACCATGACCGAGGCCCGTGCCTTCCGGTACATGATCGAATCGAGCGTCGGCACCGACGTCAAGCGTCTCATGAGCCTGGTTCCGGCCTACCAGGAGAACCCGAACCAGCTGGTACGTCAGCTCTGGCTCGATGCCTACAACGAGGTGCTCAGCGGTCCGCAGGTCGAGGTGATCTCCGCCCCGCCGGGACTTCGTGGGCTCGCGCTCCGCATGAAGAGTTCGATGGACGTGTCGACGGCTCGTCGCAACGCGGCGTCGGAGGCGAAGAAGATCGACACGATGCGTGGGATGGCCGACGTGAACAACTGGCAGCTCGGTGGCCGGCAGATCAACATCAACCGGTCCGGTCGTCGTCTGAACCGCGACGCCCGCGGCGGCTACGGCCGCGAGGGAGACGGCGAATGAACGAGGTGACCGAGCTCACGAAACGGGATCCGTCCCGTCCGACGGTCGGGGAGCCGATCGTCGAGGCGGTGGCCCTCACCAAGATCTTCAGCGATTTCTGGAAGCGGGCGAAGGCCCGAGCGGTCGACGGAATCGACTTCGAGATCAACCGGCACGAGATCTTCGGTCTGCTCGGCCCGAACGGGTCGGGGAAGAGCACGACGATCAAGATGATCCTCGGTCTGCTCCACAAGTCCTCCGGTCGGCTGAGCGTCTTCGGCAGAGATCCCGCCGATGTCGCGATCAAGAGCAAGATCGGTTACCTCCCCGAGGAGTCTTACCTCTACCGGTTCCTCGACGCTCGCGAGACCCTCGACTACTACGCACGAATCTTCGGGCTGGACCACCGCACGCGGAAGCGCCGCATCGACGAACTTCTCGACATGGTCGGCCTCGCGCAGGTCAAGCGTCGGGCGGTCGGTGAGTATTCGAAGGGGATGAGCCGGCGGCTCGGACTCGCCCAGGCCCTGATCAACGATCCGGAACTGCTGATTCTGGATGAACCCACTTCAGGGCTCGATCCGATCGGCACCCGTCAGGTCAAGGACCTGCTGCTCGAACTCGGGCGGCGGGGCACCACCATCCTGCTGAGTTCGCACCTCCTCGGCGACGTCGAGGACGTGTGCGACCGGATGGTGATCCTCTACGGTGGAAAGATCCGCGGTGAAGGTCGCACCGGCGAGCTGCTCGCGGATTCGCAGCACACCGTGATCCGCACCCCGACCCTCGACGCTGAAACGGTGGACGAGATCGAAGGCGTGCTCCAGCGTCGCGGTGTCGCGATCGATTCGGTGCAGCGTCCGCGACAGCGACTCGAGGATCTCTTCATGGGAATCGTCGAGCGGGCCCAGCAGGAGGCGGCGGGCACTTCGGGCGCCCTGCAGGGGGGTGAGACCGCGGCCTTCCTCACCCGTGACGAGGCGGTCGAGACGGGCGAGGGCGAATCGCTCCTCGACGCGCTCCAGACCGAACGCACGCCGGACAAGCCCCGGGCGGTCGAGAAGAAGGCGGATGCCGCTGCCGCCGAAACGACCACGAAGTCCGCTGAAGTCCTCGACGAACTGTTGCAGGAGAACGCGCCGGCGGCGCCGGAGGCGTCGGCGACCGAGGTGCCGGACGCGCCCGACGATCACGACAACGCGATGATCGACGACCTGCTCGGTGGCGATGACGACGGCGACGATCGGAGTTCGTCACGGTGAACACGATTCGGAAGATCTGGGGCGTGGTCGACGAGGTTCAGCACCGATCGATGGTGAAGATCGTGCTGACGGTCCTCGCGGTCCTGGTGGTGAGTGCGGTCTTCGGCAGGATCTGGATGGAGGCCGGTGCCGCGCGAAATCGATTCGACGAAGTGGTCAACGTCCTCCGGGAGGCGAACTCCATCGAGATGGACGCGGTCGCGACCCGCCTGCTCGACACCGGTGAAGTCGAGGTCGGCGACGAGACCTTCGGCGGCCCGTCGGTCAAGGCCGGAATCTCCGAGTTCTTCGACGAGGAATCGGGTCGACTCACCCAGATCGCGGAACTCGGAGCGCTGTTCATCGCCACGACCATCCCGGACTGGCTCCCGACGCTCGTGATCGATCGTCCGGAGTTCGTCGTCTGGGGCGGACTGCTCGTCCTCGTCTGGCTTCTCATCGTCATCTGGACCGAGATCAGTCTTCCGGTGCTCGTCACCCTGCTCGCGACCTTCGCGCTTTCCGCGGTTCCGTGGTGGCAGGGCTATCGGGGGGTGGTGGTCTCGATCCTCGGCGTCGGCGTGCTGGTGATCACCTTCGTACTGCTCATCCGACTCCTGCTGCTGGTGCTCTCCACGCTGGGCTCGCCCCGTTCGACTTCGGACCGTCACGGCCGGCCCTCCCGGCTGGTGGGCATCTGTGCGGTCGCCCACACCCTCGTCCGGGAGAGCATCCGGCTTCGGATCTCGCTCGCGTTCATCGTGCTGATGCTCGTGACGCTTCCGCTCATTCCGCTGTGGATCGATCCCGGCGAGCCCGTCCGGTACCAGTTGCAGAACTTCCTCAGCGACTCGATGGCCCTCGTCTACACCCTCGCCGCGTGCATGACGCTGGTGCTGGCCTGCGCGACGGTGAGCTTCGAGGTCCGGGACCGGCAGATCTGGCACCTCGTCACCAAGCCGCTCGGTCGCCTCGAGTACATGATCGGCAAGTGGCTGGGCCTCGTCCTCCTCAACCTGGTCCTGCTCGCGATCGGCGGCATCTCCATCTTCTCCTTCACGCAGTACCTCAGTACGCGGGCGGACGATCCGATGCAGGCCATCGAGGTCCACGACGAGGTGCTGACCGCGCGGGTCGGGGTCTATCCCAGTTTCGATCGACTGACCGAGGATCAGGTCCGGGACCGGGCCCTCGCGGAGTACGAGCGCGATCTCCTGCTCAAGAGCGAGGTCGAGGACGGGATCCGCACCTATGCGGACACCATCCGTCGGATCGTCCGCCGGCTCCGGAAGGAATACCTCGACCAGCAGCGGATGATCGCGCCGGGCGGCATGGAGGAGGGCAAGGAGTACGACGCTCGCGTCTACGAGTTCGAAGGGCTCGGCGCCGCCCGCGACGAGGGCCTGAACCTGACGCTCCGCTATCTGTTCCACATCGGACGATCCGAGAACATCGATCGATATCCGGTGGTGTTCCGCTTCCCCAGCCAGGGTGAGGAGGTCGGCCAGGAGTTCGTCCCCGAGCAGTGGCATCGACTGCTGGTTCCCGCGAGCTTCGTCGACGACGACGGCGTCCTCCGGGTCCAGATCCTGAACGGCGGGTTCTCCGTGAACCAGCAGGGCGCCGCGACCAAGCGATTCTTCGCGAACGGTGCGACGCTCTTCTTCGACGCGACGGACGTCGAGGTCATGTGGCAGGCGGCGTCGTTCGAATCGAACTTCCTCCGCGCCATGATCGTCAACTGGACCAAGCTCGCGTTCCTCGCGATGCTCGGCGTCTCCGCCGCGACGTTCCTGAGTTTCCCGGTCGCGGTCCTGCTCGCCTTCACCGTCTTCGTCGGCGGATCGATGGCCTCGTTCATCGGCAACAGCGTCACCCTGTTCCGGCCCGACTCGGAGGCGATCGCGCTGATCCAGTGGGTGCAGATCCTGATCGGATGGATCGCCGGAAGCGTCGCGTGGCTGCTGGAGCCGTTCGGCCAGGCGAGTCCCAATTCGATGGTCGTCGAAGGCCGCCTCGTCTCCTGGGCCGGCGTCGGACGCGACCTCCTGGTGATCGGCCTCCTCTGGTGCGGCATGGCCCTCGGCATCGGCCTGCTGGTCTTCCGACGCCGCGAACTCGCGACCTACAGCGGACACGGCTGATCTCGCCCCCACGAACCGGCCGGTGGATCCGGCCGTATCACGAACTGAACGGCATTTTCTTTCCGCCCCCATCGACCGCGCCCCATGAGCAAAGACCGAATCATCCAGATCGTCGCGCTGGCCTTCGCGGTCACCGCGGTCTTCGGCGCCGGCCGGATCCTTCCGACCATCGTGGAGAAGGCGGGGCAGGAGCATCTCATGCTCACCACCGTCGATCCGACGACTGGCGAGCCGAACGACGAATCCGAAGCCATCGACGTCTTCACGAGCATGGTCCGTTCCATCGAGACCACCATGACCTTCGCCGGCGACGAGCCGGTGGAGTTCATCTTCGACGCGGGCACCCGCGACTGGAGCGGCAACGTCGGTGACGTGGTGGAGATCACGTATCGCGATGGGGCGGTGACTCAGGAACTGACCGCCCGGGTCGACGGGATCGACGGCTACGCCCTTCGCTACACCGACGCCTCGATCGAGGGCGCCCCGCCGATCGTCGCCCTCGGGACCGCGATCGGGGCGCTGCGCGGTCTGATCGTCGACTACCTGTGGATCAAGGTCAACATGATGAAGGAGGAGGGGCAGTTCTACGAAGTCATGAGCGACGCGGATCTGATCACCAAGCTCCAGCCCCGGTTCTCGCAGGTGTGGGCGTTCCACGGCCACAACATGGCGTACAACATCTCGGTCCTCACCAACACCCCCGAGGAACGCTGGGACTGGGTGAAGGCCGGAATCAACCTCGTTCGAAACGAGGGGCTTCGATACAACCCCAACGACGTCGTGCTTCACAAGGAGCTGGCGTTCTGGTTCGCCCACAAGATGGACGGCGTCTCGGATGATGGGCATCTCCACTACAAGCGGGAGCACGCGAAGGAGTGGCACTATCTCCTCGGGAAGCCGCCCTTCAACGCGGAAGATCGCGTGCTCTGGATGGAGACGATCGCCAACGCCGCCGAATCCATCGAGGAGGCCGAGGCCCGGGTGCCGGGGACCGCGCAGCTGGTCGAGGATCTCCGCGAAGCCCTCGAGCAGACCGGATCCGGCTTCGAGATGTCCTTCGACCGGGATTTCCTGATGAGCATCGGGAAGTGGAACGCCGTCAAGCAGTCTCCGTACGCCAGGATCCTCGGTCTCGATTCCACGTTCGCGAAGAACGATCCGATCTACGCGATCTTCGACCAGGTGCTCGGCGATCCGGCCCGGATGGACCAGGTCCGCGAGTTCGTGAACTTCCTCCGGAAGAAGACGCTCCGCGAGGACTACAACATGGACCCCGAGGTGATGTACGAGTACACCCGGGACATCGGACCGATCGACTGGCGTCACCCCCAGGCGCATGCCCTCTACTGGGGCAAGCTGGGATCCGAACGCGGCTCCAAGCGCTACGAGGACGCCGAAGACGCCTACAACGTCCTGAACAACGACCGCATCTGGCTCCAGGCGATGCAGGCCCTTGCGAAGTCGGGTCTGCTCAACGTCGACCCCTTCAGCAACGACAACCCCGGTCGTCTCAACGACTCCCGATGGATCCGTTCGATCGACCAGTACTTCCGGGAGCTCTACGGCAAGCACTTCAACTCGCGTGGTGGTGGTGGCGACACGTTCGCCAACTTCCACGAGAACTTCATGAAGTACGCGATCCGGGATCTCTGGCGGGCCGGCGAGTACGAGGACGCTCAGGAGATCTACGAGTACCTGAACGAACTCTACGGAGAGGGTGGCGTCATTCCGAACGCCTCCTACACCGTCCCGATCGACGTCTTCGTGAAGGACCAGACCACGGGCGAGTACGAGATGCAGCCCGAGGTCGCGCGAAGCGACGTCTACGCCGCCCTGCGTCGCGGCTTCCGCGAAGGTCTGCTGCTCAACAAGCCGGAGATCCTCGAAGACGCGGTGAAGTTCGCGGGCGAGCTGACCCTCTACTTCCAGGGCCTCGAGGGCAGCGACTACACCTCCAAGTTCGGTGAGAGCCGGATCAAGGACCTGATCGGCGATCTCGAGACGAGCGTCCGCGACATCTTCCAGGAAGTCCTGCTCAACGACTCGCTTCCGCTGATCGACCGGTTGCAGATCTACGCCAAGGCGGGCGAGGACCAGAAACGGATGGCCTTCGACGAGGTCCGGCCGTTGCTCGAGATGGAGTTCGCTCGCAGCCCGCTCGCGAGCGCCCTGAAGTTCGATCAGGCGTTCAAGGAGCCGCCCGGCATGGAGGCGTATCGATCGTTTCGGGCCGCGGCGGCCGCACGCGAAGGTCAGCGTCGCGAGGACGTGATCGGTGCCGAGGCGGAGGAGAAGTGAGTCCGGATCGTCCCCCCGCGATCTGGTGCATCGGTCGGAACTACGCCGATCACGCGGCGGAAATGGGAAACACCCGCCCCGAACGCCCGATGGTCTTCTTCAAGAATCCCGCATCGGTGATCGGCGGAGGCGAGTCGATCGTCGTGCCGCCGGCCTGCAGGGAGCACGGTCCGCAGGTGGACTGGGAAGCCGAGCTCGCAGTGGTGCTCGGGCGTGATGCGAAGGATCTCGATCACGCCTCGGCCTTCGAGCATGTCGCGGGATATCGAATCGCCAACGACGTGACCGCCCGCTGGTGGCAGAAGCATGGAGCGGGTGGTCAGTTCTGCCGAGGCAAGAGCTTCGACACCTTCTGTCCGCTCGGTCCGCTCCACCCGACCACGGCGGTCGCCGATCCGCAGGATCTGGGCATCCGGACCCGCCTGAACGGTGAGGTGGTGCAGTCGTCCAACACGAGCGAGATGCTGTTCTCCGTCGCCGAGCTGCTCGTCGAACTCACGCGGGGCACCACCCTCGCGGCGGGGACGATCCTGCTCACGGGAACTCCGGCCGGCGTGGGGGCCGGCATGTCACCGCCGATGTTCCTCCGCGACGGCGACGTCGTGGAGATCGAGATCGACGGCCTGGGCTCGCTGCGGAATCCCGTGGTCGAGGGCTGATTCGAACCCGTTTCCCCGAACTCAATCGGAACTCGTCTTCGGCGGCACCGGGTCCGGGCCCGCGCCGCCACCGGGCCGGCATCGCAGCACGCGTCGCGTCGCCATCCAGCCGCCGCGGACGGCGCCGTGACGTTCGAGGGCCTCCATCGCGTACTTCGAGCAGCTTGGTTCGAAGCGGCAGTGCCCGCCGAGCCACGGCGAACCGAATCGCCGGTACCCACGGACCAGCAGCATCAGGCCGAGGGTGGCGATGCTTCGTCGGCCGGTGGTGTCGTCCGCTTTCGGTGTCGTTTCCGCCATGTCTCGTCCAGTCGTTGGATCGCGGATTCGAGATGCGCGGCGTACGCGGCGAGGGACAGTTCCTCGTGCGGCCGGACCACGACGAGCAGATCGTAGCCGACGGGCCATGATCCCCGATTCAGCCTGAAGGTCTCGCGAAGGAGTCGCTTGAAGCGGTTCCGCCCGACCGCATTGCCGCAGCGGCGGCCGACCGACAGTCCGAGTCGAAGGCGTTCGAGCCCGTTGGGAATCGCGTAGACCAGCAGGGGACCGGACTCGCGTCGAGTACGGCCGCCATGAACCTCGGAGAAGGCGGTCCGGCCCTTGAGCCGATCTTCGGCGCCGAAGGTGAAGCGGGGGGCCGGCATCGCGTCAGCTCTCCTCCAGGGCGTGCTGGTA
Organism: Planctomycetaceae bacterium; assembly: GCA_002683215.1. Lineage (GTDB taxonomy): Bacteria > Planctomycetota > Phycisphaerae > Phycisphaerales > SM1A02 > UBA12014. The sequence goes on from NYSY01000150.1 coordinate 25,003, forward strand.
TTCGCGCATGAGGCGGGTCCTGGTCAGGACGCCGATGACCCGCCCGTCGCCGGGCTTGCTCAGCACCGCCAGCGACGCCGAGTCGTGCTCGCTGAAACGATCGAGCGCGACGTCGAGGGTGTCGTCGAGCACCATGCTCGGGAGGTCGGTCCGTTCGATTTCGTTCACCTGCAGCAGGGGGATCGCCTCGCGGAAGACCAGGGCGGCCTGCAGGTCGGCGCCGGTGACCATGCCGAGGTAGTTGTCCTGATCGTCGACCACCACGAAGTCCGAGACCGCGAAGCGTTCGCTGAGGTCGAGCAGGCGCTGGCCGCTGTCGTCCGGTCGCACCGTCACGGGAGGCATGAGCGGAACGTCGCGGACCGTGAGCTGTCGGAGGAGGGTCAGATCGGTGCTTCCTCCGACGCGGATGCCCGCCGCCGCCAGCTCCGCGGTGTACACGCTTTCGCGGTAGAAGACACGTCCGACGATCACGCTGATCACGGCACAGAGCATCAGGGGCACGATCAGGCTGTAGGTCTGCGTGATCTCGTAGACCAGCATGACGCCGGTCATCGGCGCGTGGGTGGTGGCCGCCACCATCGCCGCCATGCCGACGAGGGCGAAGTGGGCGGGGCTCGCTCCGGGGAACCAACCCGTCTGGGCCACGATCAGACCGAACATGCTTCCGATGATGGCGCCGACCATGAGGGCGGGTGCGAAGAGGCCGCCCGCGCCGCCGGAGCCCAGCGTCAGACTGGTCGAGACGATCTTGAGGACCACGAGCAGCAGAAGGATCCCGATCACCACGCCGGTTCCATCCGCGATCATCGAGCCCGCGGCGTCGACGTAGGAGGCCGGATCGAGCAGTCGCATGATGACCGTGTAGCCGTTGCCGAAGAACGGTGGGACCGGATCCGACGTGAGATCCGTCCCCCGCGGGGCGACCAGCAGCATGTAGCCGACCCCGAGGATGCCCAGAAGAAGCGCGCCGACGCCCGGACGCAGGGCATCGGGGACGGGTATCCGGCTGAAGCAGCGTTCGCTCCACTGCATGGTGCGGATGAAGAGCACTGCGACGAGACCGCACGCGACGCCGAAGGCCACGAACGCCGGGGTCATGCCGATCGTGAACGGGACCGGATTGTTCTCGAAGAACTCCGGGCCGACCCCGAAGAGCGGCTCGTTCGAGCCGAGGATCGACTGGGTGGTCGCCGCGGCGAGGACCGACGCGATGACGATGGGGGTGAAGGTCCGGAGCGAGAAATCTCGAAGCAGGACTTCGAGCACGAAGAAGATTCCCGCGATCGGGGCGTTGAACACCGAGGCCAGTCCGGCCGCGGCCCCGCAGCCGAGCAGCGTCGTCCCGCTCTTCGCATCGAGCCGAAGCAGGCGGGCGAGGTTCGAACCGATCACGGCCCCGATCGTCACGATCGGGCCTTCGGGACCGGCGGAGCCGCCGGAGCCGATGGTCAGGGTCGACCCGATCCACTGCCGGACCAGCAGTCGGAGCCGGAGTCGGGACTGCTTTCGAATGACCCCGTAGATCACGTTCGAGACGCCATGCCCCTTGAACTCCGTCGGGCACCGCCACGCGAGGAGACCGGTCAGCACGGCGCCGATCACGGGAATGATCGGAAGCAGCCAGAGCAGCGTCGAGGGGGATTCGGCCCCGAACTCCTCGGCGAGGTGCTCCAGCCACTGGATCGGCTTGATGAAGAGGTAGCCCGCCACACCCATGATCAGGCCGACCCCCGCCGCGACGACGAGGAGCCACCATTCGCGGCTGAATCCGAGACGCGTCGCGAGGCCGAGAACGAGATTCCAGAGTCGGGTGGCCATGCGGGCTCGGTCTCCTGGCAGGGCCGGAATCCGGTCCGAATCCGCGACCGTACCCGTTTCCGGGCCGTCGTCAAGCCCTGTCCAAGCGCGTCTGGACGTCGACTGGCCTGCAGCGAGCTGGATCGGGTATCATCGTCGGATTGGCGGGATTTCCGCCAGGAATCATTCCAGAGGTCCACACCCATGATCGAAGCCCTGAAGAGCGACGAGATCGTTCGCAAGGTCGGCGGAAGGTTCCGCCTCACCGCCCTCATTCAGAAGCGGATCGCCGAACTCATCGACGGTGCCCGCCCACTCGTCGAGCGCAACGGCATGTCCGACCTCGAAGTGGTCATCGAAGAGATCATGCAGGACATGATCTCGCTCGAAGATCCCACTCAGCCGGAAGGCTGAGTCGAGGAACCGGCTCGGTGCGTGCTCGATCCCGGAGAGATCCGTGACGGATGCGACCAACGAGAACCCGCGCGACGAATCGGCGGACGGTGTCTTCACCGGTCGAAGGATTCTCGTGTGCATCTGCGGCGGGATCGCCGCCTACAAGTCGGCGACCGTGGTTTCACGGCTGGTCCAGGCCGGCGGTGAAGTGACGGTGGCGATGACCGAAGCCGCGACCCGCTTCATCGCGCCGCTCACCTTCCAGGCGTTGAGCGGGCGGCCGGTGTTCACGAGCCAGTGGGACCAGTTCGATCACGCCGATCCGCAGCATGTCCGAATGGCGGAGGGGCTCGACGCGGCATTGGTCGCGCCCTGCACCATGAACACCCTCGCCAGACTCGCCGCGGGCTTCACCGACGATGCGGTCACCACAACGCTCTCGGCGATCGATCGCGCCCGGGTCCCGGTGCTGCTCGCGCCGAGCATGAACGCGGAGATGTGGTCGCAGCCGGCGACCCGTCGGAATCTCGGGACCCTGTCGGATGACGGGTTCCGGCTCATCGAGCCGGCGAGCGGCTGGCAGGCGTGTCGACGCGTCGGTTCGGGGCGTCTTCCCGAGCCCGAGGCCCTGATCGCCGCCCTGGCCGACTCGATGACCTGAATCTTGATGGTTTGGGAACCGCCGACCGATTGTTTTCGGACGGTGAGTCGGATTCACTGGCTTCGCCCCGCTTCGAGAGTACGCTCTGGAGGCGGGTGCCGGTCTCGATGGACATCGACGGGATCCAGGTGATTTCAGGGGGTGGAGGATGCGTGTCCGCCCTCATTTGATTTGGAGACCATCTCATCATGCCTCGAATCCTGACCATCCTGCTCGCGATCTGCGGAATCGCTTCCACCAGTATCGCCGGCCCACCGTCGCCGCTCGATGTGCGGATGCGGGGGATCCATCGTCATCAGGCGATTCTCGATCGCAGTGACGCGGACGGGGGTGGTATCGCCGGCGCCTGCGACGCGGTGGTGGTCGCCCACACCGCCAGCGACTTCGGCCCTGGAGAGTACATCGCGCAGGGCGGCTTCATCGAGGGCGAGATCGCCGCGACGAGTTTCCAACTCCCGCCCGACGCCTTCCCCGTCCGGCTCGATCTGTTCGAGTCGTTGTTCGCGACCAGTTCCACCGTGGTGGAGACGATCACCGAGTACGCGATCTACGTCTGGTCGGGTCGCCCCGACTCCGGCACGCTGGTTTTCAACGTCGCCTCCGACGGCGACATTCTTCCGCACATCATCATGCCGCCCGGAACCACCGGGGTGCGCCTCGAATTCCTGGTCGACCCCGGCGACCCCGATCAGATCTGGATCGACGACGACGGCTCGCACACCGTGACGGTCGGCATCGAGATCGTTTCCCATCACCAGCCGCCGGCGAGCCAGTGCATCACGCCCCCCAATCCGCAGTTCAACGCGTTTCCGTGCACCGACGTCGACGGCCTTCAGTCCGCGACCGGCAACTGGATCTTCGTGGAGGATTGCGGGATCTTCGGATGCCCCGACGGGTGGAAGCGATTTTCGGATCTGCCGAGCATCTGCCGGCCCAGCGGCGACTGGGTCCAGCGTCTCACGTGGACGCCGAGCCTCTGCGACGCCCTCGGGGCGTGCTGCATCGGCGGAACCTGTTCGACCCTCGACGAAATCACCTGTGCCGACGCGGGCGGCATCTTCCTCGGACCGGGCACCGATTGCGGTGCCGGGGATTGCGCCGAGACCGCACCGTGCTGCTTCCCGGCGACCGGAGGGTGCGTGCAGCTCACGCCCGCGGATTGCTTCGCGGTCCAGGGCATCCCGGGACCGGTGGGCGAATCGTGCGACGACTACATCTGTTTTCCGGAAGGCGCGTGTTGTCTGCCGACCGGGGATTGCGCCGGCATCGTCTCGCCGGCGGAATGCAAGTCGCTCGGTGGTGTGTTTCAGGGCGACGGGACCGACTGCCTCAGCGTCGACTGCCCGGAGCCCGTCGGCGCCGCCTGCTTCGGGAACGGTTTCTGTCTGGTGCTGACCGAAGCGGAAGCCATCGCCGCCGGGGCGGAGTGGCGCGGCGTGGGCTCGACCTGCGAGGATCTCGACGGAGACGGAACCGCGGATGCCTGTGCGGCGTCCGGATCACCCGCCGACTTCAATGGCGACGATCTGGTGAACGGGATCGACCTCGGACTGTTCCTGGTCGGATGGGGAGAGCCCGGGCCGACGGATCTCGACAATGACGGCACGACCAACGGCATCGATCTCGGCATCCTGCTGGTCGAATGGACCGGTTGATCAGCATGGCGTGAGCGAAATGACACGCGGCCCGCTTCGTACTGAAGCGGGCCGCGTGTCGCTTGATCGAGTTGATTTCGGTCAACCGGTCCAGTTCGCGAAGAGCAGGCCGAGATCGAGTCCGTTGACCTTGAAATCCCGGTTGAGGTCGCCGAGCGGGAAACCGATCGGTTCGACCTCGATGTGCATGGTCTGCCCGTAGTCGATGCCCTGGGCGTGCTCCTCGGCGGCGATGCGGAAGAAGATCACCTGTCCCGCCTCCACGTTGAACTCGATCGAGGCGCCCCCGAAGCAGCTTTCCAGATCGTCGGGCGCGTTCTTGAAGCCGCATGCGATCGCGGATCCGTCGCAGGCATGGCGGGCCGCGAGGACCCATCGAGGGTGCACGTCTCCACCCGTGCAGACCACTGCCTGCAGGTTCCCGGTGGTGGGGGCGACGTACCGGACGAACAGATCCGCTTCCGGCCCCCAGATGCAGCCGCCTTCCCACGACGGCGATGCTCCGCCGTAATCGATTTCGAACCATGTATTGGACGGGGCGGTGCCATTGAGCGAGTCGCAGTCATCACCCTGGAAGCTCCAACCAGCGGCAGGGGCGGCGTGGGACGCGGGGCTCGATTCCATGAAGAGCGTTGCGGACGCGGCGAGGATGGCGAACCCGGCGATGGTGGGTGCGATTCGATCGTGGTGCTTGCGAGACATGGTGATTCCTCCACAGGTGTGTTTCGGTCCCTCCAGAGCGTCTGGGCGACCCGGTTGCAGCAACCCGTAGGGACTTGGCTCACCGGTGTGACAGGAAAACTCGGCCTGCTCGCGAAGCCGATCGGAGGTCGCTAGAATCCTCCGCTCAGGAGAGGTGGCAGAGCGGTTGAATGCGCCGGTCTCGAAAACCGGTATGGCCTCCGGGTCATCGTGGGTTCGAATCCCACCCTCTCCGCTTGAAGACGACCGCCGGCACGATTTCGTGCCGGCGGTCGTTTCTTGTTCTCCGCGTCTTGAGGGGGCGTTCGAAGTGCTCAGACGGCTTCGCCCGTGTCGTCCGCGATCCACCCGACGGTGCCGTCCGGAAGTCGGATCCGCCACCAGCCCGGACGCCGCTCGAGAATGGAGAATTCGACGCCTTTGGAGATCGTCTCGTCGGTCGCGGGGGAGAAGGTGGTGCCATTCCCGGTTCGCAGGATCACGTCGCCGGTCAGGAGCACGCCGGCGGAACGACGGGTCGCGAGCGTTCGATCCACGAGGATCGTTCCGGTGGCGAGGACCGCGGTGATCCCGAGGACTGCCAGCGTGGATCGCCAGGCGAGGGTCTTCGCCTCCGCTTCACCGGTTCGTGGTCCGCGGCCGCCGACTCGGCGTGCGAGCAGCAGGAGCCAGAACCCGACCCAGGTCGACAGGGCGATCAGGACGCGACTCCGCGTGTCGAGAACCTTCCACCACCCCGCGAGATTGGAAACGGTGAGATCGGTCGCATCGGCTTCGATCGGCCGCTCGACGCGGCGTCGAGCCTCCGCGAGGTTCGCGGCGACATCGTCGTCGAAGGGGGCCAGTCGCTCGGATCGCCGGTAGGCGACGATCGCTTCACCCAGTCGTTCCGCTCGAAGTTCCGCGTTGCCGAGGTTGAACCAGGCGGCGGCGTTGTCTCCGCCCGCCGAGATCACCGCTCGCCAGCCCTCGGCACTGCGCTGGAAATCAGCCAGGGCGTCGGTCGACCCCGCCACCTGGCCGAGGCCCGAGGCGTATGCCGATTCCGCGTTCCGGGCGAGTTCGAGGAGGTCCGCTTCACCGAATGCCACCGGGGCTCTGATCGCGCCCAGCAGGATCAGGCCGGCGATCAGCATCGAGCGGAATGGCGTTTTCCGGGCGGTTGTCATCGGTCGGGTCTCCGTACCGGCCGGAGCGTGTCGAGGCTGGGAATGAGCGCCGCCGCCCGCCGTTCCAGCTCGGCATCGTCGCCGGAGGCACCGGCGTATCGGGCGGTCTCCGCGGCATCGAGCACGCTTCGAAGCGCCTCCCGATCCGATCGTTCGAGGCCCGCTCGTTCCACGGCGTGCTCGGCTTCGCGGGCGGTCATCGCGCCTTCGGGGAGATGGAGCCGATCCGCGATCAGACCGCAGAGCGACGCATGGACACGGTCCGCCGCCGACCCCTCGCCGCCGAGGACCGACTTCGCCTTCGTTCGTGCGGCGGCCGCCCGGCCCGCGTCCGGATTCGATCGTCGATGCTCCCGCCGGCGGATCAGCAGCAGGCCCGTGAAGAAGGTCGCCGGCCCGGCGATCGCGATCGCCGCGGTCGCCCATCCCGGCTCGAATTCACTGCGGGGGGTCGCGGCGTCGACGACCGGATGATTCGCCCGCAGGCCGCCGGTGGTGGCGGTCAGCGTCGTGCCGCGTAGGATCGCCTGATCGAGCCCGTCCTCGCCCCGGACCGTGCTGACGAGGTCCAGGCGTTCGCTCGGGGTGACGTTGATCGGAACCGGTTCGCTGCTCGCGGTCACGTAGCGTTCGAGTTCCGGATCGAAGCTCACGAACGGGATCGACGGGATCGCGTCAAGGTCGTCGCGCTTCGGCCGAAGCGTCTCGGTGAAGGTCTTGGTTCGTCCGTCGACGATCCCGGTGGTCGGATCGTCCGGAACCCGGAATCCTGCCAGCGCCTCCAGGTCGCGGAGCGGGGGGGGACGGAGGTTCGCGAGATCACCCGCGATTCCCGGTGATTCGTCGGTGACCTCGAGCCGGAGGGTGATGGGATCGCCGACCGAGACGTCGCGGGGTTCGGCGAGGGCTCGGACCGAGAACCGACCCACGGCCCCGGTGAAGCTCGATGGTCGTCCCGCCTCCGGAAGCGACCGGACCTCGATCGGTCGGATACCGGCGGTCTGGATCACGGGACGGATCCCCTCGATCTCCACCTGGCGCCGATTGAAGATGTCCCGGGTGACGGCGATGCCCGTCGGTTGCCGAAGCACGATCTGGACCTCGCCCGGATCGATCTCGCCCGACTTGATCGGGATGACGTCGTGCTTGATCTCGTAGAGGAAGTACGTCCGATCACCGCGCTCGACCCGGCGGCCCGACGGGCGACGGCGATTTCTCGCGAGCTCTTCGAGCGATTCCTTGAACAGGCCCCAGGAGGACTCGCCCGCGGAGATGAGTCCCCACATGTCGGCCTCGTCCAGCCGGATTCGATTCGCTCGATCGACGAACTGCTCGACCCAGATCTGCAGGGTCAGCCGTACCGGTTGCCCGACCCACGCTTTCTTCGGGGTGCCGATGATCTCGACGACCAGGAGGTCGCCCACCTCGCTCTTGGTCGCGATGACCCTCCAGGGAGCGCTTTCGAAACGTTTTCCGTCCACCGTCAGACTGATCGGCGGGATCTCGATGATGCCGGGGCGGGTCGCGACGAATCGAACCACGTAGGTGCGGGTCGACCGTGTGGTCGCCACCCCGTTTTTGATCTGGGTGAAGGTGCTCTCCCGGGCGCTGGGCAGCACCGTGCTCGTGAGGCCGTCGATCTCCGGAACCTGCGGCTCGGTCCACGCTTCGGCATTCACGATGTCGACTTCGAGCAGGAAGGGTTGCCCGACCCAGACCTCCCGCTGGCCGAACTTGAACTCCGCCTCGCCGTCCGCCAGAACGCTCACGTTGAGTGAAGCAAGGCAGGCGATCAGCATCAGCAGCCAACGCGGCAGGACGCGGAAGGATCGTCGAGTGGATTCAGCGGAGACCACGGGATGCATCACCAGTCACGCTCCACGGGTCTTCTCGGGCGGCGTTCCTCGGCTTCGGCCTGGGCCCGACGGCGCTGCCGTTCCTTGTCCCGCACGGATTGAAGAAGCCGTTCGGCTTCCTCCCGGGTCATTCGCGGTTCGGAGTCCTTCTTCGAATCGTCCGAGGCTTTCAAAGGAGAAGGCGTCGCTTCCGATTCGTCTTCCTGCTTCGATTCCGATTCCTGCTCGGACTCAGACTCGGACTCGGACTCCTGCTGCTGGTCGGACTCCTGCTGCTGGTCGGACTCCTGCTGCTGGTCGGACTCCTGCTGCTGGTCGGACTCTTGCTGCTGGTCGGACTCTTGCTGCTGGTCGGACTCCTGCTGCTGGTCGGATTCCTGCTGCTGGTCGGACTCCTGCTGCTGGTCGGACTCCTGCTGCTGCTGTTGCTGGACCTCCTGAAGGCGTCGAATCAACCGCGAGGCGAGTTCCGCATTGATTCGGGCATCTCGATTCCGCGGATTTGCGTCGAGGGCGTCCTTGAAGTGTTCGAGCGAGCGTTGGACCCGTTCGATCGTCTCCTGCATCGCAGTCGGGTCAGTCGCCGGAGTGTCCTGGCCGAGGGACTCGAGTGCCTCCGCGTATCGGGCCGTCCCTTCGTTGTACATCGATCGGGCGGCGAGATCGGCATCACCGATGCGGGCGGCGCGCTCGAATGCGTCGGCCGCGGCCTGCGGGTCTCCATCGCGATACCGGGCCACGCCGAGGTTGTAGATCGCGGCGGCCGCCATGGGATCGAGCCGTTCGACTTCGGCCCAGGCGGCGGCGGCATTCCCCCAGTCTTCCGAAGCCATCGACTCGCGTGCTCGCTCGATCGCCGCCCGGATCTCGGTGGCGGAGCCGGAAGGCGTCTGGTTCGTTCGCTCGGATCCGACCTGGTCCGCCTGGGGAATCGCGGGCCCGTTCGTGGTCGCCATCGACGTCGAGATCACGGAAGACAGCCCGAGCGCCGCGAGCAGAACCGTGATTCGAGGGATTGGTCGGCGGTCCGGCGTCATGCGGTCATTCTCCCCGATTCGACGGGACGTCGCCGACGTTCGCCGACGAGCATCTCCACGATCATCAGCACCAGCGCGATGCCGGCGAACCACTGGAATCGCGGGATCGTCCGACGCGCGGTGCCTTCGTCGCGATCCCGGAGATCGATGGTGGTGATCCAGTCCGCGAAGAACTCGCCCAGATCGATCAGGCTGGTTCCGGCGGGAACGAAGACGCCGCCGCCGGCGGCCGCCACCGATTCGAGCAGGGTTGGGTCCATCTTCGACCAGACCTCCTGGTTCTCGTACTGAAGCCAGCCCGGCTGCCCGTCGCGGGACACTGGAATCCGCCCGCCATCCTCGGAATCTCCGATGCCCACGGTGTAGATGCGAACTCCATGGTCCCGACGGGCGGCTTCGGCCGCCTCGACCGGAAAGCTCCCCATGTCCTCTCCGTCGGTGAGAATCACGATCGCCTTCCCGCCCGGCTCGTCGTTGCCGAATGCATCGGCGGCGACGCGGATCGCGTCGCCGAGCATCGAGCCGCCGCGGGTTGCGCTTCGGGGCGTGAGTTCGTCGAGGGCGTCCTTGAACGCGTCGTAGTTCAGGGTCAGGGGACTCTTCATCGCCGCCGTGCCGGCGAAATCCACGAGTCCGACCCGATCCCCGGTCATCGAGCCGACCGCCTCCTCGATGAGCGAGCGGCTCCGGTCGAGGCGGCTCGGCGTCGCATCCCCGGCGAGCATGCTTCGCGAGACGTCGACGGCGAAGATCACGTCCATGCCGCCGCCGCGATCGACCTCGACGTAGCGGACACCCCACCTGGGATCCGCGATCGCGAGCACCAGGGCCAGCAATGCGAACGTCGCGAGGCCGGCACGGATCGCCGGCCGAAAAAGGCTCACGTGGGGCGCGATCCGGACCAGCATCGGATGCGACGCGAACCGGCCGAGGGCCCGGCGTCGGGCGAGAAGTCCGAACGTCGCGACGACGGCCAGCACCGCGACGAGCGCGAGCAGCTTGAAGGCACCGGGATCCTGGAAGTCGAAGTCCATGCGTGGTTCGAGGAGAAGGGTCAGGGAAGCGTGCGAAAACGAGTGTGGACCAGAAGCTGTTCGCCGGCGAGGAGGGCGAACGCGAGCAGCAGGAGCGGTGGGATGGTCAACGTGTCGAGCCGAAGCGGTTCGACCGCGAGATCCCGGTAGGAGCGGTAGCGACGTTGCTCGGTCGTGGTCTTCTCGAGGGCGTCGATCGCCGCGTAGATCTCTCGAAGACTGTCGGTGTCGGTGGCGCGGAAATAGCGACCACCCGTCGCGTCGGCGACCTCGGTCAGGGTCTTCTCGTCGATCGAGACCCGCTGTCGCGTCGTGATCTGGCGACCGAAGGGATCCTTCATCGGGATCTTCGCCACGCCGTTCGACCCCACGCCGATCGCATAGATGCGGACATCGAAGGCGTTGGCGATCTCCGCCGCCACCAGGGGGTCGATGTCCCCCGCATTGTTCTCGCCGTCGGTGAGCAGCACGATCACCCGGCTCTTGATCCTGCGGCCCGCGTCGTCGTCTCGCTCGTCGAGTTCACGAAGCCGTTCGACCGCGAGGGCGATCGCGTCTCCGATGGCGGTCCCGTCCTCGCTGCGTTCGGTGGCGATCCGGACTTCGTCCAGAGCGCTCGTGACGTAGGTGTGGTCGAGGGTCAGGGGGCTGACGCTGTCGGCGAAACCGGCGAAGGGGATGAGGCCGACGAGGTCGTCCGGACGCCCGGAGAGTTCATCATCACCCTGGATGAAGTCGGTCAGCACCTTCTTGACCGCGGTGAGCCGATCGACGGTTCCGCCGCCGAGTCGGAAGTCCCGCGCCCGCATGCTTCCCGAACGGTCGATGACCGACTGGATCGCGACGCCTTCGACGAACACCCGGCTTCGCTCGTTCGCCTTGATCGGGCGGGCCATGCAGATGATGAGCAGGACGATGCCGCCGGTCCGAAGCGAAGGGGGAAGCCAGCGCAGGCGTCGAACCCAGCTGCCGCCGGTGCCCGCGAAGGTCTCGGTCGAGGCGTGGACGATGCTGGCACGCCGTTGCCAACGTGGAAGCCAGGCGAGCAGGCACAGGGGAAGCAGAAGAAGCCACCAGGCCGATTCGGGGTGGAATCCGAGTCGCGAGAAGTCGTCGAGGAGGTTCTGAAGGCGGCTCATTCGCGGGCCTCCATGCGTTCAAGCCCGTCCACGGCGCGGTCCAGCGATCGTCGCCGGCTTCGATCAACGTCGCCGGCCTCGATCGTTCCGGGTTCGACACCGTTCTCCTCGGAGGTCGGAACCGGCTTCGGTCCGATCTCGACGACGAGATCGCGAACCTGGTCGAGTGCGTCTTCGCAGACCGTCCGGGCGGGGCGATCGCCGGCGAACTTGACGAGGTCGGCGGTGCGGAGGATCGTCCCCAGCCGGATCATCCGGTCTCGGTGCGCGGACTCCATCTCCGGATCTGCACGGGCCGCTTCGATGAATTCCGGCGTGGTTCGCTCGGGGGCGGCGATGCCGAACCGCCGTTCGACGTACTCCCGCGCGATGTCGGTGAGTCGAGTGAAGAACGGATCGACGCGGGCATCCCGGAGAAGGTCGTCTGAAGCAAGCCGATCGAGTCTCGCCAACGCCCAGGAATCCGCGGGTTCCGGGGGTGGGACCGTTCGAGGCCGACGTCGCCACCACCAGAGCAGGACCAGCATCGCGAGGAGGCCCGCGACAACGGCCGCGATCATCCACCAGAACCAGATCGGGAGCGGACTCGGGACTTCGACGGCCGCGGCGATGTCCTGGTGGGATTCGACGTCGGTGTCGAGCCCGGCGACCGAGGTGACCATCAGGGTGCGGGCGGGCGTTTGAATGCTCGCACCGCCGAGACCGATCGGGATCGGCGGAAGCTTCTGAGGTCCCGGCTCGAAGGCGCGGAGCGACAGCCGGCGGGTCGCGGGGGCGTCCTTCGTCTCGGCGCTCGGGATTCGCGGTGATTCGATCACTTCGAAGATCCCGAACTCGGTGCCGGGCGCCGGAAGGTCCAGCGCCGCGACCTCTTCAGCCGTCGGGGACCCGGGGAGAAGGAAATCGATCAGGATCGGCGCTCCGGTTTCGATCGGCTCGGTTCGAAGGATCGCGGTGAGCGTGGTGTCGCCGATCCGGAGCGGCCAGGATTCACCGGCTTCGAGGATCGGAGGTTCTTCGGAGGTCGGCTCGATCGATTGGGAGGGAGACGTCGACGCCGGGAGAACCGATGACGTGGTCAAGAGCGCCAGGAGGCAGGCCAGGGCGGCGGGCGTCCGTCGGCCGCTTCGAAGCACGGGACTCGGGAATCGAACGCGGATCATCGAGATCGCCTCCGTTCCCGGCGATGGAAATAGGCGGTGAGGGGCTCGATGAAGTCCTCGCCCGTGTCGATCTCGATCGGGTCGATCTTCATGCGGCGGAGGATGTCCCGGCGTCGTTCGTCCCGGGCCGCGGCCGCCTCCTCGAAACGTCTTCGGACTCGTCGGCGTCCGGTGTCGACGAGGCGTCTTGCCCCGGTCTCGGCGTCGGTGAACTCGACGAGGCCCATGCTCGGGAGTTCCCTTTCCCGGCGATCCTGCACCACCATCGGAACGATGTCGTGCCGTTGCCGGGCGGCCCGAAGCGGCCGCTCCCAGTCGTGGTCGACGAAATCACTGGCCACGAACACCACGGATCGCTGCCGAAGGACCCGGTCGAGCTCGCGGATCGCGGGACCGATCGCGGTGCCGCGGCCTTCCGGCCGAAGGGCGAGCAGCTCCCGCACGATCCGCATCACGTGTTTCGTGCCCTTTCGGGGCGGCACGTACTTCTCGACCCGGTCGGTGAATGCGAGGAGCCCGACCTTGTCGTTGTTGAAACTCGCGCTGAACGCGAGCGTCGCGACCAGCTCCGCGACGACGTCCCTTTTGAACTGCGTGGTGGTTCCGAACGCGAGGGAACCGGAGACGTCCACCGCGAGCATGACGGTCAGCTCCCGCTCCTCGCGGAAGAGCTTGATGTGGGGTTCGCCCAGTCGGGCGCTCACGTTCCAGTCGATCGATCGGACGTCGTCGCCGATCTGGTAGGGCCGGACCTCCTCGAACTCCATGCCCCGGCCCTTGAAGGCGGAGTGGTACTGGCCAGCCAGCGCGTCGCTCACCACGTGACGGGTGAGAAGCCTGATCCGTCGGACCCGACGGAGAAGATCCCGTGCATCGTCCTTGGAGGAAGGATCAACGACCTTCGATGATTTCGTGTGGTCCGGTTTCACGGGACTGGGACGTGATCGAGCATTTCGGAGATGAGGTCGTCGGCGGTTCTTTCCTCCGCCTCGGCCTCGTAGGAGAGTCCGAGACGGTGCCGAAGCACGTCGGGGGCCGCATCCTTCACGTCCTGCGGCACCACGTAGCCTCGTCCGGCGAGGAATGCCCGAGCCTTGGCGACCAGGACCAGGGCGATGGTCGCCCGCGGGGACGCGCCGAAGTCGAGCAGTTCCGCGAACCGAAGGCCGGCCCCGCCGGGTTCCCGGGTGGCGACGACCAGATCGACGACGTAGTCGCGGATGCGATCGTCGACGTGGATGCGGTCGATCAGCGTGCGGGCGTGGGCGATGTCGGCAGGCTCGATCACCGCTTCGACCTCGAGATCGGTGGTGGTCTTCGCCATTCGATCGAGAATCCGACGCTCCTCCTCGCGATCCGGATAGCGGACGACGAGCTTCATGAGGAAGCGATCGACCTGGGCTTCGGGAAGCGGATAGGTGCCTTCCTGTTCGATCGGATTCTGGGTCGCGAGCACCATGAAGGGGCGGGGGAGCGGGTGCGTCTCGTCGCCGATGGTGACCTGTCGCTCCTGCATCGCCTCGAGCAGCGCCGACTGAACCTTGGCCGGGGCCCGGTTGATCTCGTCGGCGAGGACGAGATTCGAGAAGATGGGGCCGGTTTTCACCACGAAGTCGCCCTCGGACGGGCGGTAGACGAGGGTTCCCACGAGGTCCGCGGGCAGCAGGTCGGGGGTGAACTGGATTCGCTTGAAACCGGTTCGGATGCCGCGGGCCAGACTGGCGATCGCCGTGGTCTTCGCGAGCCCCGGCACCCCTTCGATCAGGAGATGCCCGTTGGCGAGCAGGCCCACGATCAAACCGTCGAGGAGCTCCTGCTGCCCGACGATGACGCGATGCATCTGCTCCTGCAGTTGCTGGAAGGGACGGCAGGCGGCCGCGACCTCGGCTTCGAGCCGAGCGGTGTCATCCCGGGTCGGCGGCGACGTGATGGCGGGATCGGACATGGTGGATCGGCTCGAAAAGGTTGGAAGGTGAGGGTGGATGATGCTCGGACGAACGGAAACGCGGTCGCCGCCGAAAATCGTACACCGCGGAGCGATTGACGTTTCAGTCGAAGAGATCGAACCGAAGGTACGATCGAGCCCGGACGGGGTTCGACGAAGAACGCCGGCCGATCGGGATTTCAGACGAATTCGGAGTTCCTGGCTCGAGGAGGTCTCACGTGCAGATCGGTTGGATCGGATGCGGCGTCATGGGGGCCTCGATGGCGGGTCACCTTCTCGAAGCGGGGCACGTGCTCCGAATTCACACCCGGACCCGGGCGAAGGCGACGGATCTGCTCGAGCGTGGAGCCACCTGGGCCGACTCCCCCCGGGATGCCGCCGATTCCGCCGACGTGGCGATCTCCATCGTCGGCTTTCCCGACGACGTCGAAGCGGTGCACCTCGGGGACACCGGGACGCTCGCGGCCGATCGGCCACCGCCGATTCTGGTCGACATGACGACCAGTGAGCCTGATCTGGCGGTTCGCCTGCATGAAGCCGCGGCCGCGAGGGGCACCAGTTTTCTCGATGCGCCGGTTTCCGGGGGGGACATCGGAGCGCGTCGCGGAACCCTCTCCATCATGGTCGGCGGCGATGATCCCGCGGTGGCGGCCGTTCAACCGATCTTCGACGTGCTCGGGGGGACGGTGGTCCACCAGGGCGGGCCCGGAGCCGGTCAGCGGACCAAGATCGTCAATCAGATTCTCGTGGCGGCGTCGATGATGGGGGCGGCGGAGGCGGTGCTCTTCGCGACGCGAGCGGGCCTCGATCCACGCCGCGTGCTCGACTCCGTCGCCAGCGGTGCGGCCGGAAGCTGGACGCTGTCGAATCTGGTGCCTCGGATGCTCGAGGGCGACTTCGAGCCGGGTTTCTTCATCGACCACTTCGTGAAGGACCTCGGCATCGCGGTTCGGGAAGCCCGTGGACTCGGGCTCGATCTGCCCGGACTGGCCCTGGCCGAGCGGTTCTATCAAGAAGCTCGACGGGAAGGACTCGGCGCGAAAGGCACCCAGGCCTTGTTGCTGCTGATGGAAGCTCGTCAGCAAAGTTGAGATCTGAGAACCGCCTCCTCGGCCCCGAGAGGGTCGGTTGGGGGAGCAGCGGGGGTTTTTCCTCCGGTTCGAGGCGGTAAATCCGGGACCAGAGCCATTCGAGTGCTGGAATCCTGCGTCGGGGCTGGTACACTTCTCGATCCGAGTTTCGGCCACGAGGTGGCCGGCTTCCAGACGACAGCCTGCCGGACCGAATGCCATGGACCTCGCCCCGTCCTCGACCGTCACCTTCACGATCACCACGCTCCCCAAGAACGAGCGCGGCCGCAAGACGCTCAATCGGCTCATGAAGATGCAGCCCGAGGTTCAGAAGGGTCTCTCGATGCTGGCTCGTCGGCGTCGGCAGAAGGACAACGTCCCGACCAAGCGTGCCGGTCGAATCTGGATCAACCGCAAGAAGCCCACCGCGCTCACCCGCGTCGAGATCGGCGAATCGTTCACGCTTCGCGTGACGCCGCAGATCATTCCCGACATCAAGAGCGTCGCGGCCTACCTCGAGATGAAGGCCGCCTGATCGCGGTCCGAACGTCGACCTCCGGTCGGCGAATGCTCGAGCCGACCATCAAGACGATCCGAACTGATCCGGTGGACACCTCAGGTGCCGCCGGATTCGCTGCGCCGTCGATGTTCGAAGTCGGGCGTGGGGTCGATCCGACGCGGCGGCCGGGTCGTCGGATTCGGTGGTTGATCCCCGATGCGATCCCGCCGTCTCGAACGATGATCACTTGACTCGCGTGGTCAGGAGCAGGCTCAGCGGTGGCTGCGATACCGTCGAGGGAAGGACGACCACCACGCCGGCGGCGGGAAGTCGCAATTCAAGGTCCGTCTCGATCATGCGTTCATCCACCGGTCCGGAGCTCGTCGTCGAGAACGTCCCACGAATCCGGCAGCGCAGGACATGGCCGGCTGGATCCCATCGGGGGTCGAGTTCGAGCACGACTTCGACGTCGTCGTGCGTTGCCGACACGCTGGTCCGCCGTCCGGGCACGAGGTCCGCGAGGGCTTCGAATCGCGGGCTCGCATCGGGTGCCCGGCGAATCGCCGCGATCGCGGTCGGGGAGTCCGGTGGGTGGGCGAGGCGGATCCGTTCGACCGCCGCGATCGGCATCCGAACGATCGAGATCGAGCATTCGACGCGATCCGGTCGCTGGATCCGGAGCGTCTCGAGCAGGCGGGCGACCTCGAGTTGAATGAACGCCGGCGCGACGACGAGGAGTGCATCCGGACGGATCCGGATGCGTCCGATCGATCCGCCGACGTCGTACCAGTCATCTCGGGCGACCACGTCGCGAATCAGCTCCGTCAGCTCGGAGGCATCCTTGAACCGGGCCGGGCGGTCGACGTCGGCGGCCAGCAGTGGGGCCGATTCGATCAGGTCGGCGATGGGATGGAGGACCGGGCCGCCGGAGCCGGCGGTGGCGGCCCGCGCGGTCACGCGGAGGCCGTTCGGCGTGCCGTCGATGATCGGTCGTTCGTAGCCGCCGCCGATCGCGGCGAGCACCTGTTCGAGAACGATCATCATCGACCCGGGTCGGGCATCCACCTCCACCGTCTCGGTCCGGAGAATTCCGATCGTTTCGAGGGCCGCCCAGTCGGCATCGATCCGCAATTCACCGAGCTGTCCGAGCACCAGCAGGGCTTCGTCGAGTCGAAAGCTCCGCGCCGGCAGCGATACGCGAGTGCGTTCCGCCTCCTGAAGCCGTTCGAGCGCCTTGACGACCGGTGCGGGGCTGACGTGTGGTGGAGAGATCGGCGTGGGAGGCGACGAGGGAGGCTCGGGCGACGGGGGATCGGAGGCCGGTGGGGCGGGCGGGGCGAACGCAAGCAGGAAGGCGACGAGGCTCGCGATCGGAAGGTTCACCGCGTGCCCTCCGAGCCGAGATCGAGAATGGCCTCGATCCGCTCGACGTCCGCGGCGTCCGTGGTGGATTCCAAAAGAGCCTTGCGAGCGAGGGACATCGCTTCCGGAGTGAGCGGCCCGACCAGCGAAGCATGGCCCTCGCGGTCGTTGAGATGCTCGAGGATGGAGTCCAGCCGGCCGGTCCGATGCAGTTCCTCGAAGACTTCGACCGCACGCGGCTCGTACCAGGTGCCGGCGTGTTCACGAAGGTCCTCGATTGCGCAGGCCGCGGCATCCTCGCCGACGCCGTCGCGGTAGGGTCGGAGACTGGTCATCGCATCGAAGCCGTCGATCACCGTGAACCATCTCGCCGCGATCGGAATCGCCTCGCCGGCGAGACGGTCGGGATAGCCGGTGCCGTCGATTCGCTCGTGGTGACTCCGGATCACGTTCAGCACGAGCGGATCGCGCACGCCCATGCGTTGCACGCGTTCCCATCCGAGCACGGTGTGCGCCTTCATCGTCTCGTATTCCGCGTCGGTCAGACGGCCGGGCTTCGAGAGGATCTCGGCGGGAATGTCGATCTTGCCGATGTCGTGCAGGACGGCGCCCAGCATGAAGCCCATGACCGTGGCGACGGGCATCCGCTCCGCTTCCGCGACCGCCTGCGCGTACATCGTCACCCGCCAGGTGTGTGCGCCGGTACTCCGGTCCTTCAGCTCGACGATGCGGGCCAGTGCGTTGGCGAGTTCGAAATCCACGGATGAAGGGTAGCACGTGCCGCATCCGGACCGATGCGGAGACGGTGCGATTCGCGACAGGTCGCGGCATCAACGGGCCTGCAACCGGATCAGCAGGGGCGTGAAAGAATCGCCCGCCGGATCGGTACGAGGACGGACGGAATCAGGCGTTCCTCGACGAGGCGTTCGCCGTGCCCCGCGAGGCGTGCGAACATCGCGGGAAGATCTTCGAGCCGCCGAATGGGTCCGCTCGACCGTACGGTGAGATACACGCTGATGGGTTCATGGCCCTCGAGTCCCGGGATTCCGAGGCCACGGGCTGGACGGGACTTCACTTCGAAGAAGGCCTGCATCGTGGGGTCGTCTTCGAGGGAGATCCCGATGAAGGGCTGGGCCTCGACGAGCCGTTCGCGGTCGCGGTCGACGAGTTCCGCGAGGGGCGAGTTCGCGAGCAGCGCTTCGAAGACGATTTCATCGCGATCTCGGTCGGCTTCGAAGTCGAAACCGAAGACGAGCTCCAGGTGGTCGAGATCGAGCGGGCTGATCGAGAGAAAATACGGCGAGATCTCGAGGATCTTCCGGTGCAGCTTGTACGCCTCTTCGAGCGAGGTCGGATTCACCGAGCCGCTTCGAAGCGTGGTCTGCCGAAGCGCGACCCATGAGTAGGTGCCGTCGGTGTCCTCGGATTCCAGGGCGCACTCGCCGTCGTACCGCTTCAAGCGTTCCATTCGGGGGAATTCACGCTGGATTCGACCGAACAGGTCGAGGACCGACTCCCGCCCCGTGGGGACGTCCATGGTCAGCGCGATCTTCTGATTCAGGTAGAAGTCCGAGCAGAGGGTGGTGATGTCGGGATCCACGGAGGAGGCTCCATCGTCGCCTCGACGCCCGAGGGGAGGAGCGGCCCTCCCGGTCTTCGGGCCGTCGACCTCGGTCGCGACAACGGCCAAGGTAGGGCCTGAACCGGGGTTGCCGGGGTCCTTGACGCGTTTTCCACGGTCAGGCGCGTGGTTTCTCGAATCTCGGGGCTCCGAGATAGGAACCGGCCCGCCAGAGCCATTCCATCGGCCCCATTCGGAATCGTCTCGACCAGGCCACGCAGCACGTCGACACCACGCAGTACACGAGCACGGCGGCGAGGAGCAGTTGCATCTCTCCGAGGCGCCCGAACTGTGCGAAGCCCCAGAATGACATCAACGTGACGAACAACACGCTCTCGAAGAGATAGGCGGAGAGCGACATCCGCCCGACGGTCGCGAGGGTCTTCGCGCCGGGCATCCGTTGTGCGGCGCAGGCCCGGCCGACCACCCCGATGAGACCGATCGCCAGGACCGCCGACGCGATGTCGTGACCGGCGGAGATCGCCGCTTTCTGCACGACGCCGGGCTCGCCGAACTGGAGCAGGCCGGCGAGGGCCAGCTCGAGCGGAAGGCCGATCGCCACACCCCAGATCGCGAGGCGACCGAGGAGTGGTCGTCGATCCGGATCGAACAGGCCGATGTCGTGAAAGTACGAGCCCACGAGTACGAGGCCGAGGACGTGCCATCCGTAATTCAGGAAGAAGATCACGCTGGCAAAGCCCCAGGTCACGCTCCGGAAGAGGAACGCATCGGTCCACGGCCCTTCGCGATAGGCCGCGATCTCCGCGGGGATCCACTGGGGATGCGCTGGGTCGAAGTTCGCGGCCTGCATCGCCTCCAGGCCACGAAGCGTGAGATCGGGGGTGTCGGTCACCGCTGGTGCGAAGAGGGCGAGGAGGCCGAAGAGAAAGGTGCCGCACATCGAAACCGCAAGGCACCCGATCCCCAGCCACAGTCTGATCGTGGTGGGAATCTGGATCAGGAGAATCATGATCATCCCGACCAGTGCGTACTGGAAGAGGATGTCCCCGTACCACAGGAGACCGGCGTGCAGCAGGCCGAAGACCGCGAGAATCGCCATTCGACGCGCGAGGAATCCCGCGGCCCGACCGGTCCGCTCGAGAAGCCGGGCGCGTTGCATCGCGATTCCGAATCCGAAGAGCACCGAGAAGATCGAGATGAACTTGAAGGAGAAGAAGCCGGTCACGACGAACCGGGCGATCCCGTCCGCACCCTCCGCCGTGATGTCGGTCTGGCCGGACCCGACGGCGAGTGGAAGGCCGAAGAACCACGCGTTGACGACCACGATTCCGAAGAGCGAGAAACCCCGCAGCACGTCGATCGCGGAAATTCGTTCGGCGACGGGCAACGGTGATGGGATGGTGGATGCGTCCTTCATGGTCGAGGTTACTCCGAACGGATCTTCGCAGATTTCAACGCTCGCGACGGGGCGTCCAAGCGGATCAGTCGTCCGTGGAGCGACGGGAGGTCAGATCCACGAATCTTCCATCGGCGCGGGCGTCAGGCCGTCGAATCGGTGGTCGTTGCAGGTAGGTGAACCAGCGCCAGCACCATTCGAAGGGCCCCAGCAGGAACCAGCGGTTCCAAAGGAGCCCGGCGGCCATGACCAGGCCGAAGACCGCGATCCCCACGCCGACCGCGGCGGCATTGCCCAGCGTGTCATACCAGCCGAGTCCCCAGGAACGGAAGACCACGGCCAACAGGATCGATTCCAGCAGGTAGCCGGAGAGCGACATCCGGCCGAGGATCGCGAACGTTCCGGCGATCGGGAAGCGTCCCTTCTCCACGAGCGTGGTGATCAGGCCCGCGTATCCGATCGTCACCATTGCGGCGGCGATCGGATGAAGGAATGCCCAGGCGACCGGAGCGAATCCATCGCCACCCCGAAGATGCGGCGGCAGGAAGCCGGCGAGTTCGAGAAAGAGACCGGCGGCCAGGCAGGGGAATGCGATCTGGTTTCGCCGGCCGGCATGTTCTTCACTGAAGAAACCGAGGTCGCGAAGTGCAGTGCCGATCAGGACGAGGCCGAGGAGATACCAACCGTAGAAGCTGACGCCGTAGCTGATCGAGCTTCGCCAGTTTCGGAAGCGGGACTCGAAGCCTTCCGTGACTGGTGTCATGGCGGCCTCGTCCCGGAGCGGGTCGTTCGATTCGGCCTCGATGTTCGGAGGACCGGTTTCGGCGACGCTGGTCATGGCCGGTGCCACGGTCGCCGGCTGGTCGAGCCAGGACTGGAGCGGCCCTCGCGCCGCGAGGATCGCGGAAAACACCACGAGTCCCAGTCCCAGTCCCAACCGAACTCGGGTCGATCGGCCCAGAAGCGGAAGCGAGAGGAGGGCGATTCCGGCGAACACGAACAGAACGTCGCCGAAGAAGAGTCCGAGCCCATGAAGCAGGCCCGCGGCGGCCAGCCAGCCGATTCGCCGGAGCTGGAATGGCCTGCTTGCCGCACCCGAGGCCGCGAGGCGAGCCTGCTGTGTGGCGAGCCCGAATCCGAAGAGCAGGGTGAACAGGCCGAGGAACTTGTAGTGGCCGAACACCAGGTCGAGGTAGGCGACGGTGGAGTCGGCGACCCCGCCATCGAGCGTCCAGGGGCCCTTGACGGCGCGGGAAATCGGCATCGCGAAGAATCTGACGTTCTCGATGACGATGCCCAGCAAGGCGACCCCGCGAATCACGTCGATCGCGGGGATCCGGCCGCGGCGTTCGATGGGGCGGGGGTGTTCGATGTCGGTCTCCGAATCGACAGGTCGGTCCGTCCGGTGCGGGATGCCTTCTTCAGGATCTCGTCTGAAGGGGGCCGGCGGCGAGGGCGGTGTCGACCGCTTCCTGGAAGCGGGCGAGGTCCGAGAGGCCGGGGAGGAGGACGTCGGCACCGTGGGGGCGAAGCTGATCTTCGGTGAAACGACCGGTCGCGACCGCGATGACCCGGCAGCCGTTGTGGTGCGCACAGTCGATGTCCGCCGGGGTGTCACCGACGATCACCGTCTGGTGCGGTTCGACTTCGAGACCGAGCCGCTCGGCCGCCCGCCGGATCGCCACGGGCGGCAGACCGCGGCGGAGGTCCGCTTCGGAACCCCACGCACCGAAGCGGAAGTGATCGGGATCGAGGCCGGCGGCTTCGATCTTGAGGCGACCGGTCTCGGGGTAGTTGCCGGTGAGGAGCGCCGCCTCGAGGGTCGGGTGCTCGTGGACCCAGCGGGCGGCCTCGCCGGCGCCCTCGAGGGCGTAGACCGGAGACTCTTCCTCGATGATCCTCGCGAGGATCGCCCCGTAGGTCCTGCGGAAGCGGTCGTGGCCGTCCTCCTCGGCGTCGCGACCGAGTTGATCGAGCATCGCTCGCCAGATCAAAGGGTCGAGCCAGCCCGCGGTGTCCAGCTGCTCGTGATCCACTTCGTCCCCGGGGTGTCGGGGCGGATGGAGCTCCTTCATCGCGAGCGACATGGATCTCGGCCCCGCACCGCCGCTGCGAAGGAGGGTGCCGTCGATGTCGAAGAGGATCAGCAAGATGTTCGCTCCGGTTCGTGGATCCGCTCGATCAGCTTCAGGCCACGGCGTCGCAGACCGCGGCCGCCGCTTCCGCGAGGTCGCCGGCGGTCCGCATGGTGGGAATCTCGGTCTTCGCATCCTCGAGGATGCGTCGGGCCGCATCGACCTCGGTGCCTTCGAGTCGCACCACGAGGGGGACTTCGAACCCGACTTCCTTGGCGGCGGCGACGATGGCGGAGGCGATGGTGTCGCACCGCATGATGCCACCGAAGATGTTCACGAGCACGCCGTTCACGCGTCCGTCGCCGAGGATGATCCGGAACGCCTCGGTCACCGACTCCTTGGTGGCGGAGCCACCCACGTCGAGGAAGTTCGCAGGCTCGCCGCCGTGCAGCTTCACGATGTCCATCGTGCTCATCGCGAGTCCGGCGCCGTTGACCAGGCAGCCGATGGTGCCATCGAGGGCGACGTAGGAGAGCCCGGCCTCCTGGGCGCGGATCTCGGCGGGATTCTCTTCGGTGGGATCGTGCATCGCCTGGAGGTCGGGGTGTCGGAAGAGCGCGTTGTCGTCGAAGCCGAACTTCGCATCGATCGCGAGCACGCGGCCGTCCGGCGCGCCCTCCGACGGCGGGGTCGCGATCAGGGGATTGATCTCGACGATGCTCGCGTCCGTCGACTCGTAGAGTTTCGCGAGCCGCTGCATGATCGACGCGGCCTGCTGGATCTGTCGGCCGTGGAATCCAAGGCGGGTCGCGAGGGCGCGGGCCTCGAACGCTTCCAGTCCGGTGCGGGGATCGATCGCGACCTTGAGAATGGCGTCCGGGTTCTCGTGGGCGACGGTTTCGATCTCGACGCCGCCTTCGGCGCTGGCGATCAGGGTGTTGACGCCGCGATTCCGGTCGAGGGTCACCGCGACGTAGTACTCCTTCTCGATGTCGACGCCGGCGGCGACGAGAAGTCGATTGACCTCGATGCCTTCCGGTCCGGTCTGGACCGAAACCATCCGGTTGCCGAGCATGAAGGTCGCGGCTTCGCGGGCCTCGTCGACCGAGCGGACGAGCTTGACGAAGCCGGCCTTGCCTCGGCCGCCGGCATGCACCTGGGCCTTCACCACCACCAGGGTCTCGCCGGCGGCGAGCAGCTGCTCGGTCTCGGCGACCGCATCCTCCACGTTCTCGACCATGCGGCCGGCAGGGACGGGGATGCGGGCGTCGGCGAGGAGCTGTCGGGCCTGGTACTCGTGGATCTTCATGGCGGTCTCGGTCGTGGGTGATGTGGGTGGCGTGGAATCGGGGCTCCGTAGCCGGAACACCGGAGCCGTGCATATTACTCGGAGCAGGACATGATTTCCCGTGTTCATGCGGGGGGAATCACGATGACCGGGGGATCCGTCCGCGGCGGTGGGGTGGGTCAGTCTTCGGCGACGCCCAGGCCGCGTGCCGCATCGATGATCCGCTTGATCCCGTCCGGATCCGGGACGTTCTGGATCCGGATGTCCGCCACCCCATCGCCGGCGGCGCTGTCGATCTCGAGATCGCCGATCCCGACGACTCGCTGCCAGAAGCTCTGGGTGATCCGGATGTTCCGGACGTGCTGGTGAAGGACTTCGGAGGTGCTCCGCATCACGATGCCCCGCTCGTCGATCGTGCGTCGGGAGGTGATCCGAAGACGATCCCACCGGTGGCCGAGCACGAAGATCCAGGTCATCCAACCCCCGCCCGCAAGCAGCACGGCGAGCCCGATCCACCACATCCAATGGGGAATGCTCGACGAGGTCAGTGCGAGAATCAGGAATCCGCCTCCGGTGAGGGTGGTCGCCGAGGAGGCGAGGCTCGCGATGGGGTGGCCCCGGACCAACGCGGGGCGGGCGACGCGGAGAAAGCGCTCTTCAGTGTCGGGGCGATCGGGTGAATCGGATGATGCCGTCATCGTGTCCGGGGGCGGTTCGGGCGCCGCCGCCGACTGGACGCGATTGACGTCGCCGCAGTAGGGACAGGCGATCTTCTCGACGGTGGGGGCCGCGGGAAAGGACCGTTCGCAGGCATCGCAGACGATCTCGACGGGCTCGCGCATCATCGTCTCCAGTGCGGTAACGCCGCGCCTCAGGGATTCCCGGCGTTTTCCATCCAGCGGTCGGCGCAACGACCGGCGTTCTGACCGGATACCTGTCCGCTTCGCTCGGTGTAGGTGCCTTTCCACGCCTTGCGACGAACGATCTCCACCGCCGCGAGGAAGGCGTCGACGTCGGTCTCGTCGTTGAACAGGCCGATCGAGGCCCGGACCGCGCCGGCCGGATCGCCGCCGGCGAGGAGGCGGTCGCTGTGGACGTGCGAGCAGAAGCGGCCGTTGCGGACCGCGATTCCGAACTCCTCGCCGAGCACCGCGGCGGTCAGCATGTCCGAGACGCCGTCGACGTTGAAGGGAACGATCGCGACCCGTTCTTCGAGGTCCGGCGGCCCGTAGAGGGTGATCCCGCCGATTCCTTGGAGGCCGTCCACCATGCGTCGGAAGAGCTTCATTTCATGGGCACGGACTTCCTGCATCGTGATTCGCATCAGGAGCCCGAGCATGACCGACATGCCGATCGCCCCGCCGACGTTGGGGGTTCCGTACTGGTGGCGATCGGGGCTGGGGAGCCAGGTCGCGCCGGTTTCGTCGACCTTGGCGGCGACGCCTCCGCCGGGGACCACGGGATCGACCGAATCGAGGACGTCGCGGGGGCCCACGAGGAAACCGGCTCCGAACGGCGCGTAGGCCTTGTGGCCCGCGGCGACGAGGAAGTCGATCGACGTCGGTTCCCCCGGGCGACCCATGTCGATGGGGGCGTGGGCGATCAGCTGGGCGGCGTCGACGCAGATCAGGGCGCCGGCCTCGTGGGCCAGTGCGGCGATCTCGTGGATCGGGGGCATCCAGCCGGTGACGTTCGCCGCCCCGGTCACCGAGACGAGCTTGATCGGCTCCTGCTTGAGGGCGGCCCGAACCGCATCCATGTCAAGTCGATGTTCAGGATCGAGCCCGACCCGCACCACGCGACCGCGGCGGCGGTGGGGGAGATCACTGCTGTGGTGCTCGAGGTCCGTGACCAGCACCGCGCCGGGACGGGCCGCGACCGCATGGGCGACGATCTCGCAGGCGGCGGTGGTGTTCGAGGTGAAGACCACGCAGTGGTGTCGGAGATCCGCGCCGACGAAGGCGGCGCAGGTTCGATACGCGTCTTCGAATCGCAGGGTCGAGCGTCGTGCCAGCTGGTAGGAGGCGCGGTGGACGTTGGCGTAGTCGAGGCTGAGGAAGTTCCTGACCTCATCCATCGCGAAGTCGGGCGGGTGGGTGGTCGCCGCGTGGTCGAGGTAGACGAGCGGGCGGCTGGATCCGTCGAGGACCTCGACGGTGCGGCTGGAGATGGCGAAGTTCGATCGGATCGATTCCCAGTCCTCGTGGTCGACGGTCGGTCGTTGATCACGGGCCGCGATGGTCACGGGCCCCGGCGCGATCTCCATTCCGGCGTCGGTCCAGCCCGCGAATCCCCCATCGAGGCTTCGCACGTCCGTGAAGCCCATGCGCTGGAGCGTCTGGGCGGCGAGGAGGCTCCGCTTTCCGGTCGCGCAGTACAGGCAGATGGTCTCGGTCGGGCACGTCACCCGCGGATGGATCTCCTTCTCGAGCGTGCCACGCGGGATCAGGATCGCTTCCGGGACGATGCCGTCCTGCCATTCGGTCGGCTCGCGGACATCGACGACGACGCCCTTGGAGCCGCTCGACCGGAGCGTCGCCAGCTCGGCGGCACCGATCGAGCGAACCTCCCGACGCGCGGCGTCGCAGAGGTCGTCGTAGGTGTGTGGGTGCGCGATTCGGTCCATTCCGCGATTCTACCACTCCGGAATCCGTCGAATCCGTCGAATCCGTCGAAGCCGTGGTAATCCGGGTTTCCGGCGTCAGTCGGACGTCTGGACGAAGTGGAGGTCGATGTAGCGGGCGACGTAGTCGAGGATGCTCGAGGCTTCGGGAATCTGGGGGTTCGAGGTCGGGCCCATCGGCTCGAATCGCATCCCGCGAAACCGTTCGACCGCGTCCGCGGGGCTCAGCCCATGCTGGAGGGCCAGGCTGAAGGCCCGGCAGAAGCCCTGGATCAGGCCGGACAGCGTCGATCCTTCCTTGCTCATCTTGATGAAGACCTCGCCCGGGTTGCCGTTATCGAAGAGCCCGATGGTCAGGTAACCCTCGTGTCCCGCGATCGCGAATTTGTGGGTCATCGACCGGCGGGTGCTGGGAAGGCTCTGGCGGGGGGGATCGGCCATGGTCTGCATCTGCTTGCGACTCCTGAAGTCCGGCTCGGCGACGCCACGATCCTTCGATGCGTCACCAGACGGTTTGGCACTTGGTTCAGATCGTATCGGCCAGCGACGCCCGGTCGCTGAATTTTCGATTCCAAGATCGAAAACGACCGCCCGCGAACCGGGGATTCGCGGGCGGTCGTGAATGGCATCTTGCCGGAGCGGGATCCGGAATCGAATCAGGCTTCGGAGGTCTCGGCGGCAGGCTCGGTCGCCGAATCCTCGGCGGGCGTCTCCTCGCCACCTTCCGAGTCGGCGTCGGCGGATCGACGGGCGGAGGGTTCGATCAGTTCACCCTCGTTGTCGAACTCCATCTCTTCGGATTCCTCCGAGAGGGAGCGGTCCGCTTCGACCACGATGTGGACCTGGGCTCGGAGGTCCTTCTCGAACTGGATGACGACCGGATAGTCGCCGACCCGACGGATCGGGTTCGCGAGCCGGACGGCCCGCTCGTCGACGCCGTGGCCGAGTTCGATGAGACCGTCGGAGATGTCCCGTTGCGTCACGGAGCCGTAGAGGACGCCGCGGTCGTTGCAACTTCGGACCAGCGTGATGCTCATTTCCTCGAGGGCCTCGATGATCTGCTTCCGCTCGCTGCGGATCTGCTCGAGATCGGCGAGGGCTTCGGCACGCGCGGCCTTGAGGGCTTCGACGCGTTCATCGGTCGGTGCTTCGGCGATGCCGAGCGGGAGCAGGAAGTTCCGGGCATAGCCGGGCTTCACGGTCACGACGTCGCCGACGATGCCGAGGCTTTCGACGTTCTGGTTGAGCAGGAGGGTGATGGTTCTGGTTGACTTGGCAGGCATGGTGTTCTCGCTGTCCTCGTTTCCGGGTTAGGAGCCGCC
>NYSY01000151.1 GCA_002683215.1 Planctomycetaceae bacterium
CGGATCGAGGCGACCTGCACCGCGGGAAGCAGCGTGGTGCGACGGATCTGGACGGCGTGGATCACGACCAGCGTCAGGGCGACCACGCTGAGGGCGACGATGATCCAGCCGATGAAGCCACCGCCGGAGATGTAGGTGAGCAGACTCGGACCGAGGCCGCCCTCTTCGGAGCCGGGCGCCTGGGCGAACATGCGAAGGGTGGAATTCACGGGAGGTTCTCCGGGAGCGCGTCATCTGCACGCTCGGCGATCAGGATCGATTCGAGGGTGGCGGCCGATTCCGATCGGCCGAGTTCCCGGAGCGTCTGCACCGCGAGTCGGAGCGACGCGCGACGAAGGACCGGGGGTGCGGTGGACTCGAGCGCGATCACGTGGATCAGGTCGAGCACGCCGC
This sequence comes from Planctomycetaceae bacterium, assembly GCA_002683215.1. Lineage (GTDB taxonomy): Bacteria > Planctomycetota > Phycisphaerae > Phycisphaerales > SM1A02 > UBA12014. Next base: position 394 of record NYSY01000151.1, read on the forward strand.
GCATGCGAAGTTCGGGATCGGTCTCACGGGCGATCGTCCCGCGACCGGCGAAGAAGCGGATCCACGCGGCCTTCCAGACCGGGGCGTCCGCGGCGGCGAGCAGAGTCCGGCGCGTCCGTTCCCGACGAGCGGGATCTTCCGCATCCAGCTCGGTGAGTCGGAGCAGGAATCGTTCACCGCCGGCGAGGTTCGCCCCCGACTCCTCGGGTGGTCCTGATCCGTTCACGAGTCGCTCGAGGAGCAAGCGACGAAGCGACGCGTTCGCGTCCCTCGCGGGCACGCGTCGAAACCATTCGAGCATCCGGGAACGATCATCGTCGTCCGCCACCGGCGGCACCGAAGTCACCAGTCCGGTCTCGGGATCGATGAGCCGGTCGCCGCGAGGGAACCGCGACGGCTCGACGAGGCCCGCGGGCAACTCCGAGATCAGCGTCGCCTCACCAAGGACCCGCGAACCGTCTCCGGCCGCGATCGCCGCTCGAACCAGGCCCTCGATCGCGATCGAACCGAGTTCGGATCCCGGCAGGACCCCGGCGTCGAACGCCGAATCGAAGGCCGCCCGGGCGAGTACCGCGTCACCACGGTTCATCCGGGAACGACCCCGCCAGACCAGTGTCCCCTTTTCGATTCCTCGTGCGATCCCGGCCTCCAGCCGCCCGGCCTCGTCGGGATCGATCGACGCGACGCGATCCCACGGCACGAGCCGTTCGAATCGAAGACCTTCGGCGACCACCGTGGCCCGGACACCGCCACTGGAGGCCGACACCCGCTCCACGACCAGCGGTGCCGCACCGTCCCGGCGATGCAGTTGCCGGTCGGCCGTCGCGAGCGAGGCGAGCGAGGCGGCGAGGACGATCGGAACCGTCGTCGCGAGGATGGAGCGACGCCGCATCATGGTCGCGCCCCCGTGGGCACGAAGCGGAAGACGCCGTCGGATTCCGACGCGATCCGTCGGAGCGGCTCGTGGCCGGCCTCGGTCCCGAAGGCGATGCTGTTGATCACCGCGGCCCCGGACCGCTTGCCGTTTCGATTCTGAACCTCGGCGGGAATGCTGCCGGGGATCAGTCCGTCGGTGAGGAAGAAGATCACGTCGGGCCGGACGTCCAGTTCGAACACGATCTCGAAGGCGGGCATCGGTTCGGTGCCACCGCCGGGCTGAAGCCCGTCGATCCAGGCGTTGATCCGGGAGAGGTTCCCGCGACTCGCCCGGAGCCACCCGTCCTGGAACGAGGGCACCACCGGATTGCCCGAATACAGGACCACCATGAACGCCGCGTAGTCGGGCAGTCGCCGGAGGGAACGCTTCAACTCGGCCATCGCCGCCGCCATCTTCCCGTCCTGCCCCATCGAGCCCGAGATGTCGACGATGTAGGCGAAGCGATTGCCCGTCGACTGGATGCCGAAGAAACTGGCCCCCGCTGCCGCGTTGGAACCGAGGCCCGCACCGAGCCCCTCGCCGGTGGCCCCCACCACCGTCGTCAATCCGCCACCGGTCGCCTCGAGTTCGAAGTCGGGGACCTCGGCGGTCAGCTCGGATTCGAGATTCATCGCCTCCTCGCCCGCGTCGGTCGCGAGTTCGGGACTGAGCAGGTCCTCGCTCTCGGGCGCGTCGAGCATGTCCTGCAACGTCTCGTCGGGCAGGATCGAGAGGTCGAGGACCACCGCGGCGGGCACCGCGGCGGGTGGAAGCTCCCGATGGGTCGACCAGAGCCAGACCATGATCGCGAGATGGATCGGCAGGGAGACCGCGAGACCGAGCAGCAGGAGATGAAGGCGACGCTGCCGCAGCAGCCGGCGTCGTTCCTCGACCAGATCACGGATCCGTTCGGTGAGGTGCGCAGGATCCATGCTCGGATCGGGATTCGAACCGGCCGGCGTCGCGGAGTTGGAGTCGTGTTCTGCCATCCTTGGTCGCACTCGTGGATCGTTGCTCATTATGGGCGGATTCCCCGTCGGCCGTGCGGTTCCTTCCCGGAACCTGCCCGATCGAGTGAGTTCCCTCCTCCCTGAATACGTCCGGAGATCGGCGATTCGATCCACCAAACCGCAAAGTCGTCGGTCCCGTTCGGTTGACCGCGACCGCCGTTCGGGGAGACAATCACGGTTCCCCCCCCCCCGCACCCGCCGGAGCGCCCCCCGCATGTCCGCCACCCCGAGCCGAGTCATTCTCAAGATCAGCGGCGAGAGCTTCGCCGAAGCCGGCCAACTCGGCATCGGATCCGACCAACTCACCCACATCGCGACCGAAATCGCCGCCGCCAGCCGGCTGGGGATCCAGATCGCGGTGGTCTGCGGCGGCGGCAACATCATCCGCGGCGCGACGCTCGCCAAGGACGGCACGATCGACCAGTCGACCGCCGACTACATGGGCATGCTGGGCACGGTGATCAATGGCGTGGCCCTGAAGGAGGCCCTCGAGCGGCAGGGCGTGCCCGCCCGGGCGATGTCCGCCATCAATCTGACCGCGGTCGCCGAGCCGTTCATCCGGCTCCGCGCGATCCGGCATCTCGAGAAGGGCCGCGTGGTCATCCTCACCGCGGGCACCGGCAACCCCTTCTTCACCACCGACACCTGTGCGTCCCTCCGAGGGATCGAGCTCGGCGCCGACCGGCTCCTGAAGGCCACCAAGGTCGACGGGATCTACGACGCCGACCCCAAGAAGAACCCCGACGCGGTTCGCTACGACCAACTCACCTTCGCGACCGCGATCGAAAGCCAGCTCGGGGTCATGGACCTCACCGCGCTCACCATGTGCATGGAGCACGAACTTCCGATCCAGGTCTTCGACTACCAGGTCCCCGGCAACATCGCCCGGGCGGTCGGCGGCGAAACCGTCGGCACGCTGGTCACCGCGAGCTGATCGAACGGGTCCCGGACGACCATCGACCTTCGTCCTACAATCAAGGCTTTCCGCAACACCCCCGCAACATCCCCGCGGATCAAACCGAGCGCCCCCACGGGCGATGGAGACCAAGGCATGGACATCGACGAAATCCTTCTCGAGTGCAGCGATCGGATGGACAAGACCGTCGACTACCTCCACCGCGAACTCCGTGGCATCCGCACCGGCCGCGCCAACACCGCCCTGCTGGAATACGTGAAGGTCGACTACTACGGCTCGAACACCGACCTGCGGGAACTCGCCGGCATCTCGGTCGCCGAGAGCCAGCAACTGCTCATCAAGCCTTTCGATCCCGCCTCCAAGAACGACATCATCAAGGCGATCGAGTCGGCGGGCCTCGGGCTCAACCCACAGGCCGAAGGCCCCGCGATCCGAGTGAGCGTGCCCTCGCCCTCCGCCGACCGACGAAAGCAGCTGGTCGGCCAGGTCAAGAAGATGGGCGAGGACGCCAAGGTCGCCTGTCGGAACGAACGCCGGGACGCGATCAAGGGGATCGAACAGACCGGCTCCGAGCAGAAGCTCTCCGACGACGACGTCAACGGCTCCAAGGAGGAGGTCGACGCCGAGACCAAGAAGCACACCGCCCGAATCGAGGAGCTGGTGACCAAGAAGATCGCCGACATCGAGGACGTGTGACCCTCGACGTGCGCCTCCGCGAACCGACCGCCGACCCGGGCGTCGCCGCTCCGGCACGACCCCCGAGTCCCGAGACCGACTGGAGCGAACCGTGCATTGTCCGTTCTGCGAATCGACGAGCACCCGGGTCTGCGACTCACGTCCGGTGGAGCGCGGTTCCTCGATCCGCCGTCGCCGCGAATGCGAGACGTGCGACCGGCGATTCACCACCTTCGAACGGCTGGAGAAGACCCGTCGGCTGATGGTCGTGAAGCGGGACGATTCTCGGGTTCCCTTCGATGCCGAGCGGGTGCTTCGCGGGATCCAGGCCGCCTGCGGCAAACGCCCGGTGGCCGAGGACGTCAAGATCGAACTGGTGACCCGGCTCGAGGACGAGCTGCACCGGGAGTTCGACCGCGAAGTCCCGAGCGAGGAGATCGGTCGCCGCGTCGCCACCGCGTTGCGGGGCATCGACCAGATCGCCTACATCCGCTACGCCAGCGAGTACGAGCAGTTCCGGAACGTGGAAGACATCGCCGCCGCCGTCGACGAACTTCGCCAGCGTCCGCCCGAGCTCCCCAACCAGAAGCCGCTGTTCGAGGAATGAGAACGGGCGAGTCCCGGCCTCAGTCGTCGAGACCGAGGTCGTCGAAGAGACTTCTGAGCCAGGGAAACTGCGCCGGTGGCAGTTCGCCTTCACCGGGCAGGACGATCACCGCCGCGGTCTCGCCCATTCGAACCGGCACGTCGGGGCCATCCTCCAGAATGATCCGCACCGGGAAACGCCGCGCCAGCCGGACCCAGTCGAGCGTCGGATCGATGCGCGGCAGATCGGTCCGCGGGATGTCGCGACCATCGGCCAGATCGATCGCCCAGCCCACGCCCTGCACCACGCCCCGCCACCGTTCCGACGGTCGCGCCATGAGGTAGACCTCGACTTCGTCGCCGACGTCGATGTAGGAGAGGTAGGTCTCCTTGAAGTTGGCCATGACGTACCACACCGATCCGTCGACCAGCGCGAAGACCTGACGACCCTCGTTCGCATACTCCCCCACCGTGATGTTCAGATTCGTCACGTATCCGTCGAGCGGACTCCGGACCGTGCAGTAGTCGAGGTAGAGCCGGGCCTTCGCGACCGCCGCCACGGCGGCGACCCGACGGGCGTTGAGTTCGGCCGGATCGACGTCCGTCGACCGGTCACCCATCGATGCCGCATCGGCGCCTCCGGCCTCCACCCTGTCCACGTCGCGTTCCACCGCGTCATCGGCGGGGATCGCCGCGGGCAGGTCGTCGAGATCACCCAGTGCGGCGACCGCCACCGCGAGATCCGCCTCCCGTGCCGCGATGCGGGCCCGTGCGGTGGCCACCGCCGCATCGAGCGCCTCGACTTCCGACGCCGCCTTGTCGACCTGATCGGGCGTCACGAAACGCTGGGAAAGGAGCGGGCGGACCCGATCGAGGTAGCGCCGGGCGTAGACCGCCTCGGCTTCGGACTCGACCAGCAGCGCGGCCGCCTCGTCCACCGCGCGCTCGGCCGCGACGACCCGCGCCCGGAGCGCCGTGATCTCCATCTCGATCAATGCCAGCGCCGCCTCGGCGTCGGCGAGGGCCGCGGCGTAGGGTCGAGGATCCACCACGAAGAGCACCTCGCCGGTCCGCACCGGCTGGTTGTCGACGACCCGCAGATCGACGATCGGACCGCTCACATGCGGGGCGATGCCGATGGTGTTGGCCCGGACCGCGGCATCCAGGGTCCGTGGCTGGATGTCCAGCGAGATCGCGATCAGCAGCAGGGATGCCAGTCCGGACAGCACCATCAGCGGCCCGAGGACGACCCCCGCCACCCGTCGCCATCCACCTTGCGGGGATCGCACCGACCGGAACTGGGGCGGGGAATCAACGGACGATTCGGGTTTCGAAGTCGAAGCCGGCGTTGAATCCGACGTCGTACCCGACGTCGAGTCCACCGCGGCATCCGGCGACGACGGCGTCGGTGAAGCGTCTGACGATGCTGTCCTCCCGGGCTCGGCCATGAATGCTCGTCGTGGATTCAGGTCAGGAAGAACACGTACCAGAGGCACGCGGAGATCGCGGTGAAGACACCGAGGTGGGCGAAACCGCGAAAAAGCAGATGCGGTTCGATGCCGGTCCAGGCCAGGATCTGACGAACCACGAGCATCCCCACCAGACCGCCGATCGCCGCGAAGATCCATCCGGGAAAGAAGGCGCCCCCGATGTCGATGATCGGATCGCACCCGCCCAGCAGCATCACCGACATGATCCCGACGGCCGTTCGGAGGCGGCGATCGGGACCTGAGCCGGGATCGGATGAATGCAGGGGCACGTCGCGATGATACCGTGCACGCGGTCCGCCGCTCGGCGGGCGTGACCTGCGGTCGGCAGAACGGAGAACCCGAATCGTTTCGATCAGGAATCGTCGCTTGGAACGCCACGCACCCTGCCGGCTCCTCCGGCCCGAGGGACGTTCCTGTGCGATGGTGCTCCTGCTCGCGATGATCGCCATGCCCGGCTGCCGGACGGAACGTCCCTACGCGGACGTCGATCTCGATGCGATGGTCTCGAACCGACCCGACCGCCCCTGGCGTCCCGACCCCGATGCGGCGAGCGTGCACCCCTTCGATCGATCCGATGGTGACGACGTGGCCGAAACGACTTCGAACGTCCCGGACGCCCGGGCGTCGATCGCCCCACCACCATTCCGCGGCGAGACCACGTCCCTGCTCCGACTGATCGACTTCGCCCTCCAGCATCGTCCCGAGACGCGGGCGGCCTGGGAACGAGCCCGGGTCGCCGCCGCGGAACTGGGGATCGCCCAGGGCGCCTGGTATCCGGTGATCGGCATCGAAGCCCAGTTCTATTACACGCGGATGATCTTCCCTGCCAACGGCTTCGCGTTGGAGGCGGATCAGACCGCCCTGATCCCGCAGGTCGCGTTGAACTACCTCCTGCTCGACTTCGGTCGTCGGGAAGCGGACGACGACGCCGCGCGGGCGGGGCTCTTCGCCGCCAACCTGACCTTCAACCGGGCGTTGCAACGGACGATCCAGGAAGTGCAGATCGGGTATTTCAATCTCGATGCCGCGCTCGCCCTCAACGAGGCCGCGGGACGCAACGCCGATCTCGCCGAGACCGTGCTGGAAATGGTGGAGGGGCAGCTCGCGGTCGGACTCGCGACCGCCCCCGAACTCCTCCTCGCCCGGCAGGAGATGGCGAGAGCCCGTTTCGAGGTCGAAGCGACGGTCGCGAAGATCCTCTCCGCGCGGGCCAGCCTGCTCGAAGCCTGCGGCGTTCCCGCCAATCTTCCGATCAAGATCGCTCGAATCACCGAACGCGACCTGCCGGAGGCCCTCGACTACCGCGTCGACGACGTGATCGACGTCGCCCTCCGAGGTCGCCCGGATCTGGGCGCCGCGATCGAGAAGGTCCGGGAGGCCGCCGCCGGCGTCCGTCGGGCGGAGGCGGACTTCCTCCCGGTGGTCAACGGCTTCGCGAGCGCCGGGATCGAATGGACGGAGTTCAAGACCGATACCGACAAGATCGTCGAGGACGGCACCACCGACTTTCCCTCCGACACCGTCACCTCGCCGGTCTGGAACGTCGGGGTGTCGGCGAGCTGGATCATCTTCGAGGGGTACATCCGCGAGAACGCGGTCAAGGCGGCGAGGGCGGAACGGCGGGCCGCGGAAGCCGACCTCGAGGCGCTCCGCCTGCAGGCGATCGGCGAGACCTGGGACGCCTACTTCAGGGTGCAGGCGTTCCGACGCCAGTACGACTTCGGCGTCGCGCTGGTGGAGAGCAGCGAGGAAGCGTTCGCCGGCGTGTCCGCCGCCTATCGCGAGGGACTCGCCACGATCACCACGCTGGTGCAGGCCGAACGTGATCTGCAGGAATCCCAGGCGACGTTCGTCGGCGCCCGCGCGGACCTTCTGACGGCGGCCGCGGATCTCGCCTTCGCGGCGGGAATCGAAACGGGCCGGAACACGACGCCCGTCGGACCCGCGCGTTGACCCCTTCGGTCCCGACCGCCGCGACGCCGCGACGTCTCCCGCCGGTCGGATCGTTCGCCTGGGCCGTGAACGTCTGCGGGCAGGCGATGCTCGACTGGCGATCGGGACTCCGGCCCCTCGCGGTGTTCATCGCCTCGGCGGCGGGGTTGATCCTCGCCCTCGCCAGCGTCGAACTTCCGGGCGGCACCATGCCGGCGCTGCCGGTGCTTCTGGTGACCGTCGTCCACCACTCCGTGGCCCTGCTCCTCCGCCGCATCATGGTGGTGATCGTGGTGATCGCGACGAGCCACGGTCTGCTCGGTGTTCTGAGCGATCAACCGTGGGTGCTGGTGATCATCGCGTTCGCGATCGCCTTCATCGGGTTCTACCTGCTGGCTCGAGGCCTCGATCTCCTCTCCTACCTGCTCGCGATCCTCGTACCGGTGCTCTTCGCCTGGCAGTCCGCCAACGGCGTGGTCGACGCTCATTCCGCCTGGATCGAGTTCCAGCAGCTGATCATCGGCCTGCTGGTCTCGGGCACGCTGGGCATCCTCTTTCTCGGCGATCGCCTCGAACGCGGGCTGCGGGACCGGCTCTCCAGTGATCTCGAATCGGTGGGAACCTCCCTGCTGAAGCCCCTCGACGAGGAATACGGTGACGGCTTCCTCACCTGGGACGCCCGTCGATCCGCCTCGCTGGAGACCCTGCTCCAAGGGATTCACCGGGTGCGGGGCCGGAGCATCGCGGCCACCAACCTCATCCTCGCGGGCGACTGCGTGCGATACCTCCTGGGCATCAACCGCATGCGACTCGCGCTGCTCGAGCACGGGCGACCGACATTCTTCCTCGAAGGCGTCGCGGGGTCGCTCCCCGATGCCCGCGATCGACTCGGACGTCAGCTGCTCGAGGTCTCGGCGGCGATCCGGGAGAACCGCCCGGCCGCGTCGATCCCCGGCCTTGCTGCGTCGGCGCGACGATTCCGCAGCGACTGCCGCCGACTGGTCGTCAACGCGCCGGAGGGGACGCCGGTGATGCAGATCTCCTTCATCGCGGCGGCGTCGAGGGCCCTGACGGACATGCACCGGATCGCCCGCACGCTGGTCGCCACCACCGGACGGACCCGCGCGATCCCGGCGAGCCGGCTTCGCATGCCCCGCTGGAATCAACGATCGGACTGGAACGTCGGAACCGTCCTCGGCGAACTGTGCACGCATCCGGACGAGGCCGGTCTGGCCTTCGCGATCAAGGGGACGATCGCGACGGGCATCGCGTTCACGATCGCCTCCGTCTACGACCAGTGGGCCGGCGCCGCCGTGTTCCTGCTGATGACGATGTTCCTCAGCACGGTGTTCCAGGGATCGCTGCGGGCCTCGATGATGCTTCGAGCCGTCGGTCTCCTGCTCTCGACGATGGTCAGCCTGTTCACCATCACCACCGTGTTCCCGAACCTCGGATCCGCGGGCGGATACGCGATCTTCATCGCGATCGTGCTGCTCCCGGGCGGCATGATGATCGTCCAGCCACGGTCCGCGGCGGCCGGTCTCAACTATGCGATGAGCCTGTTCTACGTCTTCACCACGAACGCCCGGCTCGAAGTCGGACTCGATCTGGTCGACGATCGCTTCATCGCGGTCGCCGGGGCCTCCCTGCTTCCGTGGCTGGTCTTCGGCCTGGTCCGGCCGACCTACGCGCGGGACCGGATCGAAGCCTGCTTCGCGACCGCCATCGGTTCGGTCCGGCGGTCGATCGAACTGCCGCTCCTGCCCGCGACCGGAAACGACGCGGCGGAGATGGAGTCCCTCGCCGACGGCCTCGCGGCCCTCACCATGATCCGCACGATGACCGACAATGCCGCGATCGAACTGGTGGACGATCCCGAGCGTCAACGGATGAATCGTCGTCTCGTCGATCGGGTCGACCAGATATTCGTTCTTTCCCGCTTCTACGTGCGGACCGCTTTCCTCGGCGAGGGGGTCCGCGTTTCGCGGGTCGAAGCCGACGTCCTGACCAGCCTGTCCGACATGCTGACCGCCACGCACCGCCGACTGACCGGTCAACGTCCCCGGCCCGAAGACGCCTCCGCGACGGATCGGGCCCTCGCCTCGCTGACGGCCCTCGACGCCTCGATCGAGGATCGCATCGCCGGTCACCGCACCGGGGCCGGGCTCCGACTCACCCTGATCCACCTGGTGATGCTCCACGATCTCGTCGCGGGGCTCCGGGACTTCGACCGGCTGCTCGAGGCGCGGACGCGACTCCTGGAGACCCGGTCCCTGATCAGCCTCGGTGACGGCTGATCCCCCGCGACCAATCCCACCACCGTTCCAACCCCCCGGGTCCCGCGACCGCACCCCCGACCGGTACACTCCGAGTCTCGATCGACCGCACCCCTTCGCGAGCAGGAGTCCACCATGCCCCGCATCACGCTTCCCGACGGGAGCGAACGCCAGTTCGACGGTCCCACCACGCCGGCCCAGGTCGCGGCC
>NYSY01000152.1 GCA_002683215.1 Planctomycetaceae bacterium
GAGCTCCCGCGTGGTCTCCCGGACCGCTTCGTCGGTGTTCTCGTTGGGTTCCTCGATGTATCCGAGTTCGACCAGCTGCTTCATCGCCTCCGCGCTCTGGACCGAGTCGATGTGCGCACCCTCGGGATGCATGCCGTTCGGATGCGGACCATCGATGTCGTCCCAGGACGCCACGGTCTCGATCTCGGGGGCGTCCTCGAAGATCGTCACCAGGGGTTTCCCGTCCATGTCCTCCCCGACGGGAAGATCGAAGGCGGCCAGCACGGTCGGCGTCAGGTCGAGCACGCTCGCGCCGCTGACGGTCTCGCCCTTGCGGATCTTCGGTCCCTTCGCGACGAAGATGCCGTAGGGGCGGTGCTCGATCGCGGGACCCGCCGGTTCGACCGGGATGTGCTCGGGCCGGAGATGATCTGGATGGAATCCGTGATCGGAAATCAGGATGACGGTGGTGTCCTCGCCGGCGAGGTGCAGAAGGGCCCCGAGCATCATGTCGTGGAAGCGGTATCCGCCTTCCACGACCCCCTTGTAGATCTCGAAGTCCTCCTCCTTGATGAAGGATTGTCGCGGCGGGTGGTACTTCATGAAACCGTGACCGAAGTGATCGATCCCGTCGTAGTACACCGCCATGAAGTCCCAGGGCTCCAGCTGCATCAGCGCCGTCGCCGCACCGTGGATGGTGACGGTGTCGGCGAGGGTCTTCGCGAATCCGGTCAGTCGCTGGTCCTTCTTCTGATCGATTTCCGCGAACTTCGGAATGAAGGGCCCGACGTGCTCGTGATCGAGTTCAAGCGGATGAAAACGGAACTCCTGGAGGTTCTTGGCGAGGCTCGGCGGATGGACGGTGCCCTGCGGCATGTCCCACTGCGACATCTCCCAGCCGGCGGAGTCCGGACGCGGCTTTCCGATCTCGGGATCGATGTCCGCGTTCTTGATGTTTCGCGCGGTCTGGTAGAAGTTGCTGACCATCACGCCGTCGATGGGTTCGGCCGGATGCGACGGCCACCAACCGACCACGTTGCACTTCTTGCCGACCTGGTTGAGCATGTTCCAGACCGCCTTGGTCTTTCGATTGGTGTTCGTGATCGGGCGGATCGCCTTTCCGTCCGGAGTCGGCTCACTGAAACCATGAATGCCGTGCTTGTAAGGTCGCTTTCCCGTGCCGATCGAGGTCCAGAGCGTCGGACTGAGGACCGGGTTGAGCGTGGAGACGTTTCCATGCACGCCGTCCGCCATCATCTTCTCGAGGTTCGGCATCTTGCCTTCGGCGATCATCGGATGGATGACACGCCAGTCGGCGGCGTCCCAGCCGATCACGAGAACCTTGCCATCGTTTGCGACGAGTTTGGGGGAATGGGTCACGCGTGTATCTTCCGGTACGGGATAATCTGAGTCGAATACGGTCTCTTCTCCGGTGTTCGGAGCCTCATCAAGATAATCGATCGACTGGTGATCCCAAAGGCTTGATCCGCACTGTGCCGTCTTTTCATCTCTGTTGAATGAAGTACCGTCCGATACCAATAGCGCAGATAAAGCTCGTGATTTCGAGCCCGGGATCACGATTCAGGAGACGACATGAAGCTCGTTCACTTCCGACTCGCCGACGATCCGACCATCCGCTTCGGAACGATGATCGACGATCAGCACCTGCTTGATGGCACGGATCTCCTTGATGATCCCGATCCGCACCGGGCCGATCTCGGGATCAATGATCGCTTCAATCTCGACCGACCGGTGCTCGACCGGCTTCGAGGCAGGCTCGCCGACCCGACCTCGCCCTCGATTCGAACCGATGCGATCACCCTTCTCGCCCCGGTGCCGATGCCCGGGAAGGTCATCTGCATCGGATTGAACTACGCGGACCATGCCGCGGAGAGCGGCATGGAGCCACCGGCGACGCCGCTGGCGTTCTCGAAGTTCTCCTCGAACGTCATCGGCCCCGATGCACCCGTGCCGATGCCGCTCGGTGAATCCGAGACGGATTACGAAGCGGAGCTCGCGGTGGTGATCGGTCGGCGGGCCTGGCGCATCGACGAGGCCGATGCGATGTCCCACGTGCTGGGCTACGCGTGTGCGAATGATCTGAGCGCTCGCGCTTTTCAGTTCGCCGACGGACAATGGCAACGCGGCAAGAGTTGCGAGGGTTTCTGTCCCGTCGGTCCGTTCATCGCGACCTGCGACGAGATCCCGGATCCACATGATCTCGCGATCCGGCTTCGGTTGAACGGCGAGACCGTCCAGGACTCGTCGACGCGTCAACTGATCTTCGACATCCCCGAACTGATCGCCCACCTCGCCGCGTTCGTCGCGCTCGAACCGGGTGACCTCATACTCACCGGGACCCCGCCCGGCGTGGGCTTCGCGAAGGACCCCCCGATCCATCTCGCGTCCGGGGATCGGATGGAAGTCGAGATCGACGGCCTCGGCGTGCTCGAGAACACCATGGTCTGACGCTGACCCCGTTTTACGGTCAGTTCTCGATCACCCGTTCACTCGCCTTCATCTTCACCGGAATGACGACCTCTTCGCCGTCCCGGATCACCACCATCTCCACGACGTCCCCGGGCTGGTGCTCGCGCAGCCGCGTGACCATGTCCATGACGTCGATCAGATCCTCGCCACCCCAGGCGATGATCACATCGCCGGTTCGAAGACCGGCATCGCTTGCGCTGGTGTTGTCGCTCACGCCTTCGATGCGCACCCCGGGCTCGTCGCCACCGCCCATGCCGGGCCGGATGCCGAGTCGGACCGACGCGTATCCTCGATCGTTGGGGTCGGCCCCACCGGCTGCCGGCTTCGGCCGCTCCGCACGCTTCGCGCGTCCGTCGTCGAAGACGAGCTTCTCCGGATCCGTCGCGAAGTGCTCCGCCACGTCGACCACCAGCTCCACCACCGCCGCCGCCCCCACCGGATTCACGGTCCAACCGTAGTCGCCGGGCTGGTGATAGACGTCGTGCGTACCGGTGAAGAAGAAGACGACGGGAATCCCGGCACCGTGGAAACTCGCGTGATCGCTCGGGCTGCGGCCGCTCGGATCGGCATGGATCATCAGCCCGCTTTCCAGAAGGATGGGGCGAAGATCGTCCAGCATTCCTTCGGCGGTGCCCACACCGCCCACCACCACGGTGTCGCTTCGCATGCGACCGATCATGTCGAGGTTGATCATGGCGTTGATGGCACCGGCCGGCAGCGTCGGATTCTCGACGTAGTGACGAGATCCGTTGAGTCCGGTCTCCTCGGCGGTGAACGCGATGAAGAGAATCGATCGCAGGTCCGCATCGGCGGGCGCCTCCTCGTATCGGCGGCTCAACAGCTCGCTCGCGATGATCACGCCGGCGGTGCCGCTCGCGTTGTCGTCCGCGCCGGGATGCAGCCGGCCCCGGTTGGTGGGCATCGCGCCGAAGGTCCCGAGACCGACATGGTCGTAGTGACCGCCGATGACGACCCACTCGTCCGCGAGATCACCGCGGCCACGAAGCACACCGCCGATGTTCGCGGTCCGGTCCATCCCGCCTTCGATCGCGGTCGCGAGTCGGACCTCGGCCTTCGAATCGAAGAGAATGCAGCCATGGCCGCCCTCGTCGGCGATGCCACGAAGCGCCCGCAGGTCACGCCCTTCCGGATCCGCGGTCGACAACAGTCGGTTTGCGACCTCCGGGGTCACCTGCACCACGGGAATGTCGAGTTCATCACCACCCCGGCTCGCGGCGACGTCCTGCAGGCCGTCCTTCGCGAAGACCGCGCCGGGAGGGTTCACGAGGATGATCCCCGCCGCGCCGCGATCGACCGCGGCCTGCATCTTCGGCGGGACCGCGGCATGGCGGCTGAATCGTCGACTGGTGAATCGACTTCGTCCTTCGTCGTCCAACGGTTCGTATCGGAGCATCACGGCGATCCGACCCGCCAGTTCGTCGCCGTTCACGGCATCGTCGGCGAAGCTCGAATAATCGTCGGGTCCGGATTCGATCGCGTATCCGAGAAAGGCGAGCGGCGCCGAGACGTCGGCGGTCCCGGAGTTGCCGAGCACCGTGAATTCCCGTCCGAGCTCGAGCGTCTCGCGGCCTTCGTCGGCGCGATCCCGCTGCATGACCGCCTGCTCGATGGAAGGTCGTCCGCCCGGGAGGTCGAGGTGCTGTCGGTGGCTCGTCCAGGCATCGCCTTCGACGTCCGGATCGGGGAACGCCGGCTCGAGCCCCCCGCGGTCGAACCAGAACTCGACGTAGTCGGCCGCGCGTTCGATGCCGTCGCCTCCGGGTGACCGACCCTCGAAGTACGGACTCGAGAGCGTCATCACGTGCTGGTACCACGTCCGCGCAATCGGCCCCGCGTCCTCGAAGAACCGGGCGAGATCAGCGGTCTGTGGATCCACGACGACGAAATCGTTCGCCGGCTGGAATCCGTAGGGATCGATCTTCCCCTCGATGATGCGTGACTCCGCCGCGTCTTGAGCGAAGGCGACGCCGACCAGCGCCGGACCGGTGACGATCACAGCGAAGGCGAAGCGGGCGAAGGGGCGAGCGACGTGGGTGCGCATGGCGGCGTTTCCGCGAAAGGGTCGGGCGAGAAGATGAGATGAACGTCCGCGATTCTAGGCGAGCCGCGACCCGCATTCACGAAACGCAGGGTCATCGCTCGAGCGGAAGCATCACACCACCGAAGGCGGCGAAGGTCGCGCGGCGCCGGGATTCGGCGTCGACGAGATCGAACCGATCACCCGGTCGGGGCCGGTACCTGGGCGGAGGGCCGCCTGAAGCAGTCTCGTCGAGCAGGCGGACGACCTCCGCGGGCCCGGGAAGGCGGCCCTCGAGCGTCTTCGCTCGATCCGTGATCGCTCGGGCGAAGGGTACGAGTCGCCGGACGACGGCCTCGTCTACGTCGTCCATCTGGATGCCTCGGATGGCCGGATCAAGCGCCCTTCGGTAACCAACGAGCATTCGTCCGTCTGCACCGTAGAGGTAGATTCCACCTCGCTTCGGATCCACCGCGGCGACCGGCGATGGATCGGTCGGATCGAGCGGTGGGCCGATTCGCCAGCGCAAAAGGCAGCCCGGCGGCCGGGGGAGCGTCTCGATCGCCAGCAACCCGGATGGCGATTCCATGTGGCGACGCAGCGATCGGGGCAACTGCTCGACGATCTCCCCGATGACCGCATCCGGTGGGGTCTGGGGGTCCGTCGGATCGACCCCCCGGGCGATGACGCCCGCGACCGCCAGCCCAAGCCGATTGCCCTGCCCGATGATCCCGGCGGGCGGCGGCTTGGAGACCGCGAGTTCGATAAATCCCACCAGGCCACCAAGCCACCCCGCAAGGACGAAGAGGGAGACGATCGTTCCCAGGATCGACCACTTCGGCTGGGGCGATCGGATGCCCGCCAAACCCAGTCCGAGCCCCGCGATCGCGGTGATTCCGGCGGTCGGAATCCCCAGGAGTCCCAGAACCGTGGCTGCTCGGCCCCGGCGAACCTCGATCGGCGTCGGCAGTCCCCGCATGGGTGTCGAAGCCGTGGTGGAGTCGGGTTCAGAAGGGGATTTCACCATGTGGACCATCTATACTCGACGTCCCGGATCTTCGTCGATCCGACCTTCATCCCACGATTCGAAAGTTCGCCGACGCCATGGCCAAGACCACCCCTCAGACGGCTTCGAACCTCGTCCGATCGTCGCTCTCCCCGACCGATGATTTTCCTCGTCGGCATCTGGGACCGGATGCCACGGAGACCCGTGCGATGCTCTCGGCCCTCGGCCTCGAGCAGCTTTCGGATCTGATCACGGAAGCGATCCCCGCGAGCATTCGAGACGGTCGATCGCTCGATCTTCGCGACGACGTGGTGTTCACCGACGCCCGGACCTCGACGCCGGGCGAGCAGGAGGCGTTGGCCTGCATCCGGTCGCTCGCGGACCGGAACGAAGTCTGGCGAAGCTACATCGGCATGGGCTACCACGGCACCATCACCCCCTCGGTGATCCTGCGGACCGTGCTCGAGAATCCCGGCTGGTACACGCAGTAC
>NYSY01000153.1 GCA_002683215.1 Planctomycetaceae bacterium
CAGGTTGCCCGCGGAGGAGAGCTGGTTCTGGAAGACGATGTTCTCGAGCTTCTCGGTCATCGAGATGTCGGATTCGATCTGACGGATCGAGTTCAACTGATCCAGCAGCGCGGACGAGTCGTTCGGCTCGAACGGGTCCTGCTGCTGAAGTTCCGTGAAGATGATCTGCATGAAGTCCTCGGAGGACATCTCGTTGAATCGATTGACGCCGGAGTTGCCCGCGACACTCGATGCCGCCGATGGAATCGCACTCATGGAAGAAACCTCCGTGGCTCACTCGTTCGAGGTCGCGCCGGAACCGGCGAGCACCTCCTGGAAGCGGTCCGAGTCGGACCGGCCCCGTTCCGACCGCCGGTTCGTCGCGTCGTCGCGTCGTCCCCGACTTCGTTCGTCCGAGGCATCCTGCCGATCGGACGATCCCTGGCCTCCACGGGCATCCTGCCCGTCGCCGCGGGAATCCCCGCGAGGCCCCGACGAGTCCGCGGTGGTTCTGGCCGTCGACTCCACCGTGAGCCGCTCGACCGCGAAGCCGCGATCCTCCAGGGCGTGTCGCAGCACACCCAGGTTCTCTCGAAGCAACCCGCGTGCCGCGTCCCCGGCGGCCGCGATGACCACCTGCACCCGGCCCGCGTCGAGGCTCATTTCCATCCGCACCTGGCCGAGGTTTCCGGGATCCAGCCGCATCACGAGGGTTCCACCGCGTTGGGCGGTCAGGGCCTGAAGGCCCCGTGCGACGCCACCAACGGTGCGTCCCGAGTCGGCCCCCGCTTCGATCGGCGCAACCGACGCCGGTCCGGTCGGCAGGGACTGCGCTTCAGGCCTCGCCGACGCGGGCCCCGAGGCGTTCATGGCGGCCGACATCGACCCTGCCGCGTTCAAGATCGCCGATCCCTGGCCGTTGCTCGCCCCAGCATCGCGACGGGCGTTTCGAAGTGCCGTGTTCATCTCGGCCGCGCGGGCCACCGCGGTGGCCCCACGCTGCCTGGAATTCGTATCACCCGTCGCCGACTCCCGCGATCGCGGATCGACGGTGGCCATCGCGGCGGGATCCAGCCTCCGCAGGCCTTCGGGAATCGCCTTCGATCCGGTACCGTCGATCGTCGACGTCGCGGATCGGGTCGAATCACCCGCATCGGTGGCCGCGGCGGATCGTTGATCGTTCGTCGGACGAACGGTGCCGGTCGCGGCGACCATGCCTTGCCTCGCAGCGGTCGAGGCATCGGGCGGGCTGCCGCTCGACTCGGGTTCCGCCGCCGTGCCCGCCCCCGGTGTCGTCATTCGCCCGACCTCCGGCCCCACGGTTCCGCGGGAACGCATCGGACCATCCTCGCCGGAGGTGGCAGCATTCCGCCCCCCGTCGATCTCCATGGATCCGGTGTCGACACCGGTTCGAACGTCCGGTGCCGCGAGCAGGACGGGGTCGGTCGGTCTCGGGGACGGGTTCGCGTCGTTCACCACGGTCGCTGAGTGGTCGGACGCCTCGTCCGGGTCCGAGGCCGATCCCGGCTCGACCTCGGAGGTCCCCGAGGCGAGGTCTTCGTCTCGAATCGGTTCGTGGGCTGGATCACCCTTCGACGACGTCGACACCTCGACGTCGGGGGTCTGGTCGGAAACCTCGGTGTTCAGGGATGGCGCAGGATCGGCGGAATCCCTCGCGCCGGTTTCGCGCCGCATGCCATCCTCGCGCTTCGGGGAGAGGGAACGCGAGGCGTCCTCCAAAGTCCCGGCGAAAGGTGGCTGGTCAGGCCTGGTATCCGCCTCTCGGGGCGTTGGAGGCTGCATCGCGGGTTGAATCGGCATCGCCTGCATCGGGGTTCTCCGGATCCACCGCGTCGACCGCGGTTCGATCTCGGAGTTTCAAGAGCAAGTCCCCTGCCACCGCGGTCTTGCCCCGTTCGACGAAGCCTTCGAGGATCTCCTGCCGACGTTCTTCCTCGATCGCCGCGAGGAGATCCACCACCAGGGTCTCCTGATCCCGGGCGAGGAAGTCCTCGACGACCGCGATCGCCGAATCGATCTCGATCGCCGCGACATCGCCCACCAACCGGACGAATTCGGCGTCCCGGGATCGCGCTTCCATCGTCGCGATCCTCGCCTCCCGCGCATCGAGTGCGGCGGACCGCGCGACGAGCATCCGGTCGTACTGCGAAGCCTGCTGATCGATCTCCCGCTTCAGGGTCTCGGCCTGGCGCTGCAGGCGTGCCTGTCCGAGTCGTTCGAGTTCGCGGAACTGCTCCTGCGCGTCGATCGCCCCTTCGGTGGAAAAGGGCATCTGCCCCCAGCGCTCGAGCTCGATCGCCTCCTCCGCGGCCTGCGCTTCGAGCGCGGCCCGTTCACTGACCAGGCGCGCGGCTTCCGGGGTCGGCATCCGGAAGAGTTCGCGGACCTCGTCGAGGCGGTCCTGATCGAGACGCTCCGTCCAACCGAGCCAGCCGACCGCGAGCCCGATCGCGAGCAGATTCACCACGGCGAGAAAGGCGACCATGTTCCAGATCGTTCGCATCAGATTGACTCCACCTTTCGACGTGACCCTCGGATCACGGCCATTTCATCGAGTTCGGCCTGTTCACGCTGATCCTCCTCGCGTCGCCACGCCTCGAATCGACGTTCCTTGAGAATCTCCACGGCGCGCCGCGCGCGGGAGGCCGTTCGGAGCGTCTCGCGGAGCGCTTCGAGCCGACGGTGGATCCCGGCAAGTTCAAGGACCACCCGCTGGGCATCCCGCATCTCGGCGAGCGAAGCACTGGCCTGGCCACGAAGGCTCGACGCGTCGATTCGCCCTTCCAATCGACCTCGCAGCTGGGATCTCGCTTCCCCGATCTGCGACTGCCGTCGACGGAGCCCATCCTCGAGTCGACGCCGCGACGCCTCGAGTTCCGCCACGCGCCGGCGTTCCTCCCGCTCGGCACGGAGCCGGGCGTCGAGCACCGCCTGCAGTTGGAATCGAAACCTGGGCATGAAAGAAGGACCTCGGGTCAGGATGCGCCGGCGGTGGTGGCCGCCTGCCGGAGCCGCTCGCTTTCGGCGGCGAGTTCGTACAACGCCCGGCAGGTGTCGGGAAAGGACGATGGTTCGTCGCGGCCCTGCCGGAGAAACGCGTCGAGCCGCGGTCGAAGCGCGATCGCCACGTCGGTCATCGGATTCGAGCCCGCCGCGTAGGCGCCGATGTTGATCAGTTCCTCGCTTTCGCGATAGGCCGCGAGCAGTTCGATCACGCGACGCCGCGCGACCTCGTGGTTCTGTTCGCTCACCTGGTCCGCGACCCTCGAGATGGAATCGAGGGGCTCGATGGCGGGGAAGTGACCACGGGAGGCGAGTCGCCGGCTGAGCACCACGTGACCATCGAGGATCCCGCGGGCGGCGTCGGCCACCGGTTCGTTCATGTCGTCGCCCTCGACCAGCACGGTGTAGATGCCGGTGATCGAGCCACCGCCCTCGATGCCGCCCGCCCGCTCGAGGAGCTGCGGAAGCAGGGAGAACACGGACGGGGTGTAGCCCTTGGTGGCGGGCTGTTCACCTGCGGCGAGGCCGATCTGACGCTGGGCCTGCGCGAAACGCGTCACAGAATCGACCATCAGCATCACGTCCAGGCCATCGTCGCGGAAGTGCTCCGCGGCGGTGATCGCGGCGGCCATCGCACGAACCCGGAGCAGCGGGCTCTCGTCACCCGTGGCCACGACGACGACCGAGCGGGCCAGTCCTTCGCTGCCGAGCGCGTCGACGATGAACTCCTTGACCTCGCGACCACGTTCGCCGACGAGGGCGATCACGTTGACGTCGGCGCCGGACCCCCGCGCGATTCCCGAAAGCAGCGTGCTCTTGCCCACCCCCGCGCCGGAGAAGATCCCGATCCGCTGTCCCTTGCCGATGGTCAGGAGTCCGTCGAGCACCCGAAACCCCGTGCCGAGCGGCTCCGAGATCATGCCCCGGGCCATCGGATTGAGAATCGGGGGGAAGAGCGGCCGCGGCGTCAGTCCCGACGGCGGTGGCCCCCCGTCGATGGGCCGCCCGAGTCCGTCGACCACCCGGCCGAGCAGCGCGTCCCCCACCATCATGGAATCGCTCACCCGTTCGAGATGCACCCGGTCTCCGGGCGACGTGCCCGACGCCCCACCGAGGAGCATCACGATCGCGCGGGTCTCGTCGAAGCCGACCACCTCCCCGAGCACGCCTTCACGCCGCGGATCGTCGCCACCGATCCGGACCACGGAACCGATCGGCACGCGAAGGCGCCGGACCAGGACCGTGAGACCGCGGACCGCGTCCACGGTGCCCACGATCCCCCGGGATTCGAAGCCTCGAACCGTGTCGACGGCGGCGTCGAGGAACGTCATTCGTCGTCCCCCTCGGTCGCCGCCGAAGCTTCGTGGTCCGCCGCGGGCTCGTCGTTGGAAGGCGATTCGAGCAGTTCCGGAAAGAGCCCCTTCACGATGCGCGACATCTGGACGTCCAGCCTCGCGTCGACCTCGCCGTCACCCACCGCGGCCACGCAACCGCCGCGGACGATCGTCTCGTCGGTCTCGAAGACGAGATCATGGTCGTGAACCGCACCAGCGATCCCCACGACGCCCTCGAAGTGGGACTTCACGATCTCGAGGTCCTCGGGGTGCACCCGAAGCCGGATCCTGGTCGCCGACGCGAGCATGTCGATCGCCGCCGCCGCCTGCTCGGCGACACGGCCGGGATCGTGGGCGGGCAGCCGCCCGAGCACGCGTTCCGCGATCGCGATCGAAAGTCGAAGCAGATCACGACGAGCCTCCTCGCGGAGCGTCTCGCGGCCCGCGACGAATGCTTCGAGCGAAGCGCTCCAGCCGGTCGCGATCGCGTCCAGTCGTTCTTCCATCGAGGCCATCGCCTCGGCACGGCCCTGCGCCCGCCCGGCTTCCAGCCCGGTCTCCCGGCCTTCCGCCAGCCCCGCCTCGAGCCCTTCGGCACGACCCGTCTCGGCCGCCCCACCGGTCAGACGCGCCGCCTCCTCCCGGGCCGCGTCGATGATGGCATCCGCTTCGAGCCGGGCCGATGCGACGATGTCCACGGCTTCCCGACGCACATCCGAGAGATCGAGGACGACCGCCGATCCCAGCAGTTCACGAGCTTGTGCGTTCTTGACGATCGGCAACGGGAATCTCCAGGGTCAGACGATCACGTCGCCGCCACCACCACGACCCGCGATCACGATCTCGCCGGAGTCCTCGAGCCGTCGAACGACGTCCACGATGCGCTGCTGTGCGGTCTCGACGTCGCTCACCCGCACCGGCCCCATGAACTCCATGTCGTCCTTGATCATCTCGGCCGCCCGGCTGGACATGTTGCCGAGGATCTTCTCCGTGAGTTCGGACGACGACATCTTGAGGGCGAGACAGAGCTCGTCGTTCTCGATCTCCTTGAGCATCCGCTGAATGCCCTTGTCGTCGACGAGCTTGATGTCGTCGAAGACGAACATGAGCCGGCGAATCTCCTCGACCAGATCGGGATCCTCGGTCTCCACCCCCTCCATGATCGATCGCTCGGTGTTGCGATCGCACAGGTTCAGGATCTCCGCGACCGTGTCGACGCCGCCGACCCGCTCGGTCGAGTGCATGATCATGTTGCTCAACCGCGCCTCGAGCCCCTTCTCGACCTCCCGGATCACCTCCGGATTGGTCTGTTCCATGTTCGCGACGCGGCGGACGACCTCGATCTGCCGTTCCTCCGGAAGCCCGCCGAGGATCTCGGAAGCCTTGTGGTGCGGGAGGTGGCTGACGATGAGCGCGATGGTCTGCGGATGCTCGTCCTGGATGAAGGTGAGCAGATTCTCCGTCTCGGCCTTCTGCAGGAACGCGAAAGGCGTCCGCTGCACCTGGGTCTGGATCTGCTGGATCACCCGGTCCGCCACGCCACCCTCGAGCGAATCCTTGAGGAGCCGGGTGGCGTAGTCGAGGCCGCCCTCCCGGGCCCAGCCCTGGGCCATCGCGAGTCCGTAGAACTCGTTGACGATCCCCTCGCCCAGCTGCGAGGGAACATCGCCGAGCGACGCGAGGGCACGCGTGACCTCCTCCACCGATTCGGTGGGGAGTTCGCGAAGGATCGCGCCCGCCGCCTCGGGATCGAGCAGCAGGAGGAGCACGGCGCTCTTCGCCACGCCGTCGAGTTCATCGGCGAACTCGGGGAGTTTCTGTCCCGGTCGGATCGTCATGAGCGTTCGGTCTCCGGCATCCGTGTTCAGCCTTCCGTCCTCATCCACCGTCGAAGGAGGGTCGCGACTTCGTTCGGTTCCTTCTTGATCAACTCGTTCAGCTGGTCGAGCATCTGCTGCCGACGCAGTTCCTCGTCGTCCAGTTCGACGCCGACCAGGGCGGGCGTCACCTCGTCGGCCTCGCCGACGATCTCCTGGGCGTCATCCTCCAGCACCGGCGGCACGCCGGCCAGTTCCTCGACCGTGGGCATCGCCTCGGGCTCGGACGAGCGGCGGACCATCATGAACATCATCGCGAGCGAGACGAGGGCCAGCCCGACGAGCCCGGCGTTCTTCAAGGCCCGACCCGAGTCACCTTCGGTGATGCCGGCGAACGTCTCGACCACCGACGTCGTGTCGGCGGCCTGGAGTCCCGCGTCGCTGGCGAAGGGCATGATGGCGACCTTCACTTCGCCCACACCACCGTCTCGCAGGCTGGAATTGTCGACCAGCGGCTCGAGCAGGCCGACGATCTCGGTTCGGATCCGAGTCTTCTCGATTTCGAGTTCCGCCGCGGTGACCTCGATCGCGGTCTCGCCGCCTTCGAGCTGCTCACCCGCGTTGGCACGAATCGCGGCCTTGACCTCGGCCTCCGAAAGCAGGATCGCGGCGGTGACCTTCACCGGATGATTCGCCCGCTGGCTGATGTCGGTCCGCACCCCGGGGACGCCGACCACGTTCTCGATCTCCTCGGTCTCCCGGGTCGCGACGTCGACGCCCGACGCGGGGTTGCCGTTGATCGATGCCGTCCCGCCCATCTGGGCCTGAGCCGTGCCGGCATTCGATCGGAAGCCGGGGGATCCGCCGACGCCGGAACCCGCGGGCGTCCGGGATTCGTTGGTCCGCTTGGACCGCTCCGCCTTGACCGGCTTGCCGATCTGGGTCTTCTGTTCGCTGATGTCCGCGACCAGGATCTGCGCGTTGACGCTGACCATCGCCCGCGGGAACGCCACCCGGACCACCCTTGAGAGCCGGGCGATCGCGTCCCGCTCGAAGTCACGGACCTTGGAGAGGTAGTCGCCGCCGGTGCCGCTTCCATCCTCGCCGAAGGTGTAGGTACGACCGTTCCCGCCGTCGACCACCGTGATGTTGTCGAGCTCGAGATCGTTTTCGACCGCGATGGCGATGTAGGCGATCGACTCCGCGGTGGCCCGATCCAGTTCCCGCGACTTCATGCGGACGTTGATGCTGGCCTTCGGCGCCGGCCCGTCGATGACGAATGCCTTCCGCTTGCCGGTCGAGACGAGGATGTTGACGCTGTCCACGCCTTCGATCATCCGGATGTTCTTCTCGGCCTCCGCGACCCGGGCCCGTCGCCAGGTCTCCTGCATCTCCGATTCGGCCTGCCAGGACCCCGACCCGACCGTCGCCGGCGCCTCGTCGATCGTCGGGGCGAGGCCGTCGTTCTCCAGCATCTCGGTGATCGACCGCTTTTCGCGGACGTCGACCAGGATCACGTCGGTCCCGCCGTCCTCGACCTCGTAGCCGAGTTCGCGGACCTTGGAGATCGCCGTGGCCTTGTCTTCGATTCGCACCTTGATGGGAGACATCGAAGGTCCCGCGGCATACTGCGAGACGAGGAAGAACCCCATCGCGAGAATGATGGCGAGCGAGCCGATGAGCAGGCGGGCCGATGGCCCGAGCTCGCCGAGTCGACGAGAGAGTTCGTTGATGGAATCTCGAAATCGCTGCACCACGGGGGAGGCCTCCATGCCATCCGTCGTGTTTCACGGGTTGTCCCGGCCTCCAGGCCGCGTTCGTCATCCTGACAAG
>NYSY01000154.1 GCA_002683215.1 Planctomycetaceae bacterium
GATCGGCCGGCCCTCCCAGACCAGCCACTTCGATTGTATGAAGCGCGGTCGTCGAAACAAGGGTCGACTTCACAGGTTGGTTCCGAACTGGAGGTGATCTCCTCCCGAGGCCCCGCCGAATGGTCCGACGAACACCATTTCTTCTCCCTGAATGGGGTTTCGGTTCGAAGGATCACGGATCTTCACGGGAGCAAATTTTTTCGGTGAGGATCGCGTTGGCTCGGACGGGAGCATCCGGAAGACCCGGCGTGGGGGGGATGACCGGTACGATCCACAGGGTCGACCCACCTGCGAGCACCCCCTCTGGAGGCACCGTGAAGCACGATTTGACCGGACTCTTGCGTGATTGGCCCTTCGAGGGCGATCGTCTTCAGGCGAGGATCGTCGCATTGACCGAGGACCGCGAGGTGCTTCAGGTGCGGGTCGAACTCGGCATGCTTCAGATGGAGATGGACGGACGACCCGACGGCGGCGAGGACCGACTGGCGTCGGTCGAGTCGCAGGTGGCCGAGGATCCGGAATTCGAGATCGACGAGACGCTCGCCGGTGAACTTCGAAGCGAGGCCGTCCAGGTTCATCAGCGATATGTCGCGTTCTCGACCCTCGAGGCGTACGAACTGGTGGTGCGGGACACGAGTCGGAACCTCCGGGTGTTCGACCTCTGCCGGGATCGGGCGAGCCGGGACGAGGACCGCACCGCGCTCGAGCAGTTCAGGCCGCAGGTGATCGCGACGAGGGCCCGGGCGGCGTCGCTCGTCGCCATTCGCGATCAGGCGTCGAGCGACGCGCGGAACATTCTTGAGGCGGCGATCAACGACATTCGTCGCGGGCTGCCCGAAGGGGCGGAGGTGCCGCCGGAGATCCCGATGCTCGAGGGAATGCGCGACGTGCTTCAACCCCAGTTGCCTTCGAGCCAGCGCAACGATCTCGAACAGCGTCTGCTCGCCGCCATCGCCTCGGAAAACTACGAGCTCGCCGCGATCCTCCGGGACGAACTTCGTCAGATGTGAATCGTGCCGGCACCCCGCGATTCACTCTTCGCCGTTCGCGACCAGTCCGTGGAGGCGTTCGAAACGTCGTCGGAACGCCTCGGAACCGAAGTCGGCTCGCTCGGCGCGGAGGCGATCGATGCGTGGGCCGATTCGATCGAGATTGCGTCCGAGCAGGTGAAGCAGTTCGAGTCGTTCGATCTCGCATCGCCACCAGATCGGATCGGCGGGCGTCGTTCCTCGCACGATCCTGGTCAGGATGCGAATCGCCGCGGCGGCATCGGCTTCGGTCGGCACGGTCCGCGACGCATCGGGTGCGGTGGCGAGGCGCCCGCCCAGCAGGATCGCCTGAAGGGCGAGCGGCTCGATCGCGTCGGGATTGCCGACGAGGATCCGGTCGATTCGTTTCTTCGCGCGGGTCGACCGCCCGGCGGCGGCATCGATCCACGCCCACTCCAGCAGGGTGGTGTCGTCGAGCTCGGGCCGCTGCGGATCCGCGTCGAGATCGGTCCGGGCCGCGACGGCGAGCACCGCGTCGGCCGCCGCAGTCGCGGCCCGACGATCATCGGCATCGAGGGAGATCATCACGGCCCGATGTGCGTCACGCCGCGCGGTCGCGAGCAGGCGGCGGGCGAGGGTCGGGTCGTCGCGTTCGAGACGCGCGAGCATCCCGGACGCGTCGGACTCGCGTCCGTCGCGTCGCAGGGCTTCGATCGCGAGGGTCGCAAGGCGCACCCGGATTCGCTCGTCCGCGGGCAGCGGCCCCGGGGTGGTCCACTTCGCCGCGACCTTCGCCGCGGAATTCACGCGGTCGAGCTCGAGAAGCAGTTCGATCCGGGCGAGATCGGCGTCGACTCGCAGGGGTGCGAGCGGATCCGCGGGAAGCCGGTCGTCGATCGCTTCAAGGCGTCTCAGCAGGAGTTCGGCTTCCACGCCCGGTTCCTGGAGTTCGCAGATCCGCACCAGTGCTTCCGGGCCGCGGCTCGACCGCCGGTCGATCGTGCTCCAGGCGGTGCGGGCGGCGTCCTCGTCGCCGCGGAGCATCGCACGGGCCGCGGTTCGCATGATCCAGTCGTCGAGACCGGGGTGACGTGGGATCGCGGACGCGAGGCGGTCGACCGTGGCGGCATGACGTCGGTCGTCGGGATCCGCGTCGGCGAGCCGCGTCGCGAGTTCCGCGGCCCGGAGGGCGCTGGGATGGGCGGGCAGCAGTTCGCACGCGGCGACCAGCTGTTCGATCGCCTCCTCGAGACGATCCCCGCGGAGGGCCAGGTTCGCGAGTTCGAGGCGGGCCTCCATCACGACGTCCTCGACGTCGGCATCCAATCCTCGTCGGGCGAACCGCATCGCCGTCGCGAGGTCGCCCGCCTTGCCGAATTCGATCGCGCGACCGAGGGCGATCAACGGTGCGGTCGTGCCCGCCTTGCCACCGGAGGCGAGCCCGCTCGCGATTTCAGCGAGCCCGCGGACGAGTTTGGGACGGATCGTCGGGTTCTCTTCCGTGGTTCGAAGGAGTTCGACGAGCGCCGCTTGCGTGGCGTCGGTGGTCGACATCGTCTCGGAGGCCGCTTGAAGCAGCATCCCCGCGAGCAGCAGGCGGTCCGCGGGGCGGCGGCGGGTGCGGAGCAGGCCGCGAGCGGCGGCGAGCCGTGCCTTCGCGGTCGCGGACCCGGACTTCGCGAGTCGATCCAGCCACTCGAATTCGAGGGCGTCCACCCCGGCGGGATTCTCGCGAACCCGGGTGAGCAGGGTCGCCGCGGATCGCGTGGGCGCGGTTTCCTCCGCGATCAGTGCGAGCAGGGCGAGCCCGGCAAGCGTCGACCCATCGAGTTCGGTGGTTCGCTCCGCGGCGTCACCGAGTCCACGATGCAGCCGTCGCAGTGCTTCCGAGTCGACCCCGGGGCGATCGACGCGGCTCATGATCTCAAGGGTTTCGAGTGCCGCGGCGAGGCAGATGGCTCGGGCGAAGCGGCGATCCCGTCCTGCGCCCGTGATCGACGCGAGGTCGGAAGACGCTTCTTCGATGAGCCTCCGGGCTTGAGCGAGCAGCGGCTGAACCGACTCCGCGAGCGTGCGGGAGAAGGGTGTCCAGACGAGGCGGGTTCGAACCCGGGGGGGGATCTGCTCACGCAGGATCGTCGCCGCCGCGTCGAGGCGCTGATCGGCGCGACGCTGCGGATCCTCGATGCTTTCGAAGTCGACATCGGTCGTGCCGATCTGGTCGGGGGCGATGGTGGCGGGTGGCGTGGCGGGCGCCGTGGTGCCGTCGGCGGGCGGGCCACCGGCCGCGGAACCGGCCGCGGCCGCCAGCACGAGGACGCCACCGAGGCGGAGCATGCGCTCGATCGTCCGCATCAGGGGCCGGTCCCGCTGGAGGCGTCGATGAAGCCGACCGATTCGAATCCGGCGCGGACCGCCGCGTTGAACGCTTCGACCGCCTCGCCCCAGTCGACGTCGGGAAGCGGATCCACGTGAATCGGCGTGTCGAGGGGCAGGAGCCCGCCCCGATCCAGCCGGCGCGCTTCGAGAAAAGCCGTGAGGGCGTCGACGTGAACCGGCCCGTCCCACGGACCGTCCACCCTGATTCGACCGGCACCCGCGACCTGCACCACGACGGGCGTGACGTCGAGTTCGAACGGATCGATCTCGACCGACGCTCCTCGGTCCGGGACGTCGAGTCGGAACGTCTGCTCGCCGACCGCGAAGCTCGTGCCGAGCAGAAAGTAGATGAGCAACTGGAACACCACGTCGATCATCGGGGTGAGATTGAGTTCGACCTGGGCCTTTTCGGGGCGTCCGGTCATGCTCGAAGGGCATCGTCGGTGGCTCACGCGTCCTCCTCCCGGGTGGCGAGGGATTCGTCGATCACCACGAGATTCACCCGGACGCCGTCGGTTCGATCGGTCCCGCGTCCCGACCGTCCGAGGGCGTCGAGCACCGGCGAGACCGTCGCGTAAGGCAACCGCCGATCGGCCCGGAGATTCACCTGAAGTTCCGGCGATTCGAGAAGTCGCCGCCGAACCTCCGTCTCGAGGGCCGCGATGCCCGTGACGTCGAGATCGAAGTCCCGTTGTTCGAGCGTTGCGCGTCGGCGGTCCGGACGGTCGTCGTGCACGAGGTTGACCACGATGCGGGGCGCATCGTCCGCGGCGCCGGCCGCGGGATCCCTCGGCACGGGGAGCTCCATCGGCACCTGCTCGACCGCGGTGATCCGCGACACGAGGACGAAGAACACGACCAGCAGAAAGGTCATGTCGATCATCGGCGTGAGGTTGGCGCCGGTGCGGACGGGGCGGCCCACGTCGAGCTTCGAGACGGCGCTCACGGTTGCGACGACTCCGATGCGGAGCGAAGCCGGGCGTCGGACGCCGCGTCTCCGGGCCTGAACTTCTCGAGAATCGTCTCGGCCTCCGAGATCGCCTCGGTCAGGCTCGCGTCCAGACGGCCCCGCAACGCGGCGTAGCCCGCGAGGGCGGGGATCGCGACCACGAGGCCCCAGAACGTCGTGACCAGCGCGGTGCCGATGCCGCCGGCGAGCAGCACGGGATCGGCGTTCCCGCCGCTGGCGACGATCGACTGGAACGCGAGGATCATGCCGTACACGGTGCCGAAGAGACCGACCATCGGGCTCACCTGGCCGATCACGTTGAGAATCTCGACGTGCCGGGTTCGCCGGGCGATGACTTCGGTCGCGGCCTGTTCGAGGCCGCCCTCCATCGACTGGAATCCGGCGGGGGCCCGTTCGAGTCCTCCGAGCAGGATCGTCGCGAAGTCGCTCTCCGCGTCCGATTCCGCGAGCATCGCCATCGTCTCTCCGTACCGCCCGGCGTCGACGTACTCCGCGGCGCGATGCATCACGGCCTCGGGGGCGATGGTCGCCCGGCGGTTCGCGGCGGCGAGCTGTCCGATCAGGCCGATGCTCGCGACGCTGGTGGCCATCAAGAGCCAGATGACGAGGCTGCCGAGCCACTCCACGCTTCGGCCTCCGTTGACGTCGACCGAGTGCGAGATGAAGAAGGCCTCCGCGAAACTGTGCGACGCGGCGTCCGCCTGGGCGGAGGCGGTCGCGCTCGCGGCGAGCATCGCGAACAGACCGACTCCCATGAGCAGGCGTCGTCGTCGCGGTCGGTGTCGGTGTTGTGTTTCGTGATTCATGGTCATTCGCTTCTCGTCTTCCCTTCGCGTCCGCGGGCCCGCCTCCGGTGGGATCATCGGAACTCCGCTCCGGACCGATCCTCGATTCCATTCCCGTCGATTCAACGATCCAGTCCGAGCGCTTCGCGGCCGATGAAGGCGAAGCCCGGCTCGAGCGCCGTCCCGCCGTGCATCCGGGCGATCGTCCGCAACGTGCCCAGCCGATCCTCGTCGAGCAGCTGGATGCAGCGGATCACCGTCTGTCGTCGACCATCGTCGTCGGCGGGGTTGAGTTCGTCGAGCAGTTCGATCAACGCATCCCGGTCGATCTCGTAGATCCCCGCCCCCGTGATGTCGGTGCTGACCAGATACACCACCTCGGGATCGACCGAGAAGGCCTTCCGCAGGGCTGCCGCCGGATCGCTGCGTCCCTCCGGCCGAAGGGCTCGCATCCAGTCGGCCGCCTCGTCGATCGCGGGGGTGGTCGCGGCCCGAAGTCGACCGTCGGTGGGAAGCGGTGCGGCGCCGCCGGCCCGGAAGAGCACCACCGAGAAGGACTGGCGCGGAACCAGCCGCCGAAGGGTCCGTTCGACCTGGTCGATGACCGCGGGATAGGCGCCGATCATCGAACCGCTCGCGTCGACCACGAAGACGACCCGTCGGGCGGCGGGTGCGTTGACGCCGCCGAAGTCGATCCCCGGAAGCGATGATCCCCCTTCCTCGCCAGCGAGATCGGTGCCATCGAGCAGCAGGTCGTCGGCGGCGAAGATGAGATCGGCGACCTCCGCGACCGGGACCGTCTCCGGCCGGGGTTCGGTCGGTTGCCGGGCGGGAGGCGACGCCACGGACCGGACCGGCTCGGTCGGTCGCAGGGTCGACACCGGTTCGAACGTCCTCGGCGGCGGTGGGGCGAGGATCCGCGACTCGACGTCCTCCTCCGACGCGTCGACCACGCTCCAGGTGATGAGAAAGGCGAAGGCGAGGAGCAGGACGTGGGCCACGATGGAGAGCGACCACGCGAGCGGGGTCCCGGGCCGCCGCTTCCGTGATCGCGGCCGATTCGGGCCGGACGACACTGGTCGTTGGTTCGAAGCCTTCGTCATGCGCGATTGACCCTACCCCCGGCGATCACCCGTTGCCGCCGGTCCGGCGGAAAAGGGCCGAGATCGTTCAACGTCGGAGCCCGACTTCCTCAGACCTCGTCATCTTCCGGCTCGTGCGGTCCGGGATCGTCCTCCGCCGCGGGGCGAGCGGCGCCGCCGAACACCGCGTGGTCGATGCTGAGCCCGCCCGGGCCGGTCAGGACGATTCCGAGCGAGAGCGTGAAGAGTGCGATCTGGGCCGCGGCCTTCGTGAAGGTCGGGACGTCGAGATCGAGCGGGCCCACCACCTTCAGGACGGGCAGGGTCGTCAGGGCGAAGGCGAACCCCATGGCGACGGAAAGCCCGACCGCCCAGATCCGGCTGAAGAAACCGATCAGCAGCAGCCCGCCACCCACGAGTTCGGTGATCGCCGCCAGCCAGGCCTGCGCCACCGGGTAGGGCAGCTCGTGATCGTGGAGAAGCACGGCGACCCCGTAGAGCCTCCTCGCTTCAAGGGGTGCTTCCGACTCGGCCCGGGCGGCATCCGACGGCGGCGAGAGCTCCTGACGGAGCACGACCGGCTTCGCATCCGCGGCCGACATGCCGGTGAGGCTCCGGATCGTGGCGGCGGCGGGGCCGGAGAATTCGACTTGATTCATGATCTTCGACCACCCGGCCGGCACGAACACCGCGCAGAGGGTGATCCGGATCAGAAACGGAAGCAGATGCAGGGCGGCGACTCGGCTGAATCCCATCGGGGCGACCTCCGTCGCGATTTCGCATGCGACCGGCGGCTCGGAACCGTCTTCGCGGGCCGAACA
>NYSY01000155.1 GCA_002683215.1 Planctomycetaceae bacterium
ACGAGGGTCTGGCGTTGATTCGGACCGTTGGTGTTGGAGAGTTGTTCGATGCGGACCCACGCCTCGATCGTGAACGCCTCTCCTCCGAAAGAGAGGAGCCCTTCCGGGTCCGCCACGAGGATCGACCCGTCGCCGGCGACGGTCCGCCCGCGAAGGTTTGTGGCGCCCGTCTGCGGGATGATCGGGTAGCCGATTTCGCCGATCACAGTGGTGTCCACCGTGACGCCGTCAAGTCCATACGGCCCGACATCCTCGACGAGCTCGCCACCCGCTTCCTCGAACCGCCAGTACGCGAGGGGTTCGACGCCTCCTCGTTCGCACTCGTCCGGGATCCCGTTTCCCTGACAGTCGGCCGTGATTCCCTTGGCGATCTCGACGGCGTCATCGATGCCGTTCTGGTTGCAGTCGGTCAGCGCGGGGATGGCAGCGAGAAGGAGGGCCGTGATCATGGTGCGGTTCCAGCAAGGTGCGGTCGGTATCGATCTTTCGGCACTTCTGATACCGGTAAGACGATCGAGTATAGCCCGGAAATTTCCGGGTTCCATTTGCGGAACCGGAATTTCCGGACCGGAGAACCTCGCGCGGGTTGGGGGTTGGGTTGTTGGTCTCGTCCTTCTGATCGGCGGGCCCCGGGGCGATGTCCGTCGAATCCGGTTCCCGCGGTTCCTCCCACGACTTCCACCATCGTCATGACGGAGCCCCTCCGTGCTTCGCGAGCCATGAGCCCGGCATTACCGGCGGTCGGAGGGGCGATCCGTTCGAGCATCGTCCCGCGTCGGCGGTGGAGATTCCCGTGATCATGGCGTGCTGGAAGACATCCGCTCGTTTCCGTGCGGCGTTTCATCCATCCATGAAGAAGCCGTTCCTCGTTCCGTTCCTCCTCGGTCTCAACGCCTCCTTCGGGAACGCCCGGTCGATCAACGACGGACGAGTGTCAGAACGGAGCGGTGGGCACGAGGGATTTTCGGATCGACATTTGCATCGAACCCGGAGGCGATCGGTCGAGCCCGACCGTTATTCCACCAGGCGTTCCATGGTCTCGCCGCGGAAGGCCTGGCCGCCAAACGGCTCGGAGCGGTCCCGAAAAGTGGGTTGATTTCGTACCGATAATTCTGGATTCAATCAAGAGCAGCTCAGGGCGGATGCGTCTCGATCCTGACTGAAAGGTGCTTTGTTCTTCACGACTCGATTCTTCAGACTTCAAACTAAAAATCAGGCTTCACCGGTGTTTAACGGCGTTGCGACCGCACCATTGGTCGATAGAAAGGATTCGTGGGCGGCCTCAATCTGGAACCCAGTCTCCTGCCCCTGCGATTCGCATTGACGAGCATCGATCTCGATGCTCCGGAGTAGCTCGCCCATGTGTGGAATCGCAGGTTACGTCGATCTCGCGGAAGGGCCTTCCGAGGCCATCCTCCGGAACATGGCGTCCGAAATCTCGCACCGAGGTCCGGATGCGGATGGAATCTGGCGTGATGACGAAATCGGCCTCGTCCACACCCGTCTCAGCATCATCGATCTCAGCGAGAGCATTCAGCCGATGTCGTCCCGTTCCGGAGCGATCACCTTCAACGGGGAGATCTACAACTACCGGCAGCTTCGCTCGCAGCTCGCGGCGGATTTCGTGACGCATGGGGACACGGAGGTGCTCCTTCATGGTGTCGACGAACATGGCATCGACTTCCTCGACAGAATCGACGGGATGTTCTCTTTCGGTCACTGGGATCTTGAAGGTCGGTGTTTGCTTCTCGCCCGGGATCGATTTGGAAAGAAACCACTGTTCGTTTCGCAACCCAGGCCCGATCTTCTGGTCTTCGGTTCCGAACCGAAGGCGCTCTTGCAGCATCCCGAGGTCGACCGGTCCTTGGACCAGGATGCGCTTCGGGAAGTCGTTCGCTACCGAGCCGTGTACGGAACCCAGAGCCTCTATTCCGGAATCCGGCAGATTCCCCCGGGGCACGCTCTCGAGTGGCGGGGTGGTGATGCCAGGATCTCCGAGTGGTTCGATGCCGCGGATCTCGTCGTTCGGCGGGGCGAAGCCGACGATCAATCGTCGCTCGAACGCGAGTTCATGGAGTCCGTCGAGGCGAGACTCGTTTCCGACGTTCCGGTCGGTGCGTTCCTCTCCGGTGGTATCGACAGCAGTCTCGTCGTCGCCGCGATGCGCCGCTTGAAGCCGAAGGAGGATATCCACACCTTCTCCGTCTCATTCGAGGGCGATCCGGATGATGAACACGAATTCGCATCGACGGTCGCCGATCGCTTCGAGACGATTCATCACCGAGTCGTCGTCGGCCAGTCCGACTTCATCGCGGACATGGGAAGGTACTCGCGGATTCGCGACGCGCCACTCAGTGAACCTGCGGATCTCGCCGTGGCGAGAATGAGCGGCTTCGCCCGCGAGCATGTGAAGGTCGTTCTCTCGGGAGAAGGCGCGGACGAAGCGTTCGCGGGATATCCGAAGTATCAACTGGCGGGCCTCCGTCCGTGGCTCGTGGGGGGCATGAGCCTGGTGCCGATCGGCCTTGCGATGAGGCTCGCGAGAGTGGCCGGCGTCTCCGAGCGAAGGGTGAATGTCGCGCTTCAGGCGATTCGACAACCGAATGAACTCGCTCGCATCTCTCAGTGGTTTTCTGCGGGAACCCCCGATCGATTGCAGTCGGTCTTCCCTCGGCTCTGGCGGGATTTCGAAACCCAGGGGATCGCTCAGAAGGATGCGTTCGACCGCGCGGCGTCCCGGACGGAGGATCCGGTTCGTCGCATGCAATTCGTCGATCTCGTCACCTGGCTTCCAGGGAATCTTCTCGAGAGAGGTGATCGGATGACGATGGCCGAAGGACTCGAGGCGAGAATGCCCTTCATGTCCGCGCCGATGATGAAGATCGGCCTCGGCCTGCGATCCTCCGAGAAATGCTCGATGCGGGTCACCAAGAAGCCGCTGAGAGATCTCGCGGAGAAGATGGTCGGAGCGGACATCGCTCGGAGAAGAAAGTGGGGTTTCCGAGTACCACTGAAGAAATGGTTCGAATCCGATCTGAACGTCGAGCTGAAGCGTCTGCTCGGGGTTTCGGATTCCTTCGTCGCGGCCTATGGAGATCGGGACGCCGTCGACGGTCTGCTTGCCGAGCATGAGGCGGGTGTCGAGGATCATCACATGGTCTTGTGGACGATTCTCGCATGCGAGGCATGGTTCCAGAATCGATCCGATTCCGTTCGTTCGCACTCTTGAACCATCCTCGCCTTCGTGACATCACGCTCCGGCCCTCGAGCCTGGAAACAGAATCGAGCGTTGTTTGAAGATCATCTGCATCGATCCGCCTTGCTCGGCGAAGTTCACATCCATGATGCAGGACGTGATCTGGACGGTGGCCCCCACGACCCGGAGCGCACCTCCGGCACCGGCGAAGAAACTCCGAGCGGTCCCGGATCCTGGGTCGAGTTCGTACCGGTGATTCCGGGTTCAGGGAGGGGTCGAAGGCGGCGGGATGGGGCGTGCGGACCACGGAATTGGATCTGTGGATCGAACTTAAGCGAACAATCCGGATCATCATCGGGCTCGAGTTTCATCCGATCGCCTCGGGCGGTGCGCTCTGATCGCGGTGCCGATGGCTGGTATTCCCTGATTTTCGGTTATTCGGCCGCTCGGCCTCGCCGGTGGTGCTACGTTTGATGCATGAAACCGATCATCTATCTGATTGCCCTCGCCGGTCCGGTCGTGGTTGCGAACGCCCAGTCGATTAACGATGAGTGTTCGAATGCCTCGGCGATCTCCTTCGGGATCACCGGGTTCTCCACCATCAACGCGACCGATGGCGGGCCGGGTCTCCCCGCCGAATGCGACGAGGGTTTCGGAAACGGATTCGGTTCGGACATCTGGTACACGCTCACCGCCGATCAGTCGGCGGGCATCATCGTCTCGACCTGCGACTCCGCGGACTTCGACACCCGGCTCGCGCTCTACACGGAATGCGACGGTGCCCTGATCGCCTGCAACGACGACGGCTCGGGCTGCTCGGGATACACCTCCCGAATGAACTTCGAAGGCGTTGAGGGTGTGACGTATCTGCTTCGGGTCGGTGGTTTCGACAACGAGCGCGGTACCGGAACCATCAGCGTCGAGTACGGCGACGGGCCGCCCGAGTCTCCGAACATCGACTTCCAGCACGACGGGCTCACTCGACAGTACCGTTTCTATGCCCCGACGGATCTGCCGGAGTCCGCACCGTTGGTGCTGGTGCTTCATGGCTACGGTGGCGGCAACAACGACATGTTGAACAACTACGGTTGGCGCGGGATGGCCGACGAGGGTGGTTTCGCGGTGGCTTTCCCGAACGGGACCCGTGACCAGTCGAATGCTCGTTTCTGGGATGTCGACTACGCCTTCCATCCGCAATTCGACATCGACGACGACGGCTTCCTCTCGTCGCTCGCGGTGCACCTCCAGAAGACGCTTGGTCTCGATTCTGAACGAACCTTCGTCACCGGCTTCTCGAACGGCGCCGAGATGTGCTTCCAGCTCGCCTGCCGGGAGTCGGCGACCTTCAAGGGCTTCGCCCCGATCGTCGGCATGATGCTGAATCCGCTCTTCCTCTCCTGTGATCCGGAGTTCAAGCGTCCGATCCTCTCCATGAACGGCACCGCCGACGGCACGACGCTCTTCGGCGGCGACATGAACAACACCGGTGGCTGGGGCCCGTACCGGCCCATTCCCGAGATGAACGAGTTCTGGATCGATGAACTCGAGACGCCGATCCTCGATCGACGCATCCTCCCCAACACCGACCCGAACGACGGAAGCACCGTGCGGCTCGACATCTATACCGGGCGGGACCACGATCGGGAATTCCACTACTACCAGATCAATGGTGGTGGTCACGACTATCCCGGGCAGTCCGGCAACATGGACATCGACGCGACTCGCGAGGTCTGGAACTTCTTCGCGGCGATCGAGCCCGAGACCCCCGGCAACCCCGCGGACCTCAACGGGGACGGTCAGGTCGGCCCGGCGGATCTCGGACTGGTGCTCGCCTGGTGGGGCGTTGGAAGCACCGGAGGCGACGTGAACGGGGACGGCGATACGAACGCGCTCGACATCGGCCAGCTTCTCGCCGCATGGACCGGGTGAGCGGGGCCGCGGTCGGCATCCACCGAGGTGACTCCGCGGGCCGCCCGGCGAACCGGCGACTGATCAGGAAGTCGACGCCCCTCGTTGCATGACGGGGGGCCTCGTTCTTTCAATGGACATTCGGGGCGCGATCGGCGGCGCGGAGAGCTGGCATGCCGCCCCGCCACGCCCGCGAATCTGCGATGCTGGATGAATGCGTTGCAGCGCGTGCGAATACACCCTCGCTGGTCTGGTGGCCGGGCCGTGCCCGGAATGCGGCCTTCGATTCGATCCGGCGGATCCCGGCACGTTCACGGTCCTGAACGGATTCGAGCATCGCCAACGCCAGATGTGGATCGGCGTGGCGGCGGCGGTACTGCTGGCGGCGGTGGCGATCCGGTTCAGCGTGAAGAGCGACACCGGCGGCGTGGCCATGCTCGTCCTGATGACCGGCGTGCCGGGCCTGCTCGCCTTCTTCGGCGGCATACCACTGCTGCGTCGCCCGCTGTCCACGAGGCTGGTGGCGGTTTCGATGATCCCCGCCATCATCCTGGCCGGTTCGTTCTACACGCTGGCGATCCACATGTACCTGAGCCTTGGTGGCTGGCCGGCGAACATCGGTAACGCGGGGTTCTCATCGCCCCTGAATTTCCACGTGGAGATCGCGCAGCACTGCTTCTGGTTCCCCTCGCTCATCCTGTTCGTCACCTGGCCGATCGCCGTCGTGGTCTTCGCCGTCGTGCGACGGTGGCAGGCGGGGGTCCACTACCTCGGGATCGTCGCGATCGCCTGGGCGCTCGGGTTCGGGCTCACGCAGCTCGGGCCCGATGGGTTCCTGGACTGGTGGTGGGACTGACGGCCGGTCGGTGAAGCCCGGGCCCGTGACTGGCGGTCGGGCCGATTCCGTAGATAATGCTCGCTTCGACGAAATCGCCACGGCCTGCCGCCCAACCAATCGGCATGGTGGGCTGCGGGAAGTTCGATGTCGCCCTGTCTCTCTCATGCATGCCTCCGGGAATCTTTTTTCATGTCCATCCGCACCGCACTTCTGGCCACCGCACTCAGCATGACCACCACCACCGCCACCATCGCGGGCACCACCGACGTGCCACTCATTCCCCGGGACACGCTCTTCGGGAACCCCGAGCGGGCCGGCGTCCAGATCTCGCCGAACGGGAAGTGGCTCTCGTATCTCGCGCCGCTCGACGGCGTGCTGAACGTGTGGGTCATGCCGGTCAACGGTGGTGATGCGCGGGCGGTGACCGACTCGACGGATCGCCCGATCCGCTCCTACGGCTGGTCGTGGAACAACGAGCAGATCCTCTACGTCCAGGACAAGGGCGGCAACGAGAACACCCACGTCTACGCCGTCGATCTCGAGACCGGCACGACCACGGACCTCACGCCCGGCGACGAGGTCAAGGCAAGCCTGGTGGGCGGTCACCGCGATCGGCCCGATCAGATCCTGGTGCAGACCAACGCCCGTGATCCCCAGGCGATGGACATGGTCCGGATCGACACGACGACCGGCGACGCCGAGCCGATCTTCCTCAACGAAGACGGCTTCGTCGGGATGGTTCCCGACGACGACTGGAACATCCGCGTCCGCACCCGAATGACGCCCGACGGTGGCAGCATGAGCGAGTTCCGGGATTCGCCGGACGGTGAATGGCGGGAACTCGACCGCGTCGGCCTCGAGGATGCGATGACCACGAGCACCGCCGGATTCGACAAGACCGGCAAGACGATGTGGGGGATCGACGCCCGCGGCGGCGACAAGGCGCGGTTCGTGGCGATCCGCCCGAATCTCGACGGCACCTTCGAACGCGAGACGATCTTCGCGAGCGAGGAGAGCGACGTCGCCGACCTGATGCTCAACCCGATCACCCAGCAGCCCGAAGCGGTGGCGACGAATCGCCTCCGCAAGACCTGGACGATCCTCGATCCCGCGGTGAAGCCCGACCTCGACGCGCTCGCGAAGCTCGTCGACGGCGAGGTCGAGGTGATCGATCGGTCCGGTGACGACCGCACCTGGATCGTCGCGTATCTCGTCGATGACGGGCCGGTGCAGTACTGGCTCTGGGACCGTGACGCGCAGGAGGGGCGGTACCTGTTCACGAACCGGCCCGCCCTCGAAGGGCTTCCGCTGGTCAAGATGACGCCGGTCGAGATCGAAGCCCGCGACGGTCTGATGCTTCCGTGCTACTACTCGCTCCCCGCCGGCTGGAACGGCGAGGCGAAGCTTCCGCTCGTCGTGATGGTGCACGGTGGCCCGTGGGCCCGCGACAGCTGGGGATACAACCCGTATCACCAGTGGCTCACCAACCGCGGCTACGCGGTGCTCAACGTGAATTTCCGTGGCTCGACCGGCTTCGGCAAGGACTTCCTCAACGCCGGCAATCGCGAGTGGTACGCCAAGATGCAGGATGATGTGAACGACACGGCGCAGTGGGCGGTCGACCAGGGGTGGGCGGATCCGGAACGACTCGCGATCATGGGCGGTTCCTACGGAGGCTACGCGACGCTCGCGGGCATGACCCGCGACCCGGAACTCTGGGCGTGCGGCGTCGACATCGTGGGCCCCTCGCACATCTCGACCCTGCTCTCGACGATTCCGCCGTACTGGGCGCCGATGAAGGTGATGTTCGAGACCCGCGTCGGATCACAGGATGATCCCGAATACCTCGACTCGATCTCGCCGCTCACCCACGTCGATCGGATCTCGAGGCCGCTTCTCATCGGACAGGGGGCGAACGATCCGAGGGTCAAGATCTCCGAGAGCGACCAGATCGTCGAAGCGATGGAGGCGAGCGGCATCCCCGTCACCTATGTCGTCTTCCCCGACGAGGGCCACGGGTTCGCAAAGCCGGAGAACAACAACGCGTTCAACGCGGTGGTCGAGGCGTTCCTCGCCGAACACCTCGGTGGCCGGGTCGAGCCGATGGCGGGGGAGATCGCCGCGTCGACCGCCCAGCTTCGAAACCTCGGCGGGCTCGAGTTCGACGGGGTGAAGGCGTGGGATCCCGCTGCGGAACCGGCGGCCGTCGCCGAGACGACGATCTCCTTCGACGCGCTCGGCCCCGAGCAGCAGGCGAAGATTCAGGAAGTGTTCGCCCAGATCGAGTCGCAGGTCCCCGAACCGCAGCGTCCGTTCGCGTATCCCGCGATCGCGACCCAGCTTCGCACCCAGGCGGCTTCGGCGCCGGAGGAGGATCGCGACGCGATGCTCTACGCCGCCCAGGAGCTCGAACGGCGAGCGAAAGCTTCGGGCCAGGGCGGCTGAAAACATCGGGATTCTCCGCAGGGGGCCTTCGTCTCTCGCATGAGTCGTAGGGCGTGCACGCTCGAGCATCGTCCACGACGAGGGCGGACGTGCAGATGGCAGGTCATGATCGAGATCCGGGGAGGAGGATATTGGCGTGAGGATTCGATCCAATCTCATGTCGCTTCCGACGAGGCTTCGCCTCGCGATGTCGCTCCTGCTTCGGCGAAGCCGATTGCACTGGGGCATGGATCCGTGGCTCGACATCCGGACGCTCCTCCACGGGATGGGACGTCCGCTCGACCGCCGGAGCGTGGTATTCGACGTGGGTGCGAATCTCGGGCAGACGGCACGCGCCGTGCGTCGATGGCTTCCGAGCGTCGACCTGCATTGCTACGAGCCCTTCCCGTCGACCTTTCGGCGTCTGCAGGCCGTCCGTCCTCGGGCTTCGCTTCACCAGGTCGGGCTCAGCCGGAGATCCGGCTCGGCCACGATGGATCAGGGGTCCACCACATGTGCGCTCGGATCGTCGCGGATGCCGCGGGCGCA
>NYSY01000156.1 GCA_002683215.1 Planctomycetaceae bacterium
GGTCTTGAACTCGACGCCCTTCTTGAAGTCGACGAGATAGAACTCGACCTCGTCCGGCGAGTACCAGCAGGCGAGGTTGGTGATGAAGGCGTGGAGCAGGGTCGACTTGCCCGAGCCGGTCTTGCCCGCGACCAGGGCGTGCTGGGCGGTGCCGACGCCGAGTTCGATCGTCTGCAGCCGGGTCGCGCCGGCGCGGCCGAGGGCGACCGACACCTTCTTCTCCGTGGAGCCCGTCCAGAATTGATCCGGGGACGGCGCGATGGTCTCGAAGGGGACTTCGACCTTGCCCGCGTCGAGGGCGGCGCGGCCGACGCGGTGGGCCATCTCGATGAGGAGATCGTCGGGCGGGCCGTTCGCGGGTTCGAAGTCGAGGTCCTCGAGGCCCTCCGCCTCGAACCGCATGCCGTTCCGGGTGGACCGGATCGTCACCGCCTCGCGATCGATGTCCGCGACGTCGAACTTCTCCGGAACTTCGCCCCGCCGATCCCGGAGGATCAGCGTGAAGACGCCGCACCGTGGTCCGCTCTGCAGGATGCTCGCGAGCCGGCGGGCCGACTCGTCGTTGAAGTTGGCGGGAAAGTCGGCGATCACCAGAAAGCGATACGGCTCCGCGATCTCGCCGGCCGCGAGGTTGTAGGCGTCGATCGACTCGAACTCGTTCCGCAGGTACTTCTGGATCACCGTCTCCATGTGCTCGGTGATGTCGGTGAGCTTCTGCTCGATCTGTCGTGGTTCGGTCCAGATCCGTTCGCCGACCAGCCCCGGCAACTCGTCTTCGAGGTGCATGAAGCCCGCGAAGTTCTGTCCGAGCCCGACGGGATCGAGGATCGTGAAGCGGGCCTTGCCCGGCGGCACCGTCGCGAGGATGCGCAGCATCGCGGCGCGAAGGAGCTCGAGGCCTTCGGTCCGGTGGTCCGGGTCGACGTCGATCTGCAGGCTCGCCCGGGAGGGGAGGGAGATCATCGCGGGGAGATCGAAGGTGGTGGGATGGTCGGTCGCGAGCCGCGGATCGGCGGGGGGGCCATCGTCGACCGCGGTGCGGTCGAAACGAAGCCGGCCGAGATGGATCGCGGGCGGGGCGACGTCGGGGGGCGACCAGGTCTTCCAGACCGGATCGCCGAAGTCGGGAAAGCGGGTGTCGAGGTCGTCGCGGATCTCCGAAAGACGTCCGACGTCACGCCCCAGGCCTTCGAACCAGCGCCGTTCGAGGGTCGACCATCGGGTGTCCGCGGCCGTCTTCAAAGTCTCGACGGCGTCTTGATGTCGATCGTGTTCGGCGGCGAGCGCGGCGGCATGAGCCTCGACGGCGTCGGCTTCCAGCACGTCGGCTTCGGATTTCGCGGCCGTGGTCGCCGCGTCGAGCGTCGTGTCGGCGTCCGCCTTCTGGATCGGGACGCGCCGTTCGAGCTCCGCGACCCGTTCCTTCGCCTTCGCCAGATTTTCCGCGATCATCGGCAGGGACTTCGCCTCCGCCTCGGCGATCTCCCGATCCCGGGTGGCGATCAGTCGGGCCTCGAGGTCGGTCATCTCCCCACGGGCCGCGGTCTTCACTCGTTCGGTCGCCTTCCGCACCAGGGCGGAGGATCGCGCGAAGGGCCGCCACGCCCGGAGGACGGTGCGCCGGGCGACCACGTAGAGGACCGCGAGCACCGGTACGAAGGCGAGCAGTCCGTAGAGCCCGCCCTGGACGAGCGGTCCTCGTTCGGCGGCGCCGGTCGCCGCGGCGATGCCGACGCCGGCGCCGAAGAAGGCGGCGAGGGGGAGCACCATGATCGGCCCTCGGAAGAGCCGAGGTACCGCGAGCCGTCGGAAGTCCTCCGCGAACTGGGCGGCGGCCCCGAGCTCGAGCTTCATCACGACCTGGGGCTTCGCTTCGACCGCACGGAGGTCGGCGGCGTCGAGTTCGGCCGCCCGCGGCACCGGCTGCTTGTACCGCCGGGACTCGCGAATCATCTTCGACTCGAGCTCCTCGAGGCGGGTGACGTCCTCGTCGATCTCCACCTGCCGTTCTTCGAACTCCCGGGCCGGCCGTTTCTCATTCGCCTCGTACACCGTTTCGGCGAGCCAGACCGCCTCCTCGAGGGCCTCCTTCGCCTTGCGCTCGTTTTCGTGGGCCTTGCGGCGGATTCGCACCGACATCGCTTCGGCCTCGTCGTCGATCGCGAGGTGTCGTTGCTCGTGGGCGCTTCTCGCCGCGGCGATGCCGTCGGTCCGGTGCCGGTGCGCCGCGTCGATCGCATCCGCCCGGGTGGCCTCGACGGTTTCGAGCGTGTCCGCATGGCGCCTCGCCTCGGTGGTTTCATCCCGGTCGGCGTCCGCGGTCGCGGCGAGGCTCTCGGCGGCGCATTCGCGGGTGAGCGCGTCGAGGCCCCGGCGGGTCGACCCGAGGTCACCGAGCAGATCGGGGGGGCCGGTCGCGGGAATGTCGGCATCGGCCGGAAAGTCGCTCATCGATCAATCATCTCCACAGTCGCGTCGGGCCTTGGCAAGTTCACCTTCGAGGTGTTCCATCGCGGTCGCCGCGGCCTTGAGCCGCCGGTCGAGCGGGCGAAGTCGCCGCTCCTCGAAGGCGCGGCTCACCGGATCCCGCCAGGATTCACCGGCCCGGATCCAGGCGACCATGAGATCCTTGTATTCGCTCTGGATTCGGCGCCTGGCGCTGGTGACGCTCATGCCGATTCCTCCGAAGCATCCGGATCGTTCCGTTGATCCGTGTCTCGTCCGTCACCGGTTCCGGTCCGCCGCATCGACGGGTCGGCATCCACCGGGTCGTCGGGCGTGATCAGTTTCTGAAGATCGGGCGGGGCCAGTGCGAGATACGATTCGAGATTCTCGGTCATCCGCTTGAGGAGCCCGATGGCGTGGGGAAGGTCGTGGTCGACCGCGACGCTGAAGCCGGACATCGCTGACTTGAAGTTGATCCGTTCCTGTTCGAGTCGGCGAAGCCAGGTCTTCGTCGCGTTCAGTCTGGCCTGCGCCTCCTCGAGGCGTCGATTGGCCCGCTGAAGCGCGACCTTCTCGTCGACGACGCTCGCCCGACCGTCCTTCGCGCTGGACTGCGTCTGCTTGCGGTAGAGATCGCTCTTCGCCCGGGTGACCAGCTCCTGCCGCTTGCGGATCTGGCGGGTCCAGTGGGGCACGCGGTCCCGCTCGAGCCAGATGACGTTCCGATCGAGATCGCTGTCGGCCTCCGAGACGGAGATGCGACCAGCGTCGATGAATTCGAC
This sequence comes from Planctomycetaceae bacterium, assembly GCA_002683215.1. Classification (GTDB taxonomy): domain Bacteria; phylum Planctomycetota; class Phycisphaerae; order Phycisphaerales; family SM1A02; genus UBA12014. The sequence continues at coordinate 3,228 of NYSY01000156.1, forward strand.
CAGGGCGACGCGAAAGCGGTCGATGGCGTCGATGGACCTGACATCTGCGCTTTCGCTGCTCATGGGGCGGTCTCGTGGACGGGGCGGTCGCCGGTCATCGCTGCTGGAGGTAGTCCTCGATCCGCTGGGCCTTGCGCAGCAGGAACGGGATGTGGACGTCCGAGGACTTCACGAAGCGATGAAGCGTCTTGACGGTGGCATCGAACTCCTCTTCGAACTTCGCCTGCTCCTGATCACGCCAGCTCTGGGAGAGCGTCCCCATGCGAGCCTGCATGGTCTGCATGTTCGCCTGAAGCTCGTTGGTGAATCGTTTGAGATCGTTGGCGAAGCGGCGAAGTTCGGCTGGGTCGGCGACGGCCTTGGCCATGGTGCGTCTCCTCTGGTGAGCGGTCGGTCTGATGAGTGTAGCGGGATGATCGCGGGTACTCTCCCGACGTCCGGTGTACACGGGCTCGAACGGGATTCCGGAGGATCATCCGATGCGAGAGGCCAACCTGATCGGTGGAGACTGGGTCGACTCGGACGCCGGGCGGACCCTCGAAGTTCTGGATCCGGCCACCGACGCTTTGGTCGGGCGGGTGCCCGCGATGGGCCGGGCGGAGACGACTCGCGCGGTGGATGCGGCGGCCGCCGCCTTCCCGGGCTGGGCGGCTCGACCCGCGGCGGCACGGGCCGCGACGTTGCGGGAGATCGCGAGCCGGATGGAGGCGGCGAAGTCCGGCCTGGCGGCGTTGGTGACCGCGGAGCAGGGCAAACCGCTCGCGGAGGCCGCCGCGGAGGTCGAGTACGCACAAAGCTTCTTCGAGGTCGCGGCGGCCGCGGTGGACACGCTCGAGGACGAACGTCCCTCGGTGTCGGGAAAGTCGATCCGGGTGCGTCGGCGACGGGTCGGCGTGGCCGTCGCGATCACGCCGTGGAACTTCCCGATCGCGATGCTCGCGAAGAAGGTCGCGCCGGCCCTCGCCGCCGGTTGCACGCAGATCTTGAAGCCTGCCGAACAGACGCCGCTGTCCGCCATCGCCTTCGCGGAGATCGCGGTGGAGGCGGGTGTCCCGGCCGGGGTGTTCAACCTGCTCACGGGCGACCCGGCGCCGATCGCCGAAGTGCTGCTGGCGGACTCGCGGGTTCGCAAGCTCTCCTTCACCGGCAGCACCGAGGTCGGTCGTCTCCTGATGCGGGGCGGTGCGACGAACCTGCTTCGTCTGTCCCTCGAACTCGGGGGTCATGCGCCGATGCTGGTCTTCGAGGACGCCGGGATCGAGTCGGCGGTCCGGATCGCGATGGCCGCGAAGTACCGCAACGGCGGCCAGACCTGCATCTGCCCGAATCGGTTCCTCGTTCACGAGTCGATACACGATGCGTTCGTCGCCGCGCTGGCGGCGGCCTCCGCGGCCCTCGTCTCCGGAATCGGGACGCAGCCGGGCGTCGCGCTCGGGCCCATGATCGACGATGTGGCGATCGCGAAGGTCGAGGCGCACGTCGCGGATGCGATCCGGCACGGGGCGACGCTGGTCACCGGGGGCGGCCGCCGCCGGGTGGCGGGGGCGGCCGATCGTTTCCACGAACCGACGGTGCTGGCAGGCTGCACCGGCGAAATGCGGTGCTGGCGGGAGGAGACCTTCGGCCCGGTCTGTCCGGTCCGGTCCTTTCGTGACGACGACGAGGCGATCGAGCTCGCCAATGATTCGGAATACGGTCTCGCGGCCTATGCGATCACGTCGGCGCCCGATCGCATCGAGCGGCTGGGAACGTCCCTGCAGGCCGGCGTGATCGGGATCAATGATCCGGGCCCCGCGGTGGCCGCGGTTCCGTTCGGCGGCGTTCGTCATTCCGGATTCGGTCGCGAAGGCGGTCGCTGGGGACTCGAGGAGTATCTGGAACTGGTCACCGTGTCGCAGGTCGACGACTGATTCGACGCCGATCCGGATGGCGTTGTGGCGACGGCTCGACGACACGAGGCCGCGAGCGTTCGCTCGCGGCCTCGTCGCCGTTCGGTCGAAGGGTTGAACCGTTCGGTCGATCATTCCTCGCCGTTGAGGAAGTTCGAGAGTCGCTGCCGGCGGATCGGATGCTGGAGCTTTCGGATCGCCTTGCTCTCGACCTGGCGGACGCGCTCGCGGGTGACCTTGAAGATCCGACCGACCTCCTCGAGGGTGTAGGTGTAACCGTCGCCGATCCCGTAGCGGAGCTTGAGGATCTCGCGTTCGCGATAGGTCAGCGTCCGCAGCACGTCGTTGATCCGCTGCCGCAGCATGTCGCTGGTGGCGGAATCCGAC
>NYSY01000157.1 GCA_002683215.1 Planctomycetaceae bacterium
CGTGGCGGGCGATGACGGGTTCACTGACCCTTGCGGGCGATCGCACGCTGGCCGGAGCGAACCGAGCCACGGTTGTTGGCGTCCTCGAGCTCGATCACGCCGGTCGAACGGTTCACGTCGACTTCGATGATCCGGAGGTTGCCGATGAACTTGCTGCCGTCGGCCACGGTGAGTACCCAGCCTTCCTGAACGCCGTCACGGCTGCCCGCGTTGATCTCGGCGAGGGTGGACCCCTCCGAGCGACGGACGCTGATCACGGTGGAGGAGAGGTTGCGGTCGGCGGGAAGGGTTCCCGCGGCCGCACCGGCTCGGGCGGACGGCAGTTCACCGATGTAGGCGACGTATCGGGCGATCTTGTCGACGGCCTGATCACGCTCGTCGTTGAGCTGCTGGACTTCCTCCTGCAGCGCCCGGCGGGCGGCTTCCGCGACTTCGAGCTGGGACTTGATGATTCCGAGCTCTTCCTCGAGGTCGACCGACTGACGCTCGGCGTCGACGGCGCGGGTTCGAAGCGACCGGAGTTCGACCACGAGGGTCTCTCCGAGCTTCTGCTGGGCCTGCTGGGTCTCGGCCATCATGCCGATGCGGGCGTTGATCTCCTCCTGGCCGGAACGAGCGATCGTGAGCTCACCCTGCAGGCGGGAGACCTCCGCGTTCTTGCCGTCGGAGTTTCGCTGGAGTTCGGCGATCCGAAGCTCCAGCTCCTTCACCTGGACCGAGGCCGCGGCGGCTTCGGCCATCCGGACCTTCTGCTCGGCGTCGAGATTCTCGAGCGCCGCATTCTTGCCCTGGTTCGAAGCCATCCACTTCGACTTGAACGAGGCCTCGTTCACCGCGTTCACCGCAACCAGCGGCGTGATCATCACTGCGAGCAGTGAGACGAGGACGATGAAGAGCTTGGTAAGAAGATGCAAGAGGGAGTCCTTTCTGGTCGGTCGGATCTGATCGGACGGGCGTCGAGCCGATCGAGTCTGTCAAGCGTTCGAATGGGCCGGCGTCGAATCCTTCGAGGCCGAACCTGGCAACCTGTCTTCGACGGAGCATTCCGCCGAGCGTTCATCCTGAACTCCGCGTCCCGGCCACGGTGACCGGAGCGAGGGGTCGTCCAGACCGATCTGCCCGAAGGGGCTTCGTCGGTCGAAGGTCGGAATGTTCCCACAACCTGTGGAAGCATTCAAGCGGTCGAAGGGATGAAAATCCCTACGCACGCCATCTTGAAGCGGTTTCTTGTACCCCTCACGGCCGCCAGTGTCAATTCGGGACGGCCGCGGCCGAGGTCCGCCGGCTGTCCGAGCGGCTCAGGATCGCCCCCGCCGCGGCGGTTCGAACCATCGGCTCACCGTCGGCGAGAAGCCCTTCGAGCGCTGCCAGCGCCTGCTGTCCCGGCACGACCGCGAGACAGGCCGCCGCCTGAACCCGGCGGCGCGGATCCCGGTCGCCAACCTGCGAGAGAATCAGGTTCTCAAGTTTTTCCGGAAGGGGCGGCCCCAATCGGAAGAGCGCCGCGGTGGCGGCCATTTGAATCTCGGGTGGCCGGGCCTGATTGCCGCTCGCGGCGATCATGCGAAAAAGCATGGCTCGAGCCTGCTCGTCACCGAGTCGCCCGAGCATGTCGCAGGCCAGGACCGTGATCTCCCCCTGCTCGACCGGGGTGAACAACGCGGCCCGGATCGGTTCGATGTCCTCCTGGTCACCCAGCAACACCAATGCTTCCGCCGCCTGCAGTTCGGTGAGCCGGACCCGCATCGGATTCACCAGGCGCATGCCCTTTCCGAGCGTCGATTCGATCAGCGGAATCGCACTCGGATTCCCCATCAGCCCGAGTACGAGGTAGGCGTTCGCACGAACTTCGGGATCGTCGCTGCGAGCCATCGCGGCGAGCGGCGATGGATCGGCGCCTTCACCGATCTTGTTCATCGCGTAGATCGCGGCGGCCCGGACCGACGCGGACGGATCCGAGAGCAACGGCGAGATCAGCGGCGCGAGCCCGGCCAGACCCGCGTCACCGGCCGACATCGCGGCCACGAATCGAACCCCGCGGTTCTCGTCGATGAGGCCGAACGGCGCTGCTTCGTAGAGGGCGTCCGGATCACCTTCCAGAGCTTCGTACGCGGTGGCACGAACGATCGGCTGGGGGTCCACCACCGCGTTGAGCAACCAGGAGACGGACCGGGCGGCCGGCGTCGTCCCCCGGAGGACGATCGGACCGGTCGGTGCCACCACTTCCAACGCCACTTCCACTTCGGGCGGGTCGACCACGACGCTCGCCACACCGCGGATCTCCGGCTGCACGTCACCACGCGGCACGGACTCGGCGGGATCCATGATGATCGGCCGGACGATCTGGTAGCCGGATTCCCCGGCCTCGACCGTCTTGCTCTGGTCACGGGTGCTCCAGGGCTTCGAGGGATCGGCGGGGACGCATCCACCGGCGAAAGCCAGGGTCGCGAGGACGCCCGCGAACAAGGGCAGGCATCGGAGTCGATCGGTCATGTCGTGTCACCTTCCTGGTGGAAATTCAAATCCGGCTCCGCCGGAATGGACGGCATCGTATCCCGACGTCTGCCATCGGCAAATCACGCGCTCCGACGCCAGTTTGCCGGAAACCGCGCGTCACGCCCCGCCTGAATCGGGTTCCGACGGTGACGCGGCCGCCGGACGCCGGCTCGGGACCAGCAGCATCACGACCAGCCCGAGCAGCACCGCTCGCCCGGGCCACGCGCCCACCGTCGCGAAGATCGGAACCCGGTCATCGAGTTCGATCGCCCGGGGCCCGAGGATCCCGGACTCCCGGGCGGGCACCCGATCCACCAGCCGCCCGGAGGAATCCACCGTGCAGGAGATGCCGGTGTTGACCGCTCGAACCAGGGGCACGCGATTCTCGATCGAGCGGAACCGAGCGACCTGGTTGTGGAGCCGACGAATCCCATCCGAGTCGCCGAACCAGCCGTCGTTGCTGGCGTTGACCAGCAGGCCCGCCACCTTCTCGCCGTCGTCGCCCCAGACCATCGCCCGGCAGAGTTCCGGGACGGTGTCCTCGAAGCAGATCGGGGTGGCGACACCGAGTCGGCGGGCCCCGCCTGCGGCGTCGGTCCAGCCGACCTCGAAGCGGGTGATCGCCACGCCGGCATCGAGGTTGAACTGCATGCCCCGCGCCCCGATCGCGAGCATCCGGTCCTGCAGCCACGGCCATGCCCGGATGTAGGGCATCGTCTCGCCGAAGGGTGTGAGGAAGACCTTGTCGTAGCGGGGCGGGACCACCGGCCCTTCGGGCTCGACCAGCACCACGCTGTTGTACCTCGATGCGGCGACGAGCCCTTCATCGCCCTCGACGAACGCCGGCACCGTCGACGTTCCGAAGAGCGTGGGCGTGCCGGTCGCATCCACCAGATCCCGGGCCGCGAGGACGAATCGACGCCCCGGCCAGTATCCGGCACCCTCCAGCGTGTCGAGCGCGGCCGCTTCGAACCCCGGCCCGGGCAGCATCGTCTCAGGCCACACGCAGAGGTCGACGTGGATTCCCGCCTCGGCCGCATCGACCGCGGCGGCGTAGGTCGCGTCGCGGAAGCGGACGAAGTCACGCTGCTGCTGCTCGAGCGACCAGGCGACCTTGTTGGACTGCGGAACATCGGTCTGGATCGCCATGATCACCGGTCCGTCCGGCGTCGGCGAAATCGGCCGGACCTGCATGACCCCGTAGGCGACGACGAAGACCGCGACCGCCGCGGTCCCGAGGATCCCCGCCCGCCGACTCGCCACCGAACCACGGGCGAGGAAGGCGTCGGCGACGACGCCGGAGACCGCCAACGGAAGAATCCCGACCGCGAGGACGCCGGCGAGGTCCGCCACCTGTGCCAGCGGCAGCCACGCGATGAGCGGCTGGCCGACGAGGTACCAGGGGTAGCCGTCGAAGACGATGTGCCCCCGAAGATGTTCGACGCCGAGCCACGCGATCGGCAGCAGGGCCGCGAGCGGCACGCGGGCGAAACGAGTGGATCGTCCGATCCGGCGAATGCACAGGGCCGCCACCACGGTGCCCGACGCGAGATACGCGCCGATCGCCGGCAGACCCGCCCCGCTGATCGCACCGACCCAGCGATTCAGCACCATCCAGCCGAGCATGGACGCCACGAAGACGCAGACCGCGAGGGTGCGGGTTCGAGCCGCGGCCACCGCCGCGACGGCGAGCGGGCCGACCGAGACGAAGGCGAGAAACCACAGTTCGAACGGTGGGAACGCGAGCGTCCAGCAGGCGGCATGAAGCACGCTGAGGAGAGCGACACGCCGCCAACCGGCGGCTGGAGCGATCGCTTGGGTCATCGGCTCACTTGCCCGCGTAGTCGATGATGCGACCGATCTCGCTGCGGAGATCACGACGATGGACGATCCGGTCGACGAATCCCGAGTCGCGGACGAACTCCGAGGTCTGGAATCCTTCCGGGAGGTCCTGGCGGATCGTGTTGCGGATCACCCGCGGCCCCGCGAATCCGATCAGGGCCTTCGGCTCCGCGAGGATCACGTCGCCGAGCATCGCGAAACTCGCGGTGACGCCGCCGGTCGTCGGGTCGGCCAGTACCGAGATGAACAGCCCGCCCGCCTCGTCGAACCGGGCGAGCACCGCGGAGGTCTTCGCCATCTGCATCAGGGAATAGCCGGACTCCTGCATCCGTGCCCCGCCGGAGCAGGAAACGATCACCAGGGGCAGATCGTGGTCGAGCGCGTGTTCCGTGGCCCGGGCGAGCTTCTCACCGACCACCGACCCCATGGAACCGCCGAGGAACGCGAAATCCATCGCCCCCAGCACGACCTTCCGACCCTTCACGAATCCGACGCCGGTGAGGCATCCGTCGTTCTCACCGCTCTTGCGACGTGCCGCTTCGATGCGGCTCTTGTAGGGCTTCACGTCGACGAACCCGAGCGGATCGGCCGCCGTCAGATCGGCGTTGAACGGTTCGAAACTTCCGGGGTCGACCAGCTGCTCCATCCGCACCCGGGCGGTGATCCGATGGTGGTGGTCGCACTTCGGACAGACGTTGAGGGCAGCCTCCATCGTCTTGCCGAAGATCGTCGCGCCGCACTTCCGACACTGGACCCAGAGCCCGTCGGGGACGGGCTTCTTGGTCGCGACGTCGGCCTGATCCCAGGTCTGCTTGCTCACGGTGTTCTCTCGAAAAAACGGAGTCGAGGGTCCGCGGACTTCCCCTGCGGAAGCCGAGTGACGCGTCGAGGATACCACTCACACCCGGATACCGGCGAAAACGGATCAACTCGCATCGAGCTGTCCCACCGTCTCGACCGAAGCCTCCAGCCGCGCCACCGCATCGGCCGGCAGTGCCCAGGTCTCGACCCGACCCCGCCCTTCCATCCACCGACGCGGGTTGCCTCGGGGTGATCCCGCGAGGGCCGCGCGGATGAAGCCGGCGCCCAGATCGTGGAGCACGACCCCCACCGCCTCGCTTCGATTCCGCCGGAGCAGATCCACCATCGCCTCGATCAGCCGCACCCGGGCGTCCTCGAAGGGTTCGCCGTCGGGCGGTACGAGGGTCGAGGGGTCCTCCTCCCACTGCCGGGCGCGCCGTTCGAATCGATCCCGGAGCTCTTCCAGGGTGATTCCCGCCAGCACCCCCATCGCGGGGTCCGCGAGTTCGTCGTTGCCCCGGCGGCGCCCGCCGAGGATCCTGCCGGCGATCGTCGCCGTCGTCACCGCGGCCTGATCAAGCGGGTGATGGATCGTGCCGGGCGTTGAGAAGGGGTTCGAGGCCGCCCGCTCGAGTGCCTCCCGGGTCGCGGCCTCGCCGGCGGCGGTGATCGGCAGATCCTCGTCGCCGCGAAGTCGCTCCTCGGCGTCCCACTCGGTCTCGCCACAGCGGATGACCCACAGCAGTCTCGTGCGTCCGCCCCGACGCATCAGTCCCGGCCGCCGCCGCGCAGGGCCGCGATGGTTCCCGCGTAGTCGTCGCCGCCGAAGATCGCGCTCGCCGCGACGAGCACGTCGCATCCGGCGGCGCGGACCGCCTCGGCGTTCGCGGGCGAGACGCCGCCGTCCATCTCCAGCCGTTGCGTCGATGACTGCCGGGCCGAGATCGCCCGGGTCTTCTCGAGCACTTCGGGAATGAAGGACTGCCCGCTGAATCCGGGATGGACGCTCATGACGAGGACCAGGTCGAAGGCCTCCGCCACGCCGTCGAGCGCCTCGAGCGGCGTCTTCGGGTTGATGGCGATGCCCGCGGACATGCCGAGCGCGTGGCAGCGGTTCCGGAACTCGAGCGGCATGTCCAGCACCTCGACGTGCCCGGTGCAGTGGTTCGCGCCGGCCGCGGCGAACGGTTCGAGATACGCGAGCGGATCCGTGACCATCAGGTGGACGTCGATGAAGGCGTCGACCGCCCGGCGGACGCCGGCGCAGATCGCCGGTCCCATCGAGAGGTTCGGAACGAAGTGCCCGTCCATGACGTCGACGTGGAGCGTGTCGGCGCCCGCTTCCAGCACCTCCACGCACTGCTCGCCGAGCCGTGCGAAGTCCGCGGAGAGGATCGACGCCGAGACCAGCGGCCCGTCGAGCGGGCGGGTGTGGGCGTCGGTGACGCCGGCCGAAGTGTCGATCATCGGGGTTTCCGGGTCGGGGTTCGGTGACGACCGGCTCCGTTCCGGGGCCGGCCGAGGTGCATCAATCCGCATTCATCCCACCGGTGGCTCAGCGACGGCTCGCGTTGGGCCGGGCGGCCTGTCCGCGATAGATGTCGAGGTCCCGCTTGTAGTCGGGCTTCATGTCCGGCGACGCGGTCATCCACGCGGTCATCTGCTCCCGGACCGCCCGGTCCGAATCGCCGGCGTGGAACGCGACGAGCGCCGAGACCGCGAGCGCCTCGGGATCCCGGGCACCGGCCTTGGCCAGCATCCGGTCCGCCGCCCTGCGGGCGACGTCGAGGTTGCGAAGCGAATCGTCGGGATCCGCCGAAGTCACTTCCGCGATCATGGCGAGGGCGCCGGCGTCGTTGCCGTACATCGCCACCATCTCGCCCGCCCATTCCGAGGCTCCGGCGGCATCCTTCTGGTCGGCGGCCATCATGCGGTACTTGTCGATCGCGACCTGGGCGAAGACCCCGTTGTCGAGTTCGATGACCTCGTCCATGTGGCCGTAGGCGTCACCGTAGTTCCGGACCTTCGCGGCCCGCTCCGCGGCGGCGAGCTTGGGGGCGGCCTTCTTCATCAGCTTCGGGCTGTAGCGGCCCGCCACCACCTTGCCGAGGATGTCCTCGAACCGGGGATCCATCGGATGGCCGATGTACGCGATCGTGTTGTCGTTGGCCACGATGAACGCGGTGGGGATCCCGCTCTGCCCGGCGGCCTTCATGAAGTTCTGGTTGGTGCCGCCGCTGTCGACCGCGATCGAGTAGCTCATCGAATCACCGCGGCTCCGCACGAAGCTCTTGACCTTGCCGATCGCCTTCTTCTCGTCGGTGACGCCGATGACGGAGAGGCCCTTGCTCTTGTACTTCTTGTAGAGATCGTTGATGTGGGGGATCGAGGTGCGGCAGGGTCCGCACCAGGTCGCCCAGAACTCGACGACGTAGGGCTTGCCCTCGCCCACGGTCGTCTCACCCTGGATCCACTCCTCGACCTCGACGGCGGGCGCCTTGTCGCCGACCTTGAGGTCGGCGGCGATGCTGGAGGCCGCGAGAACGGCGACGGCGGCGGTGGCGGTGATCATTCGGTGAAACATGTACGGACGTCTCCTGGTCGTTGATGAAGCGGATGAAGGTCTTTCGTCCCTCGAACCCGCTTTCAGAGAAAAGCGGTGTCAATCGGCCGGCCCGTTCCGGTTCTCGGGCGGCCTGATGCACGGCACGGTCCCGGTTCGACCTCTCCAGCGTAGCCGCGAAGGCCCTCGAAGGCACGCCCGTATCCCCGGATCCGGGGTCTCCGCCGGTCCGGATCAGCCGGCTCAGACGGTCCCGAGCGCCTCCACCCCCGGCATCGGCCCGCCTTCCAGCATGCGGAGGCTGGCGCCACCGCCCGTCGAGACATGACTGAATCCGACGGCGAGCCCGAGGTCGTTGACCGCGGCCGCGGTGTCGCCGCCGCCGACCACGGTGATGCCACCGCCCTCGGTCGCCTCGATCATGGCCTGCGCGACCGCCAGCGTCCCGGTATCGAAGGGCGGAATCTCGAAGAGCCCCATCGGACCGTTCCAGACCACCGTCTTCGCACCGCGGACCGCGGCGGCGAACGAGGCGACCGATTCGGGGCCGATGTCGAGCCCCATCAGATCCCCCTCGATGTCCCGACCACAGGTCGTCGTCGCGACGCCGGCCTCGGGCGCCGCGGCACAGACGAAGTCCGTGGGGAGCAGGAGCCTGGTGCTCGTGGCCTCGACCGCCTTGATGATCTCCCCCGCCTCCTCGATCATCGCTTCCTCGACCAGGCTCCTTCCGACCACGTGCCCCATCGCACGCAGGAGCGTGAACGCCATCGCGCCACCCACCACGAGGGTGTCGACCCGGCCGGCGAGATGCCGGATCGTTCCGAGCTTGTCGGAGATCTTCGCCCCGCCGAGCACCGCGACGAACGGCCGCGCCGGCGATTCGATCGCGTCCGCGAGATACTTGAGTTCCGCTTCGAGCAGCCTTCCCGCGACTCGAGGGGAATCGGACATCGCGTCGGGCACCGCGACCATCGAGGCGTCGCCCCGGTGCGCCGCGCCGAAAGCATCCTGACAGTAGACCTGGCCGTAGGCCGCCAGCGCCGCGGCGAAGTCGGCGTCGGCCTTCTTCTCTCCGGCATGGAACCGGAGGTTCTCCAGCAGCACCACCTCGCCGGGACCGATCGCGGCCACCGCGGCGGCGGCGGCATCATCGACGCTCCCCTCGCCCGGCACGACGACGGGGCGACCGAGCAGTTCCGCGAGTCGGGCGCCGACTGGTTGCAGCGAGAAATTTGCTTCGTATCCGGTGCCCGCGGGACGTCCCAGGTGGCTCATGAGGACGCACGCTCCGTCGCGATCGAGAATCGATCGGATGGTGGGAACCGCGGCCACGATCCGGCTGTCGTCGGTGATCTTCCCGGCCGCGAGCGGCACGTTGAAGTCGACGCGGACGAGCACGGTGCGTCCGGCGACGTCCACGGAATCGATGGTCGGTCGGGGGGCGGTGGTCAATGGAAGCTCCGAAGCAGGCGGTCCGAGGGATGCGGGGCCGAACGCCACGCGGACGCGGATGATATCGACGACGAGGGTCCCGGTCGCTACCGTCGCTTCGCGTGACGATCGATCCGACTCCATCTCGAGACGCCGCGGTTCCGGTTCCGCCGATCATCGCCCTGCTGGGGCCGACCGCCAGCGGCAAGACCGCGGTTTCGATCGAACTGGCCCGACGGCTCCCCGGCGGTGGGGAGTGCCTCCTCGCCGACTCGATGCAGGTGTACCGCGGGATGTCGATCGGCACCGCCCAGCCGACCGCCGAGGAACGCGCCGAGGCCCCGCATCACCTCTGCGGTTTCGCCGATCCCCGCGGTGCGGAATTCACGGTGCGGGACTGGCTCGACGAGGCGAATCGAGCGATCGAATCCATTCGGGGACGCGGAGCGCACCCGATCGTGGTCGGCGGGACCAACCTCTACATCCGGTCGATGCTCGAGGGCGTCTTCGACGGCCCGGGGCGGGACGACGCGATCCGACGCGACCTCGAGGCGTACGACGACGAGGGGCTGCACCAGCGACTCCGGAAGATCGACCCCCCGTCCGCCGATCGGATCCACCGAAACGATCGCCGCCGGATGATTCGAGCCCTCGAGGTGCATGCGATCACCGGAAGACCGCTTTCCGATCACAAGCAGCAATGGACGGATGCACCCCGAAGCCGGCCCGATGTCCGTCTGGTCGTCCTCGATCGCCCCGTCGACCAGCTGAACAAGCGGATCAACGCCCGCGTGAAGGCGATGCTCGATTCGGGATTCCTCGACGAAGTCGACCGCCTCCGAACCGAAGGCGGCCTCGGACCCCAGGCCCGCGAAGCGGTCGGTTATCGGGAACTCCTCGATCACCTCGAGGGAGGCTGCACGCTCGAAGCCGCCGTCGAACGCATCAAGATCCGGACCCGCCGATACGGAAAGCAGCAGCGAACCTGGCTTCGGCGTTTCGCGGCGATCCCGGGGACGATTCGGTTGGATCCCACCGACCGAACCGCGAGCGAGGTCGCCGACGCCGTCGTGAGGACCCTGATTCCCGCGATCGAACCGTCGTAAAAAAAAGATGGGGCTTCCAGATCGGCGCATTTACTGCCTCGATGTCCATTTTCAGGCCACTGAAGGGGCTTTTTTGATCGCGGCTTGACGAACACCCCCAATCAATCTTTCAATGCCGCCCCACCGGCTGGCCGAATCCGCATGGGTCGGGTCGCGTCGCCAACCTCTGTTCGTCCCCCCAATCCCCCCGGAGCGGTGAACTCGACCGCCCGGGACGTCGATCGCCGAAGCACCTCCACATGGCCAAGAAGAAGACCACGAAGAAGTCCCCTGCCAAGAAGTCGACGTCCAAGAAGACGGCGAAGACGGTGACCAAGAAGAAGACGTCCTCCAAGAAGAAGACCTCGAAAAAGACCGCCAGCTTCAAGACGCCCTCCGCGGCCGGCAAACAGCTGGTGATCGTCGAGAGTCCGGCGAAGGCCAAGACCATCAACCGCTACCTCGGGCCAGAGTTCGTGGTGACGGCCTCGGTCGGTCACGTCCGGGACCTGCCGAGCAAGGCCCCCAAGGGCTCCAAGCAGCCAGTACCCGGCGTCGATCTCGAAAACGACTTCGATCCGACCTACGAGGTCCTGGAGGCCAAGAAGAAGACCGTCACCGACCTGAAGAAGGCCGCCAAGGGTGCGACGGAGATCTGGTTCGCGACCGACCTCGACCGGGAAGGGGAGGCGATCGCGTGGCATCTCGCCAACATCCTCGGCGTCAAGCCCGACGAGGCCAAGCGGGTGGTGTTCAACGCGATCACCAAGAACGAGATCGCCCGGGCCTTCGACAAGCCCCGGGCCATCGACGAATACAAGGTGAACGCCCAGCAGGCCCGCCGCATCCTCGACCGGATCGTCGGCTATCAGGCGTCCCCACTGCTCTGGAAGAAGGTCGCTCGCGGACTCTCGGCCGGCCGGGTGCAGTCGGTCGCCACTCGGCTGATCGTCGAACGCGAACGCGAGATCGACGCGTTCGTCCCCGACGAATCGTGGGAGGTCGGCGTGAAACTCGCCCTCGACCCGGCGACCGCGTCCCAGCTCGCGGAAGGATGGTCCGAGTTCATCTCGACCCTCGACGACAAGGGCAAGCCCCCCACCATCAAGCGTCAGAACGCCTGGCTCTCGGACCACCGCGGCCTGCGGACCGAGCTCGTCGAGGTCGGCGGCGGCCGGTTCGCCGTCGGCTGCAAGGCCGACGAGATCGAGGACCTCTCCGCCCCGATGACCGACGTCGCCGCGGCCGTCGGGCTGACCGACGTCTCGGTCGCGTCCGAAGAGGATGCGGCCGGCAAGGGCCCGGCCCGGTTCCGTCGAACCGTGAGCGGAACGCTCGACCCGGCCACCCGGTACGCGGTCGACTCGATCGAGACGACCCGCAAGAGTTCGAAGCCCTTCGCACCGTTCATCACCAGCTCGCTGCAGGTCTCCGCGAGCAACGCCCTCGGCTTCGCGACGGACCGGACCATGCGGATCGCCCAGGTCCTCTACATGGGCCTTCCGATCCCGGGTGAGGGCCAGGTCGGTCTCATCACCTACATGCGAACCGACTCGACGCACCTCTCCGCCGATGCGATCGCCCAGGCTCGCGAGTACATCGGACAGCGACACGGCGAGGCCTACCTGCCCGAGAAGCCCCGCTTCTACGGTTCCAGCAACAAGGACGCGCAGGAGGCCCACGAAGCGATCCGGCCGACCGACCCCCGTCGCACCCCGGAACAGCTCGCGTCGTCGCTGAACGAGGAGCAGCTGAAGCTCTACCGACTGATCTGGAACCGGTTCGTCGCCTGCCAGATGACGAACGCCCAGTGGGATTCGACCGCGATCCGCTTCAAGCGTTCCGACCGCGACACCGGCGCCGTGCTCAAGGCCAACGGCCGGGTGCTCGCCTTCGACGGATGGACGCGGGTCGGCGGCGTGGCCGCGAGCGACGAGCAGGTCCTCCCGACCTTCGCGAAGGGCGACGAGACCGCCCCGTTCTCGATCGAACCGAAGCAGAAGTTCTCCTCCCCGCCGCCCCGCTACAACGAGGGCTCGCTGGTCAAGAAGCTCGAGGACGAGGGGATCGGCCGGCCCTCGACCTACGCATCGATCATCAAGGTGATCCAGGATCGCAACTACGCGCTGCAGGAGGATCGACGCTTCTTCGCGACCGATCTCGGCGAGGTCGTGACCGACAAGATGGTCGAGGCGTTCCCCCGCCTCATGGACTTCGGATACACCCGGGACCTCGAGAAGCGGCTCGACGCGATCGAGGAGGAGCACGTCGAGTGGCGTGAGATGCTCCGCGACTTCTACGGACGCTTCAGCGAATCGCTGGAGCGGGCCCACGAGGAGCTCGGCCATGCGAAGGCGGAGACGCAGCCCGCCCCGTACGCGTGCCCGAAGTGCGGCGCGATGACCTGCTACCGATTCGGAAAAAACGGTCGGTTCCTGAGTTGCACCGCCTACCCGGACTGCGACTACGCCGCCCCCATCGACCGCACCGGCCGACCGCTTCTCCCGGAGATGGTCGACATCAAGTGCCCGGAGGACGGCTCCCAGCTGATCCTGCGGACCGGCCGGTTCGGAAAGTTCATGGCGAGCCCGAACTTCCCCGAGGTGAAGTTCGTCCTGAACCTCGACAAGAAGGGCTGCCTCAAGCTTCCCTCACCGCCGCCGCTGGTGACCGATCTCGAGTGCCCGAAGTGCGAGGAGAAGCCCCTCAATCTGCGGGAGGGCAAGCGCGGCCCCTGGCTCGGCTGCAGCGGGTTCCCGAAGTGCCGCGGTCGCGAGGGATTCGCGAAGCTCGAGGAACCAGTCCGTGAACAGCTCGAGAAGGATCTCAAGAAGCACCTGAAGGCCCCCCCCATGCCGATGATCACCCGCATGGACGGAACGCCGATCGAGGAAGGCACGCCGATCGCCGACCTCGTGGTGCCGGGCCTGCTCCAGGACCTCCCCATCCATCCCGACGCCGTCGCGGACACCAGCCCCCGCAAGGCCGGCTGACGCGGCGATCGACCGGAGACCGGAACGACGACCGCCCGCGGCATGCAGCCACGGGCGGTCGTCGTTTGAAGATCGGATCAGATTCCCGAACGTTCAGCCGGCAGCGATCGGCTTGGAATGCCGCGGATAGGCGACCAGCATCACCAGGAAGCAGGCGATGGCCATCCACATCGGGACGCTGAACAACTTCGTGTAATCCATGCCCCCACCATCGGCTTCGGGGATTTCAGCCCAACTTCCGACCACCGCGGTGGCGAAGTAGCTGCCGACGATGATGCCGATGCCGACGATCACCAGATTGAAGAGATTCTGGGCGGTGGCCCGAATGTCGGGGGTGGTGTGCTCATCGACCACCATGAAGGCGACGAAGATGAAGCAGCCGAAACACAGGCCATGGAGCGCGACCCCGAACAGCACGGGCACGAGCGTGGGGCTGTACGCGAAGAGCGCCATGCGGAGGGCGTAGGAGGCGAGTCCGATGAGGAGGAGCCGCTTGCGGCCAAGCGACTTCGCGAAGAACGGAATCATGGCGAGAACGAGAATCTCGCTCATCTGGCCGATGGTCATCAGTCCACCGCCACCCACGCCGAAGACCTGATTCACCGCCGCCGCGAACTGGTCGGCACCCGCGCTCCCGGTGGTGTTCTGGATCCCCGTGACGAAATCACTGGTGAAGACGAAGTAGAACTGGTGGATCATGCTGACCGGCACCGCGATCAGAAACAGTGTCAGCAACGGCTGCAACCTGATCTCCGAGAAGGCCTCGGCCCACGCCAGCTTTCGCTGGGAGCCGCCTTCGACCCGGGTCGGCGGGGTGTGTGGCAGGAACAAGCAGAAGACGGCCATCACCAGACCGAGAATGGCGCTCATGCTGAAGGCGAATCGTCGTCCTCGATCCTGAAGGCCGGCCTGAACCACCTGCTGAGCGGCTTGGGCCATGCCGGCCTGCCGTTCCTCCGCCGTCGGCGCCGCCCCCCCGTTCTGAATCTCCGTTCCGACCTTCGCTTCCTCGTCGGCGACTGATTTCCGGATCTTCATGGCCATGTACGCCACGACCACATCCCCGGAGTCGGCGGTGGAAATCTTCTCCTCAGCGGCCCAGTTCGCGGCCCCGGCGGCGAAGCTGTCCCGAACGGCTGGATTCTCCTCAAGCAGAATCGGAATGAACTGGTCGGGATCGGTGGCCAGCTGGGTCGAGGACACCCCATACGACATGCCGGCGAGATCCGGAGTCGCGGTCCGCAGCAGCCACTGCCCAACGAGGATTCCCGCCACGATCCAGCCAACCGTGCCCCAGACTCGGATCGGACCGAAGTCCCGGTCACGGTCGGCGATGTGGGCGAAGGAGATCGAGTTGGTCAGAGAGAGGGTCGGGGCGTAGACGAACCCGTAGACCCCCGAGAGCACGACGAACGGAACGAACCCATCGGCCGTGGCCAGAAGGTAGACCAGGATGGCACCGATGAAATGGCTCGCGGCAAGCAGCTTCTCGGTGGAGAAGAGCCGGTCGGCGAGCTGGCCGGCCAGGAACGGCCCGAAGATCGCGCCGATGGCGCCCGCCGAGATACAGAGCCCGGTCTCTTCAAGACTGAACCCGCGGTACCCGAGGAGGAAGGGATAGAGAATGGGCAGCCAGGCGCCCCAGATCGCGTACTGGAGGAACATCATCAAGGACAGCTTGAACTTGACGGCACCACTGGTTCGGATGGGGGTTTCGGCCATGGTCATCGGCGAGGCTCCGGGGCATGTCTCTGGATAGAAGACCGGGATCCGGGCCTGGAACCGGGCCTGCATTCACGGCAACGCCGTGGACGGTCGCCAGATCGGACGACCCTCGGATGCTACCGAATGGACCCGAAACGTGTCCGAGACCGCTCCCCTCACCTACAATCAATCACATGAGCTACCAGCGACGCCAGACCAGGTCCTTCACCCTCGGCGACGACCGCGTAGGCCGCGTGACCATCGGCGGAACCGCCCTGCCTTCGGTGCAGTCGATGACCTCGTGCTACACCCACGACATCGACACCTGCCTCGCCGAGATCACGAAGCTGTCGGACGCCGGCGCGGACATCGTCCGTGTCGCGGTCCCCGCGCGGAAGGACACCGAGGCCCTGGCCGAGATCATGAAGTCCACGCCCGTGCCCATCGTGGCGGACGTGCACTTCCACTACAAGCGGGCCCTCGAGGCGGTCGAGGCCGGCGTCCACAAGATCCGACTGAATCCCGGCAACATCAGCGACCGCGATCAGGTGAACGCGGTGATCGACGCCTGCAAGGCGGCCGGCATTCCGATCCGAATCGGCGTGAACGAGGGTTCGATCATCGAGCGAAAGGACAAGCAGAAGCGACAGGAGGAGCTCGGCGCGTATTTCGAGGGCCATCGCTCCGGCCACCTGCTCGCGATCATGATCGCGAAGCTCGAGGAGTACCTCGAAATCTTCGAGGCCCGTGACTTCCACGACGTCGCGATCAGCGCGAAGTCGATGGACGCCCGGCTGGTGATCGACGCCTACACCGAGATCTCGAAGCGATTCGACTACCCGCTGCACCTCGGGGTCACCCACGCGGGCACCCGGGAGACCGGCTCGGTCCGATCGATCGCCGCCCTCGGCACGCTGCTCGCCAACGGCATCGGCGACACCATCCGCATCAGCTACGCCAGCGATCCGGTCTACGAGGTGGAAGACGGCGTCGAACTCCTCTGCTCCCTCGACATGCGACCCCGCAAGGGCATCGAGCTGATCGCCTGCCCGACCTGCGGCCGCATCCAGGTCGATCTCTTCACCCTGGTCGAGGACGTGAAGCGGACGCTCGACGCGGAGATCGAACTCCCGATCAAGGTGGCGGTGATGGGCTGCATCGTGAACGGCCCCGGCGAGGCCGAAGGCGCCGACGTCGCGGTCTTCGCCGGCGATCGACGCGGCATCATCTACGTGCAGGGCGAGAAGGTCGCCAACGTCCCGGAGGCTGAAATCCTCGACCGGCTTCTCCAGGAATGCAAGGCCTTCGAAGCGAGGGTGGAAGCCGGCGAGATCGAGCTCGGCCAGAAGGTGGTCGACATCGTGCCGCCGGATCCGATCGGCGAACTGGGATCCGGGGTCGAAAAGATCCGCTCCGGGCTCGTCGAACGGGTCACGATCGAAGGTGGGCGGGCGGATTGATCGTCCACGGCGTCGATCGCCGATGTAGCATTCGAATCCGACGGAACCGGCGGACCCACCGCTGCGGAGCGTAGTTCGCTCCCCGGGC
>NYSY01000158.1 GCA_002683215.1 Planctomycetaceae bacterium
CGCAACCGATCCAGGTCGCGAGATTGGTTCGGACGCCCAGCAGCATCCCGATGATCGGGGTGAACACGACGTAGAGACCGGTGATGAACCCCGCCGGGCCGGCTTCGGTGCCCACGATCCCCCACTGCTGCAGCGCGGAGGCGGCCGCGACCACGAGCCCGAGCAGGATCGAACCCCGGATCAGCAGGCGACGTTCGCGTCGGCGATCCGCTGGTCCATCTCCATGATGGATCCGAGGGATGAGGAAGCGGAGCGGGGCGACCGCGAGGGCGCCGATGCCGAATCGAACGGCGTTGAAGGTGAGGGGTCCGATGGCATCCATCGCCTCCTTCTGGGCGATGAAGCCGAGTCCCCAGATCGCGGCGGTGAGCAGCATCAGAAGATCGGCGGTGAGAGGGGTCAGGCGCATGCGGGGAGACGGTACTCCCCCGCTGGCATCGAGGGATCATGTTTTGATCCTCGAAAGAGGTTATTGGGCGGTCTGACCCGGTTCGATCTGAATCCCGGTGGCTCGCCCGTCCGAACTGGGACGTATGGGTGGCCCGATTCCTGCTGTAGGTCTGCCCGGTTCCAGTGTTTTCCAGAGGCAATTTGCAACGGAAAACGCTCGTTGTAGTAGAAGAGACCTGCTCCGGGTCGATCTTCCCCGGTCGGCCCCAATCCGTTTCATGCCAGGAACCGCCATGCAAGCACCTCAATGCGATTTCGATGCCCCCATGTCCCCGCGCCGTGCCGGCAAGGCCGTTTCCTGGGTGATCGGCGTTCTCGCCATCGCAATCGTCGGGGTGATCCTGTCCCTGACTCTGGGTGATCGGTCCACGACGGCTCAGGTGGTCGACGCCGCGGACATGCACACGGTCGGGCGTGGCGACTTCGAGATCATGATTCCTGCTTCTGGTGAACTCGTGGCGGGAAGCCAGGTCGAGATCCGAAACCTCCTCGAAACGCGTGCCGTGATCACCGAAGTGGTCGGCGAAGGGTCGTTCGTCCGGAAGGGTGACATCATCCTTCGACTCGCCGATGACGAGCTGGTTGACCGGATCAAGGATGGCGAGGACAAGGTCCAGACCTCCGAGAGCTCCGTGATCGCGGCGGAACAGTCCCTCGCGATTCGACAGTCGACCATGGCCAGCGATCTGGAAAAGGCTGACCTCCAGATCGAGATCGCCAACCTCGATCTCAAGGCCTGGGAGGAAGGTGGCGTCGTCACCGCTCGACAGAAGTTGGAACTCGATATCGAGACCGCCCGCATCAACCGGGATCGGACGGTCCGGCGGGCGGCCGATGCGGAGAAGCTTCTCGGCAACGGCTGGGTCTCCTTCGACGAGTACGAAGCGGATCGAATCGCGATGATCGAAGCCGAAGCCAGAGTCAAGGAATTCGAACTCGCCAGGACGATCTACGAGAACTACACGATCAAGCAGGAAGAGGCGACCAAGCGATCCGCGGTGGAGCAGAGCCTCGCCGAGAAGGGCCGGGTTCGCCAGCGACACGAGGCGGAGATCGTGAAGATCGAAGCCGACGTGGAGAGCGCGCACTTCAAGCGGGATACCGCGATCGAGCGTCTCGACGAGCTCAAGGAACAGCTGAAGGCGTGCATCGTCGAGGCTCCAAGCGACGGTCTCGTGGTCTTCGCGTCGAGCCTGTCGGGTGGCGAGCGTCGAGGCCGGGGCGACGATCCGCCGCCGCAGGTCGGCACCGAACTCCGCCAGAACGAGCTCGTGATGATCCTGCCCGACACCAGTCGCATGATCGCGAGCATGAAGGTCGGGGAGGCGCTCAGTGGCCGGATCAAGGAAGGCCAGTCCGCCGTCATCTACAGCGACTCGGTCCCCGGCACCGCGATTCCCGGCACCGTGCTCGGGGTCAGCGTGCTCGCGGAAGGTGGTGGCTGGCGTGATCCGAATCGTCGTGACTACACCGTCCGCGTTCTTCTGGACGCCGATCCAGCGCTCGGTCTGAAGCCGTCGATGCGATGCCGAGGCGAGATTGTGCTCGGCCAGGTCGAGAACGCGATCACGGCGCCGATCCAGTCGGTCTTTCGAGCCGGTCCGCTCGCCTACGTCTACACCACCTCGGAAGGTGGTTTCGCCCAGACCGCGGTCAAGATCGGACGTGCGAGCGAGATGGAGGTCGAAATCGTCTCCGGCCTCGAAGAAGGCGAAGGCGTGCTGTTGAGGCGTCCCACCGCAGGCGAAATCGTCTCCGAGATCGAAGTGAAGACCGGCGAGGGTGGGTTCGGGGGCGGTCGTCCGAGTGGAAGGCCCTCCGGGCGTCCCGGTGGCCAACCCGCTGGAAAGCCCGCCGGGGTCGCGGCGGCCGGCAAGCCGGAATCCGCCGGCACCTCCTGAACCCCGACTCGATTTCCGGTGGTACCGGATCGTCGGACGACCGGCGCTGAGATGGCCGCGGCATCATCACGCTACGGTGAACACGCTTCGAGCGACTCACCGGACGCCTCGCACCCATGCCGATCATCTACATACTCGTGTTCCTCGGCTTCTTCGGCGGCGCCCTCGTCTCCCCCGTGCTGTCGCCGATGTTCCTCCATCCCGTCGAGCATGGTGTGCTCCCGGAGGGAACGAGCATGGCCCGGCGGGTCTTCCTGCTCGGCGTCGCGATGGGCATGATGCGGCTCGGCGAGTTCTTCGGATCTCCGCTGCTCGGACGTCTCTCGGATCGGCACGGAAGACGAAACGTCCTCGCGGCGGCGATGGGCATCACCGGGCTCGGGAATTTCGCGATCGCCTGGTCGATCGGGATCGATCAGGTCTGGCTCATCGTCCTCAGCCAGTTCCTCATCGGATTCACCGGGGTGCTCCTCGTGCTCGCTCAGGCGGAGGTGGCGCATCGCTGGACCGGTGTCGAGAAGACGCGACGTTTCGGGTACGTCTACCTCGCGAGCAGCCTCGCCTACGTCTTTGCACCGGTGATCGGTGGTCATCTCGCCGATCGGAAGAGCTTCGAATGGGCGTCCTACCCCCTCGTGTTCACGGTCGCGGGAATGATCTACGCCGCCTCGGTCCTGCTCGTGCTCTGGAGATTTCCAGCGGCCGGGACCGACCCTGCGGGCGTGCCGGATCGGCGCAGCGCCGTCGTCGAGTTCGGTGAGGCGTTCCGGATGCCGTCGTTTCGAATGCTGCTGCTGGTGAACTTCTTCCTCTACCTCGGAATCGACTTCGTCTTCCAGTTCAACTCGGTGTTCTTCGTCCAGAAGTGGTCCTTCACATCTTCCGACGTGGGATGGTTGATGTCCTACACGAGCATCTCGATGGTGGCCACGCAGTGGTTGCTCATACGCCCGGTCGGCCGTCGACTCGCGCCTCGGGCGGCCACGACGGCGAGCGCGGTCGCGCTCGCCGTGCTGCTCGCGTTCCAGGTCGCGCCGGATCGATGGCAGTGGCTCATCGTGATCCTTCCGCTCGTTGGGGCCGCGATGTCGCTGGCCACCACGAACATGTCGGCGCTGCTCTCGGACACCGCGGGTGAGGCGGCGCAGGGAAGAATGCTGGGGGTCGCCCACTCGATCCGGGTGTTCGGTTCGGCGCTGCTCTGTTTCGGAGGCGGGATTCTCGCGGGGTTCGCGCCGCAGTACCCGATCCTGATCGGCGGGCTGGCGGCGTTGATCGCCGCGGCGTTGCTCATCGCGGGTCGCCGTCGATCGCTTCAGCCGGCCTGAACCGGGGTCACTGGAGATCTTCGACGGGGATCGACCGCGATCGCAGGCGATCGTTCGTCTCGTCCCGCCAGACGAGCAACACAACGGGACCTCGTCCGGTGTTCTCGTCGGCCGGTAGCAGCTCCATCCGTGGAAAGCCCGCACGCCGTCCGAGGTCCATGGCTTCCAGCAGCGACACAGGGCCGAGGGAACCATCGCGGGAGAATCGTCTCAGGGCGATGGATCCAAGTTCGTCCCGGTCGTCGACGGGCGTGGCGAAACCGCTGGAGGCGGGCTCGCGTCGATCGATCCAGAGCACCACGGCATCCCCCCCCGGAAGCATCAGAACATCGGTGCGACCGATCGTGGATCGGGCGACCGCGACCGGCTTCGAAAAGGTCCGTCCGGCATCGTCGCTTCGGTTCGCGAGGACCCTCGGTCCTTCTTCACCGGCCGCGGTGAACCAGGCGACCACGACTTCCGCACCGGCCGCCGCCACGCTCGGACCGTTCACCGGACAGGCGGGAAAGACCCAACCGTCACGAGCCACCGGCATCGGCGTGGTCCAGCCGTCGGGCGTCTCCCGGACGATGAAGATGTCCCGTTCTTCGTTGGGGCCGCGATCGCGATACACCACGATCGGGCCTTCCGCCGTCATCGCGACGTCGGTGTCGCAACACTCGCACACCCGGGCGTCGAGCCCCGTCGAGGTGATCGCCTTCGAATCCGATTCGGCGTCGAGCGTGGCGGTGCGCAGCGACATGGCGCCGGCCGCATCGTGACCGTGACCGCCGTGTCCCGAACCCGGCGTCATCTGTCGCCCGTCGAGCCAGACGTATCGGAGGCCCTCGCCGGTGGGAACCGCCGAAACGAACCCGTGCTCGACCGCCTTCTCATCGTCGTGCAGCCAGCCGAGGTCGGACCAGGTCCGGCCCTCGTCTTCCGAGCGCGAAAGCATCACCCCGTAGGCGTAGGTGCCGACGCCGATCTTTCGGAGGCGGTGGCCGATCAAGGCGCCATCGACATCACGATGGATCGCGGGACGATCCGCCCAGTTGGCGAACAGATCGTCGCCGGCGGCCATCGTCGTCGCCGGTGACCAGACGAGCCTGGTCGAATCGTCCGGGTCCGAAGACAACCGGGAGAACCGAATCTCCACCGCGCCGGGCGATTCTCCAGCTTCGATCCAGCTGGTGATGATGCCGTCACCATCGGGCGTCGTCTGAACCGCGTAGGCCCCGCGGGCGGCGGGTGGGTCGATCTCGTCGGGCGGCGTTTCGTTCATCGCCGTCGCGTCAATGGTGATGAGCACGCCGAACATCGCGGCGGTCGAGGTGCGGAGGATTACGTACGGTGCGGTCTTCATGGGGCGTCCGATCATGGAACGAAGCTCTTTCATGATGGCGACGGGTTGGTTCAGTCGTCGGATGCGGTCTCGGGGAGCAGCAGCTCCTCGCGACTGACCCGGCGAACCTCGAGTTCGAGGGAATTCGGGGACTCGATCTCGGATTCCTGGGTGGCGTGAAGGTCGCGAAGCTGCTTCGTCGCCGGCAGTACCCGGCTCTCGAGCGAACCGATCGCCTTGTTGTAGCTCTCGGTGCCCTGGCGGAGCTTCGTCCCCACGTCGGTGAGGTATTTCGTGAAGGTCGCGATGCGGTCGTACAGCTCGGCGCCGACCTTGGAGATCTCGCGGGCGTTGGCGGCGATCTTCTCCTCGTTCCATCCGTAGGCGACCGCCTGCAGGAGTCCGACCAGAAGCGTCGGCGTGCAGATCAGGACCTGATTCTGCATCGCCTCGTACTGAAGATCCGGAGAACGCTCGAGGGCCGCGACCAGCGCGCTTTCGATCGGCATGAACATCACGACGATTCGGGGCGTTCGTTCGAACTGCTTCCAGTACTTCTTGTCTCCGAGATCCTTGACGTGCTTCTCGACCGCCGCGGCATGGCGTCGAAGCTGGCCCTCCCGCTGGTCGGGCGAACCACTTTCGAGCATGTCGAGGTAGGCGTCGATCGCGACCTTGGAGTCCACCACGATCTCACCACCACCGGGGAGGTTGACGATCATGTCCGGCCGGAGTTTCGCGTCGGTTCCCGCGACCGTGACCGAAACCTGTTCGCGGAAATCACAGTGTTCCGACATGCCTGCGAGTTCGACGATGTTGCGAAGCTGCATCTCACCCCAGCGTCCACGCTGCTCGGGTCGCCGAAGGGCGCTCACCAACTTGCCGGTCTCGTCGCGGAGCGACTTGTGGCCCTCGGAGATCACCTTCATCTGTTCCTCGATGCCCGCGTACGCCTTCTCACGCTTCACCTCGAGCTCCTGAAGCGACTCCTGCTGCCTGGCCATCGTCTCCTTCATCGGCTTGAGCATCGACTCCAGCTTTTCCTGCCGCTTCTCGAGATCGCCGTCGATCTTCTCCTTGGCCGTTTCGAAGTGCGCCTTCGCCAGCTCCATGAACTGATCGCTGCTCGATTTCAGCGCTTCGACGCCGAGGTTCTTGAAGGTCTCCTCGAATCGCTTCCTCGCTTCCTCGATGCCCCGGGCGTGTTCTTCATGACGCTCGCGGGCCGCCTTGAGATCGCCCTCGACCCGCATGGTCTCGAGCCGAGCCGATTCGGCGGCCTGCAAGGCCTCGTCACGGGCGGTCACGAGCCCGTCGAGTTCGGTGCGGGACGCCTCGAATCTCGATTCGGCGTCGGACGCGCGTTCATCGGCCGCGGAGACCCGTTCATCCGCG
>NYSY01000159.1 GCA_002683215.1 Planctomycetaceae bacterium
CAGTCTCATCCGCCAGATGGCGGCGCTCGGCGCGTCGATCGAGCAGCTCGCGACCTTCGTTCCGCCGGTGGTGTTCGACGCCATCCGCGACAAGCAGCGTGATCCCGCCCATCCGCTCGGCGCTTTCGGCCGGGACCCGCTCGTCGATTGATCACGCACCCCGCCGGAGGCGGGACAGGAAGCCACCAGACCATGTCAGTCGAAGTCCGGATCATCTCGATCGGCGCGCTCGCCAGCCACCCCCTCCGAAACGAAGCGGGGAATCGCCGGCCGGGTCACGCCACCACCACGCTGATCACCGCGGGGGATCGGCGGATCCTGGTCGATCCGAGCCTGCCGCCCGATCATCTTCGACAGCGTTTCGATGAACGGACGGGGCTGGGGCCGGAGGCGGTGACCGACGTCTTCCTCACGGATCTGCGCCCGGATCGGCGACGGGGGCTCGAACTCTTTCCCGAAGCCCAGTGGCTGGTGGGCCAGGTCGAGCGGGACGCCTATCGCGCTGCGCTGCGAGAGAAGATGATCGAGCTCGACGACGTCGACGAACTGGACCGGGACACCGAGCGACTCCTCGAGGAGGAGGAGCGGATCGTGACGCGATTCGGGGCGGCCCCGGATCGGATCATCGAGGGCGTGGACCTCTTTCCGCTGCCCGGCGTCACGCCGGGGCTCTGCGGACTCCTGTTACCGCTGCCGAAGGTGACGATTCTGCTTTGCGGGGATTCGGTCGCCACCATCGAGCATCTGGAACAGGGCGCCGTCCTGCCGCATGTGGCGGATCTGGAGAAGGCGACCGAGAGTTTCCGCGAGGCGGTCGAGATCGCGGACATGCTCGTCCTTGGTCGGGACAACATCGTTCCGAATCCCGTCCGCCCGATGGGACTGGGCTGAATTCGAGGAGCGAGTTCGCATCGGTGGGCGAAGCATCTAGACTGTGGGCATGAGCTCCCGAGTCGACGAACCTCCCCAGCCGTCGTCCCCACCCGGACTCCCGGAACGGATCACGCTCCGTGACCTGCGGCGCTGGCGCCGCGAGGACGTGGTGTTTCCCTGCCTCACCGCGTACGACGCGACCATGGCCCGGTGGCTCGCCCGGGCCGGTGTGCCGGTGATGCTGGTCGGAGACTCCGCAGCGGAGGTCGTCCTCGGCCTTCCGAGCACCACGCACGCGCCGCTCGATTTCCTCCTGCAGATCACGGCCGGGGTCCGTCGCGGCGCTCCCAACGCCTTCATCATCGGCGACATGCCGTTCCTGAGCTATCACGCCGACGAGAACGACGCGGTGACCAACGCCGCACGCTTCATGGTCGAGGGTCACGCGGATGCGGTGAAGCTTGAGGCGGATGCCCGGTTCGCGTCGGTCTTCGAGCGGCTCTCCCGCGCCGGGGTTCCGGCGATCGCTCATGTGGGTTGCCTTCCCCAGCACGTGCACCTGCACGGCGGCTACAAGGTCGCCGGCCGCACCGCGGCGTCGGCCCGACGTGTGGTGGAGGACGCCCGAATCCTCGTCGAAGCCGGTGCCGTCGCGGTGCTGGCCGAAGCGACGACCGCCGAAACGGCCGCGAAGGTGGTCGAGGCGGTGGACGTTCCGGTGATCGGATGTGGGGCCGGGCCGGCCTGCCACGGCCAGATCGTGGTGACGCAGGACATCCTCGGTCTCAGCGACTGGCAGCCGAGTTTCGCGGGCCGGGAGGGCCGGATCGGCCCATCCGTGCAGGCCGTCGTGGAACAGTGGTGCGAAAAGGTTCGTCGCCGGGAGCTCGATCACGACTACGAGATGCTCCACGGTGAGGCGAATCGGCTCGACGATTGACCTCCGGCCCGATTTCGCGGACGGTTTCGGGGTTCCTCGGGATGAACTTGCCTCCGGTGGGCCTTTTTTCGCGAATCCAAGGCTGGCCTAGCCGGTTGTCGAACCAGACCACCTCCGTTTTCCGAAGAAGTCGGGGAGCAGCCCCCCGGCCGCTTGAACCGGCGACCTCGTTGGAGCATCAGCGCCCATGAATCGAATCACGCATGTCGGACCCGCCGTCGTGGTCGCCACGACGATCGTGGCAGCACTCTTCGCGGGCCCCGCCGCGATCCGCGGCGTGGTCAACGCAAGCACTCGCGCCGACATCGCGAAGGCATCCGCCCGTCTCGAGGATGGAAACGTGCTCGAAGCGATCTCGCTTGCACAGCGGGACATCGCCACGGTGGTCGAGCCGTCCGTCGTGCACGTCTCGAGCCAGGGCGCCGTCGGGAACGGCTCCCGATTCGGGCAGTTCGCCTCGACCGGATCCGGCTGGATCTGGGACGAGGCGGGACATGTGGTGACGAACGCACACGTGGTTGAGGCCGCCGACGAGATCGAGATCCAGCTGCACGACGGCGAGGTGAGATCCGCCGAGGTGCTCGGGCTCGATCTTCGAAGCGACATCGCGGTGGTGAAGATCGCGCCAGGGAATCTCATTCCGGCGCGACGCGGAGAGAGTCGGGGCGTCCGGCAGGGGGACATCGCGTTCGCTTTCGGCTCGCCCTTCGACTTCCGCTTCTCGATGTCGAGCGGCATCGTCTCCGGACTCGGCCGGGCCGCAGGGCTTGACGACATCGACTACGAGAACTTCATCCAGGTCGACGCGGCGATCAATCCCGGAAATTCCGGGGGGCCGCTCACCGACGCCCGGGGCCGTGTGATCGGCATGAACACCGCGATCGCGACCGGCCGTGGAAACACCATCGGACAAGGGCAGTTCGCGGGGATCGGATTGGCGATTCCCATGTCGCAGATCACCGCGGTCGTGGAGCAGGTCATCGAGACCGGGGAGGTTCAGAAGGGCTTCCTCGGGGTCGGGCTCGCCGCCACCACGTCCATGGATCTGGAACGGGCCGCCGCGTTCGGCGGCCGGGCCGCGACCTTCCGGCCCTACGCCGAGGCCATCATCGAGGACTACGAGGGCGACGGCGTGGCGGTGACCGCGGTCGAGCCGGGCTATCCCGCGGAAGTCGCGGGGATCAGGGTCGGCGACGTCATCGAGCAGGTCGATGGTCGTCGGGTCCGCGGACTCGAACAGTTGAAATCGATGATCTCCTCCGGTCGGCCCGGTGAGGTCGCGGTGCTCGACATCTGGCGGACGGATCTCGAAACCGGCGAGTCCGGAATGCGATTGATCGAAGTGGTGCTCGGACGGCTCGATCCGATCATGTCGAGCCTCGCCGCCCAGCGGCTTCGAGATCTCGGGCTGTTGGCGCTCGCCACCTCGACCCGCGATCGGGCCCGGGACGCCGGCGTGGAGTTTCAGTCCGGGGTCATCGTGCTGGATTCCGATCCTCGGACCCAGATCGGCCAGGTATTCCCCCGAGGCTCGATCCTCCTCGAGGCCGGCGGCCGCCCGATCGGCTCCTACGACGAGCTCCTCGCCCGGTTGGACCGTCTCCTCGTCCGGCTTTCCCGCCGTCAGGGCTCGATTCCAATCGTGGGGGTTCGACCGGACGGCGAGCGGGTCGCCCTCGATCTCGGGTCCTGAAACCAGCCGCTCATTGAAATCACCTTGATTCGTCGCCCCAGTCACGCGCTCGGAACCGGTAGCATCTGAACCATGTCCCCGTCTTCAAACACGTCCAACGGTTCGTCCGCCCGCCCGCTGCTCGAGGTCAAGGACCTCAAGACCCACTTTCCCGTGAAGCGGGGCCTGTTCCAGCGGACCGTCGACCATGTTCGCGCGGTCGACGGCGTCAGCTTCGACCTCGGGGTCGGCGAGACGCTCGGTCTCGTGGGTGAGTCGGGGTGCGGAAAGACCACCGTCGGCCGGACGATTCTCCGCCTGCTTGAAGCGACGGACGGCGAGGTTCACTTCGAAGGCAAGCCGGTGTTCCAGCAGTCCGCGTCCGACATGCGGGCGCTGCGACGGGAGATGCAGATCATCTTCCAGGACCCGGGCGGCTCCCTGAACCCGCGGATGCGGGTCGGACGACTCGTGGGTGAGCCGCTCGTGGTGCACGGCATGGCCAGTGGCGACGAACTGCGGGATCGGGTGGAGAAGCTGCTCGAGCGATGCGGGCTCTGGAAGCAGGCGGCGGATCGGTATCCGCACGAATTCAGCGGTGGCCAGCGGCAGCGGATCGGAATCGCCCGCGCCCTCGCGGTCGAGCCCAGGCTGATCGTGTGCGACGAGCCCACGTCGGCGTTGGACGTCTCCATCCAGTCGCAGATCCTCAACCTGTTGGACGATCTCCAGGAGGAGTTCGATCTCAGCTACCTCTTCATCAGCCACGACATGGCGGTGGTCCATCACGTCTGTGACCGGATCGCGGTCATGTACAACGGGAAGATCGTCGAGGTCGGCCCCCGCGACCAGGTGATCCACGACCCACAGCACCCCTACACCAAGGCGTTGCTCTCGGCGGTTCCGGAGCCCGACCCTCGCCGGGAACGGGCCCGCGTCGAGTGGGAAGGGATGCGGATGTGACCGAGGGAACCGGCATGGATTCGGCATCCGAAAAGGGCGTCCGGGGACGGATCTTCCTCTTCTGTTTCATCTTCGTCTTCGCGGGCAGCGTGGTCGGGACCTGGTTCTTCGGTCTCGACGTGGTCCGCAACGTCAAGGCTCAGGCGGTCAAGAGCGACATGGCGCTTCGGACCGTGGGTTATGCGATTCTCGTGGCCACCTCGGACGCCGAGGCGTTTCCGCTCGGCGTCACGGAGATCACGGGTCTCGAACTCCCTCCGACCCTCCGCGGCCCACTCGCCGAGGCCGATCCTGACCCCGAGACCGGCTGGCCGGCCACGCTCGAGGAGGCCATGGCCGGCATGGATCCGGTACCCCTCTCAGACGCCCTGGAACTGGTTCTGGTCAGCTGGCCGCCGGAACGCGATCTGCCCCCGGTGCTTTCGGTCGGAGGCCGTCCCAGCGGAATGATCGACGCCAGATCGACGCTGGACGTCGTGAACGGGTGGCTTCGGAACGCCGGCGTCCGCCTCGCGAACTGACCCGTTCAAGCCATCTGGAGCTTCGCTTCGATGTTGGCGGGATGTCGAAATCGACCTCGACGCTGGCCCGGGCCGGAGCGACCTGCGAGGATGAGGTCATGAGCAGCGACACCGACACGCAGGTCACGGGCGACGACACCACCACCAGTCAGGCCACCGGCGAAGACCGCATTCGGCGCATCGCGCCGGAGGTGGCGTTCAAGGATGTCATGAACGGCGACAGCCGGTGGGAGATCCCGATCCACGATCATGGTTTCGTGGCGTTGGTGGACTCGATGCCCCGGCTCGTTCCCGAAGGTCAGACCGCGGACAGCGCCATCGTCCAGGCGGCGCGGGTCAGCTACGGCGCCGGCACCAAGAAGGTCAACGAGGATCGCGGTCTGATCCGCTATCTCCTGCGGCATCGACACACCACGCCGCTCGAGATGATCGAGTTCAAGTTCCACATCGCGATGCCGATCTTCGTGGCCCGGCAGTGGATCCGGCACCGAACCGCGAACGTGAACGAGTACTCGGCGCGGTACTCGATCATGCCGGACCGCTTCTACCGACCGTCCATCGAGAACGTCCGCAAGCAGAGCACCTCCAACCGGCAGGGCGGCGACGAGCCGATGGACGTCGGAACCGCCGAGGAGTTCCTCAAGCTGCTCGAGGATTCGGAGGCGTTGTACTCGCGTTATCACGATCTCACCGAGAAGGGCGTCGCCCGCGAGATCGCCCGGGCGGCGCTTCCCGTGAGCGTCTTCACCGAGTGGTACTGGAAGTGCGACCTGCACAACATCCTGCACTTCCTCTCGCTGCGGATGGACAAGCACGCCCAGATCGAGATCCGCGACTACGCCACCGCGATGTACGACCTCATCAAGGGGATCGTGCCGATCACCTGCGAGGCGTTCGA
>NYSY01000160.1 GCA_002683215.1 Planctomycetaceae bacterium
GGGGAGATCACGCTGCAGGACCATGTGATCCGAGAACACGCTCGGAACGCTGACGTCCGCCGTGGCAGGGATCGCTGAAAAGGCCAGGACGCAGAAGAGCGAAGTCATCGGCGGAAGACCGCATGGAGCATTGTTCATCGCTCCATTGTGATCGAATGTCAGAAAGAGCGAGCAACCGCCATCCAAGCCGAATTCGCGTGCGATTCCTTTACGGGTCCTGGGCAAGACCTCTGCAGCGTTTGAGATATTCCGACGTCGGACCTTTTTTCCGTGATTTTGGGCCGTGGAGAATCGGGATGTCACGATTCGTTTCGCCACTCCTTGCAGTTCAGGGCGGGATCGGAATGCGTAAACGGGAATTCCTTCGTGAATCGACCGAATCACCGAACTCGCATCTTGGCGACGACGTAGAGCGCGTCTCTTGCAAGAATTGCGCGGTCGATAAGTCCTATAACAGACTCAATTTGAGTGGTTATGAATGCCGTCAAATGTCCCCGAATTGGCTATTTCAGGCGGACTTATCGCCGATGAACACTTCGACGCGGTTGCATTCGGTTGTTCGACCGGGCGTCGAAGAATGAGAAGTAATGGCCCAATCGACTCGAGCCTCACGCAGTCGACGGGGGCGAAGCCTGCCCACTCCTCACCATGTATCGCGGGTGGTGATCCGTTCGACCACGACCGCCTGGGTCGTCGGTAGATGTCGCTTCGGACATCGCTGCTCTGGTTCGAATGACGCCGGTTGCACGGATCATGCGTCGAGAACGGTTCCGTGTTCTTGAATGCTCCGTTTGGAAACTACTCCTTCGCATCCGAACCTTTTGGGTGAGAGACGTCACTTCGTGGCATCTTGCAAGAGAACGTGATGCGTGCCGATTCTCAATCCGTTCAAGTCGGTTGAGAAGATGGAAGCTGGAAGAAAGAAAACGATGGAGTCCCGAATGTCCATATCCAACCTACGACGATTGAGAATCGGTGCCGCGATGGTCGGGCTGGCTGGATTCGCAATGGGATCGAACTCCCTGGTCAGCGGTGCACCTTCGACGCAGGTTCCCGCCGATGATTTTGAAATTCGTATGTCCGTCGATTCATCGCCCGGAAGTCCAGACGAAAATCTGGTCTTCAGATCGGCCAGAAGGCCGATCGTCGTTCCCATCGATTTTGGAATCGTCGAGGGCGGGCCGAGAATTCAGCCGAATGCCATGGAGCTCGTGCTCGAGGGACTCCGTGATCATCCGCGTCGCCTCATCACCATCGAGGTCAAGGGCCTCCCGATCTCCTTCAAGGCCCTTCCGCGTTCGACGCGTGAAAAGCTGCTTGAGCGAGGCGGTCCGGAGTTTCCTGCAAGTTACGACAGATTCGTCGCCCGGGAATTGGTAACGCTCCTTGACGGCATCCGGGCGGCGCGACCCAAGTCGCCGATCACGATTCAGGGCCTTCCCTTCGACGGCGATGGAAGGAATGATTCGCTCGCGAATGAACGATTTGCTTCCGTGATCGACCGCCTTTCCGCTTTCGTACTCGAGCGTGGTGTGGTCGTGTCCTCGCGTACGGATGAGCAGGAGATCGTGTCGAGGCTGTTTCCGAATGCGATCGATCTTGCCGATGGACGAGCGCTCATCTACCCGTTGAATCTTGGATGGCGACTCGCGATCGAAGGTGAGTCCCTCGTTTCTGAAGACGCTGTCGGTAGTGGGGAACCACGCATCCCGGAAAATCTTCGCGCCGGCAAAGGCGAGTCTTCCGCCCGCGATGAGGCTGCCCCGGTGATGTCGGATCTCGACGACTTCGGCGTGGCGGGGCGTGGTGAGCAGCCGACGGGCACCGGCAGTGTGGCGGGAGCAATGGCTTCGAATAGCCCTGGGGCAGGGGCTCCGCCAAGCGTTGCTGGAACCGGTGAGGCAACGAGTCCAACCGGAGGATTCGGCGGTGGTGGTGGTGCAGCCTTGCCGTTCGGTCTCAATGACGACGACGAAGATCCACCCGCGGACGACGAGGCTGGGGAAGACCCGCCCGCGGACGAAGGTGACGACGAAGATCCGCCTGCGGACGAAGGTGACGACGCAGACCAGCCTGCGGACGAGGGTGACGACGAAGACCCGCCTGCGGACGAAGGTGACGATGAAAATCCGCCCGCGGACGACGAGGCTGGGGAAGACCCGCCTGCGGATGAAGGCGATGACGAAGACCCACCCGCGGACGAAGGCGATGACGACGATCCGCCCGCGGACGACGAGGCTGGGGAAGACCCGCCCGCGGACGAAGGCGACGACGAAGACCCGCCCGCGGACGACGAGGCTGGGGAAGACCCGCCCGCGGACGAAGGCGATGACGAAGATCCGCCCGCGGACGACGAGGCTGGGGAAGACCCGCCGGCGGACGAAGGCGACGACGAAGACCCGCCCGCGGACGACGAGGCTGGGGAAGACCCGCCTGCGGACGAGGGCGACGGTTGGAATCCTGGAGACGAAGTGGAAGATCCGCCGGCTGACGATCCGCCGGCTGACGATCCGCCGGCTGACGATCCGCCGGCTGACGATCCGCCGGCTGACGGATCAGGCGATGCTGATTCAGAGCAGGATCCAGTCGTCTTCGAGACCTTTGCCGTACTCAGGGATTTGCTCAATCAGACCCCTGCTGGTGCGACACTCGACCTTGACGGCAGGTCCTTCGCGGCGGTTGTCGGTGATACGTGGGTGTCATCGCCAGCACCGATTACCGTGACGAATGGGACGATCTATGGCGCTATCAAGCTTGACTGGACTTCCAGTGGTAATGAGAACTTCGTCACCGCAGGGCTTGGGGATGAAATTGAAATTGATTTCAGCGCGAAAGTCATCGACAAATTTTCTTCGGTCACCCCGACGCTTGCGGTCTGGCCCGATCCACCGGCTTCGGTGAGAGAATATCCCACCACTCTCAACGATAGTTGGATCGTCGTGCGAGACCACGCGGGAACGATGAACGGAACAGTTGATACGTTGGGAGGCGTGAACGCCAGTGGGTATCGCATCACTGGATTTCAGATTACGAATCCTGCGATTCTGGCTCAACTTCGGTCAGCGCTCGACGGCATTGACGTTTCCAAAATGGTGATGTTCCATCATTCGATGAACAACATCGTCGGAGTCACCAGAATCGAAAGCTGGTCGCCCAGCACGGGTGTCATGGTGGTGGACTCGTCAGAGAGCCTGGAGTATTCGAGCTACCTCTCGTTCATACTCGCCGGGAGTGAGTCATTCATTCGTCGTCCCGGTGACTACGCGATCTCCGTCGGCCAGAAAGAAATTACCTATTGGCCCGCCTCCGGAAGTGATGGAACCGCCGCCATGTATCCAATCTTGCCGGTTATCTGGTGGGATCTTGGTAGCAACGCGACTGTCTTCGAGGATGTCGATTTCATCGGCGGCAACATGCGCGGCGGCGCACCAGCGCTTTACCGCTGGGATGGAACACAGGGTACGCCGATCTTTCGCCGGTGTGAATTCAGGTCCGGTGGCTCGGGGATTCGCGGGTCGGCGGAAATCTACGACTGCGAGTTTCATCAGATGGTAGGTCGTGGTGCGGCGGTAGGTGATGGCGCGATCATCGAGCGAAGTCGTTTCACCGGAATGGAGAAGAGCTCTGCCATCCTGGTCATGGCCGGTCAAGGGGTGGCGTCCGACGTCCCCGTTCGCAAGACGATCATTCGCGATAATTTCTTTTCACTGCCCCTCGCGAATCACGGCCAGGGAATTTCCCTCTATCACTGTTCATGGCA
Source organism: Planctomycetaceae bacterium (assembly GCA_002683215.1). Taxonomy (GTDB): domain Bacteria; phylum Planctomycetota; class Phycisphaerae; order Phycisphaerales; family SM1A02; genus UBA12014. The sequence continues at coordinate 3,761 of NYSY01000160.1, forward strand.
AAACGCGATCGTCGAACACAATATTTTCCTCGATTGCCAGCGAGCCATCTCTTTTCAGAACGGTGGCGTTCTTCGGGAGACTCCCGGGGAGCTTCGCATCGAGAATAATCTCGTCATTGTCGATGATCCGCGCGGCATCGCAGACTTCGGGCAGCAGACTGTTTCCTTCAACTCGGGGTCGTCGACCCATCTGGATGAGCGGCAGAAAGTCTTCATTCGATCGAATACGATTGTCGGTAACCCCGATGTCCCGGGCGCGGGACGATGGTCGATAGATTTGGCCTACATGCAGGTCGAGACGCGAAGAATCGAAAACAATTTCGTCGCGTCGATTTCAGCTTGCCCTGAATCGCCGGATAACAATGCCCAGCAGCATGCGAACAACTTCTTCGCGCAACCGTTGTGGGGGGCCGCGTTGAGCTCGCTCGATGACCGGGTCGTCGGTGATTTTTCCTCGTGCTTCGACTACGAGCGGATGCGTCCTGCCAATGCCGCGTCCCAGGGTGCGAGCGACGGGCTTCCCGTTGGCATTCGTTGGGGTGGGGAGATCACGATCGAAGATGTCCGGGATCTTCCGAAGGACTGGTACGACCAGTGGCCTGCCCTGGAGATTCCCGCGGTCGAGGTGACCGCGCCGGCATGGTGGAACCAGGATCTCCGGTGATGTCCGTCGGCGATCATATTTGGTGCTATGAATGCACGTCGTTAGCACGCTTTCTGCAGAGTGAATTCGGAACGGCATTCGAACCACTCCTTTGCTCAGTCCGTTTGAATCGGGTTTACTAAGTGGACTATCAATTCAGGGATCCAAACAGATTCGCGACGAACCATATCTATGGGATTGGTGAGACTAATCTTGCGCCGTCGACCATTGTTGGCGTGATACTGATTGCGTTTATCTTCGCGGTGGGTTCACGCAAGCTCTGGATCTTGGCACTCGCGTTGGTGATCTGCCTCACGCCGCCTGCGCAGCGGCTCGTCGTCGCCGGCATCGATTTTCAAACTTTGAGGCTCGTCGGTCTGATCGCAGTAGTCGCGTTGATGCTCAGAGGCGCGTTCCGTGGACTCCACTGGAGCCGCCTCGACCTATGGATGATTGGACTTGCGACTCTTCCAGCCATCATGCTTCTTCTTCGAGGGCATACCCACTCTCTGATGAATACGCTTGGCGAATCCGCGGACATGCTGATGATGTACGCCATCGGACGTGCGGCGATTCGATCCTTGGATGACGTCTCTTCGATGATCGTTGGGTTTCTGGTGGTGACCATTCCGATCTCCGTCGGCCTCGCGATCGAAAAAAGCACGGGTCGGAACTTCTTCTCGCTGCTTGGTGGAGTGCCCGAGTTCACCGCGATTCGGTACGGAAAGCTCCGGGCGCAGGCGGCATTCGATCATCCAATCATGGCAGGCTGCTGGTTCGCTGCCACGATACCGCTCTTCGCCGCGGCTCGAAGGAGTTTTCGGTCGGAGGCCATTGGGCTTACCTTGGCATGGTTCGGAGTGTTCATGGCGGTGGTATGTGTTGTGGCGACTTCATCCAGTACGCCAATGGGAGCAGCCGCGATATCGGGGGTCGCGTTGCTCTTGTTCCGCTTTCGTTCGCACTTTCGCCCGTCGCTTCCATACATCCTCATGGCCGGTGTATTTCTGCATTTCCTTACTCAGTCGGGCCTGCATGGAATCATCTACACTCGATTCAGCTTCGTCACGGGATCCACGGGATATCACCGTTATGCACTCGTCGAGGCCACGCTGCAGAATATCAATCAGTGGTTCTTGATCGGATGCGGGTCGACCTACTCGTGGGGCTGGGGAATGGACGACGTGACGCACCAGTACGTGTCCGCATGCGTGCGGGGCGGAATCATAATGCTGATCGTCCTCGTCGGAACGTTGATTATCAGTTTCAGGAATGCCGGCGAGTTGATGCGGTCGCCTGATCCACGGGTGGCATGGGTGGGCTATTGCTTCGGCGTCTCGGTTTTAGCCCACGTCGTCTCGTTTCTGGGTGTCTCATACTTCGGGCAGATCTACTTAATAACCTACATGACGCTCGGTGGCTTACAATCGTTGGCAGCGAGTCATGCCGTACCGAAAATAACCGCCTCGTCCGAGATATTTGAGAGACCTGGGCTGGTCGCAAGTTCCAAAAAAGTTAGTAATCGAAACAGATGGACCTGAGAGTTTCGGAGCGGAAGACGAGTCGCTCGAGGAGCATCTCTCGCTGTATTTGAACCCACAGAAGGTCAGATAGATGCAGACGCGAACAGTCATGCTTGCGGAGGGAATTCGCAAGTCGGTACTAGAACACTTGACGAGGCTTCCACCGCCACTCCTGCCGATTAGGCCAGGGCGGAGTCTCATCAGTTTATGGGCGGAGAAAACCTCCAGCTTCGTGCATGAGGAGAAACCCTTCGAAGTGTTGGTCTCCTCACTTGAGGGGTACCAGTCACTCGTTGAGTTGGAAGGGCAGCCGGGCTTCTCGCGCGCTATCGATCCCCGTCCACATCGTGGAACCGGAGGAGCGCTTCGCGATCATATCCATCAGTCGGGTGCCGGTGCCGAAGAGATGGATTACATCGTGGCCATCGATCGCGGGGCATGCCCGCCGCAGTCACTGGAGAATTTCTTCCACACGTTGTCGAAAAAGAAGCCGGACGTTCTCGTCGGAGTGAGCGATTACGACAGGCTCGCCGGGATCATGGCCATCCGTCCCTCGGTGCTCCAGCTCATTCCCGAGGTCGGGTACTGCGACTTCAAAGAGCAGACGCTCAATAAATTGGCGAGTGTGGGCGGGTCCATTCTCGCGCTGGCGATCATTCCGAAATCCATCCGTATCGGCTCTCTCTCGGGATGGATCGAGGCGGTGTCTTACCATCAGATCAACGGCGAAGACAGTCATCGAGAACGACGTCACATCGAACGCGGGAGCTGCTGTATCGACGATTCAGCCGACATCGGGAACGCGGTAGTGCTCGATTCGATCGTGATGCCGGACACGGTGATCGGTGATCGGGCGGTCATCGCAAGATCTGCGATCTGCCCCGGATCGATCGTTGCCCCGGGTGCGAGGATCATCGATTCAATCGTTTCGGACCGGGTCATCTCCATCAACTCGCGTCAGGAATATTCGGGGCGTTTGCCATGACGCCAGGTAAGGCGATTGGATCTGCGCAGGTCGGCGCGATGGTGTTGCTGATCGCCATCGCCATGATGGCCTATCTCGATCCCTTGCGGGACATCGCGAGTCTGGCAGGCCGAGATCCTGATCAGGGCTACCTGCTCTTCGTTCCCATATTCGCCGTGTATCTCGCATGGTTGAGACGCACGCGCCTGTACGAGCTTTCGTTCGCGCCCTCGATGTGGGGTATCTTCATCATCCTGGTGGGGTGGATCGGATTCGTCCTCGGAGGAATGTACGACGTCAGATTCCTATGGCATGCGGGCTTCGTTTTCGGAGTGATTGGAATTCTGGTGGCGTTCCTCGGGGTGGCGATTCTCGTTCCCTTCGGACCTGCGTTCTTCACGCTCTTCGCGATCGTGCCGATTCCCGGTGACTTGAGGCAGATGGTGTCGATTCCGCTTCAAAGTAACGCGACATGGATCACGCACTTTCTTCTCGACCTGATGGGGGTCTATTCGATTCAAAGAGGAAACGCACTGGAAATTAACGGAGTCACGGTCTTCGTAGGCGAAGCTTGTAATGGAATGAGGTTGCTGGTCCCACTGGGGCTCGTGATTTACATATTTGTCTTTTCGCTCCCTCTTCGGCCTTCGATCAGAGCGTTGCTTGTAGTCTCAAGCGTTCCCGTCGCATTGCTCTGCAACACGGTCCGCTTGGTTCCGACCTCGATCGCCTATGCATATTCGCCCGCGGTGGCTGAATTCACTCACGACGTCGGCGGGTGGCTCATGATTCCGATCGCCATCGCGGTGCTGCTTGGTTTGGTGCGGCTCCTCGAATGGCTCGATGTACCGGTCTCGAGGTGGCGGCTCGTCACCGCTTCATGACGACCGCATCATGGCTATGAAGAATTACGCCCCAAAATCTCGGATTGCTCCGCCGCTACTGGCAGGCGTGCTGCTTCTTCTATTTGTCGTGATCAGGGTCGGCCTCGATGAAGGCGGCGATGTCGAGCGTTCCCTGGCGGTGCAGCAGGCCTTGAATGAGATTCCAAGGCAGTTTCAGTCGCCTGCCGGTACTTGGATCTACCGTCGAACCGTTCCCGTACCTTCCGGCCAGGCGGAGCTACTCGGGCTCACTTTTCACGCAAGCCTGGAGTACCAGAGGGTGGGCACATTTCCCCCGGTGACCGCTACGATCTTCATCGCCTATTGCGATGATGTTCGTTCGATGGCCGGGCACCATCCCCCAACCTGTTATCCCGCGAGCGGATGGGAAATGAGTCCGTCTGAAGGGGGTCGTTTTCAGTTCTCCCATCCGAGCGAGCGTGTGGTCAAAGGCCAGCTTTACAAGTTCAGTCGAAAAACGGCCGATAAAACCGATCTCTGGATCATGAACGGATTCTTCGATGGGAAAGGAAACTTCGTGGATCGGCTCGAAGATGCTGAATCCCTTGCAGAGGGATCCCTATTCTCGTCTCAAGCGATGTTCCAATTTCAGTTTCTATTTCAGGGTGACTTCCGTGATGTCGACATCCAAGGCTATGCGGAAGAAATTCTCGGGGGAATCCCCGGCAGCGTGCTGGTTGGCGGTGTGGACGGTGGACGAAGGAAAAAGACGTGATTGATCACCAGGAGCAGTGTGAATGAGTACTCATGACCCCCAGTCAATTCCGGAAACAAAAATCCTGGCCTCGCGCGCAGGTTCCGTACCTTCGAGTCCCGACTTGGAACCCACTTCCGCGAACCCCATGCATCTGTTTCTGAGTCGATTGCACGGCCGATGGAAGTACGTCGTGGCCGTCGGACTGGCACTTTCTTGCACGTTCGGATTGACTGGATACTGGATTGCTCCGGTGAAGTACCAGTCGAGTTCGGTTCTCGTGATCGAAGCGTCGCTTTCTCCTCTGGTGGAAGAAACAATCGAGACCGAGGACATCAGCCAGTTCAGTGCGTTCGTTCAGGAAAAAGCGCAGCAGGTGCGCGACATGCAAGTGATGTTGACGGCGTTCGAGGATCCCACGCTCGCAGCGTTTGGAGAGGACCGGCCTGGATTTCGTGAGACGATCTTCGAGAACATCTCGGTCAGGACCCCCCGGGCATCATCGCTCGTGATCGTATCGCTCGACGACAGTGATCCGCGGTTCGCGGCCGCATCCGTGAACGCGGTGGTCGATGCATACCGAAAGATCTTCGCTCCGAATCCCGCAGTCGAGCACCAGGCCCGAGTGAGCAAGGTCGACTCTCTCATCGCGGCTTCGAGGTCGAAGATGAGTCAGCTGAAACTCGCATTGAACGAGATCTCATCGAATGTCCGATACGGGCATTCGGATCTGGTTTCCACGATCGAACAGAATGTCGAACAGATTCAATCGCTCACGCTCAGCCTGGAGAAGATCGACGAGCGAATGCGTGAGATTCGGGAACAGCACGGCACCCAGGCGAGAATCAGTGCGGCGGATGAGAAGCGTGACCTTGATCCCACGGAGCTCGAGCCGTCTGCGAGCACCAAGATCTCGCCGAATTTCACGGACCTTGTTTCGGTCGATCCGAGTCTTGCGGGATTTGATGACGACGTGATCGAAGGGCGGATCAACTTTGAAGTCACCGCGCGTCGATTTGGAAAAACGCACCCTACGTACAAGCGTGCGAAAATGAACTACGAGTCGATACTTGCAAACTTCGACGGCAGAGTTGAGGCAGCAAAGACCGAATGGGACCGAGCCCAGGGAAATTCCGCGACATGGGGTGGTCTGCAAGAGAAGCGGAATTCTCTCACGGAACAGCTCGAAGAGTTGATCGCGACCAACACGTCGCTCGAAAAGGTCAAGATCGAAGCGGAAGATAAAACACTCAGCATTCAGGCGGAAGCGAAGGAGCTGGCGAAGCTCGAATCCCGAAGACTCAACCTGGAGCGGGAAAAGACCACTGTCCGCGATGGTCGGGTCAGATTTCCACCGACGAAGGCCGTGCCTGCATTCGTTCCTTCGAGTGACAAGCGAATTGAAGCCGCGGCTGGTGGTTTCGTCGCCGGCTGGGGCATGGCGATTGGGATCTTTTTTCTGATCGGAACGATGGACCAGAAGACCTTCGGGGTGATGCAGTTGAAGTCGGAAAGCAGCCGGCTCGCCGTTCTCGGAGTCTTACCGGACATGGATCATGCCACGTCGGATGGTTCGAGCATCTCCCTGGCCTCGGACTGCATCCATCGTGTGCGGGGCAGGATCGAGGCTCGCCGTGCGGCGGAGGGTGGATACACGATCATGGTCTCAAGTCCCTTCCAGGGGGATGGCAAGACCACGCTCGCGGTAAGCCTAGGTTGGAGCTACGCCGAGAGTGGTTATCGAACACTGCTCATCGACGCCGATTTCATCGGACGTGCGATGACCCATCAGTTCGGGCGTCTGAAAGAGCCCGGACTGCGGGAAGTCGTTCGCGGCGGCGAGCTCGGCGATGAAATCGTCGAGCTGGGCCATCCGAAACTCAAATTTCTCAGTGTTGGGTTCGACCGAAGAATCTCCGCGGCCAATCTGAGCCCCCGTCTCTTCGCGGAGGTTCTCGCTCAAGTGAGAGACGACTACGACATCATCATCGTCGATACGGGTCCGCTCACGGCGAGCATCGAGGCCCTTCCGATTGCTTCCGCCGTCGATGGTGTGATTCTCGCACTGCGTCGCGGACGCTCGAGGGTGAGGATCTCGGAGTGTCGTGACGATATCAGGGCAGTGGGTGCGGAATATCTTGGCGTCATCCTCAATTACGCAGATCGGTCTGACTGCGAGCGCTACGGATCGACATCGCGAGCGAGCGAGGCAGTTTCCGAATCGATCGGCGAAGTTCCTCATTCACGCAATCCCTTGCTTGCGGAACTGAAGGCGGATCGTGACTGAGTTGGCGTCAGTCCACGGTTCTGAAACGGGCCCCGCAAGGCCAGAAGGCGGAGAGCATCCTCTAGCCATCTGGGGACTCACCGCGACTGAATTGCATGCGGCGTGGTGGCGAAGCCATGGCGTGCAGGTCGTCTATGCGGGTGAGTATTTCGAGCCCGCTCCAGAGGCCGAAATTTTTCTCCTGCTTCCTCGCGATGTGCTGGTGATCTTTTCAATCGAGGAGATCACCTCTACGCTTGTCTGGAGCCGTTCCAAATTCATTCCGATCGTACTTTACGAGAAGGACGAAGAGGCCTACCGGGAGGAGATTCGGCGGACGGACGAGGGTGGTGTTGCTGGAATCAACCGTTCCTATGAATTTCGTGACTCGAACGCAGTCGAGGCTGGTTTCACGACCCTGATCGATGAGGCTGATGCCTGGGCGGCTTCCGAGATTACGATGGTCGAGGCGAAATCGGATTCTTTGGGAGGCGTTGCTCGGCCGAGGATCGAGGTGTTGGGGCATGTGTTTCATAACACGCGGTCTAATGACGAATCAAGATTTCTCCGTTCGCTGATCGCGATCTGGCCTGATCCTTCACTGGTGATCAAGGAGATTAGCCAGCCAAAGCCGGGCGTTTTCCTGCCCGATGGAGAGGCGATCTGCGATGACCTGATCCTGATTCCGCCCGTATGGCTTGGCGCTGAGAGGGGGGGCGATGCGAGCATCGTCGTCATTGGTCCGGAGTTCGTCGAGGATGCCGCCGAGAGTCAGTGTGCGCCCGCTGGAATCAAGGAGTTTGCCGACATTGTGCCGCAAGGGGGCCGGAGCCGAAAGCGCCTGCTTCCTCGGCGCACCTATTACGGAGTTGGGAAGCGATTGTTCGACATCATCTTTGCAGCACTCGCGTTGACCATCACGGCGCCGATTCTGTTCGGCGTCGCCGTGATCATGATCTTGGACGATGGCTTTCCGATTTTCTTCGGGCACGTCCGTCAGTCGAGAGGAGGTCGGCAGTTCCGGTGTTGGAAGCTTCGGACGATGCGCCGTAACGCCGAGGACCTCGTCGCGAAGCTCGCTGATCTGAACATCGCGGATGGGCCGCAGGTACTCATTGAAAACGATCCAAGAGTGACGAGAGTGGGACGTTTTCTTCGTAAATTCCAGATCGATGAATTACCGCAGTTCTGGAATGTGCTGTGTGGTCAGATGAGCGTGGTCGGGCCGAGGCCGAGTCCGGACAAAGAAAACCAGTTCTGCCCCGCATGGCGTGAAATGCGACTTTCGGTACGTCCGGGAATTACCGGGCTATGGCAGGTCAGCCGGACGAGGACGCCTGGCGAGGATTTCCAGGAGTGGATCAGGTACGACGTAGAGTATGTCAGAACCGCCTGTTTTTCTGGGGATTTGAAGATCATCGCGAAGACCATAGGGAACCTATTGAGGCGTGACTGAACCAGAGACGTTCTCGGTGGATGGCCAAGACTCCCAACACGTCCGTGTCCGTTCGATCAAGACTAGAGAGTGAATCAATGACGAAGCGTGCAAAGAAGAGACTGTTGTTTCTCGTCGTGACCGTGGCAATCGTCGTTCTGGTAGCGGTTGTCGCAAGATCCATGCAGCAGTCCGCACGAGATGCCGACGCTGCCAGACGACTAACTTCTGGAGTCGAGGCGCTGGACCGTGGTGACTACGAAACGGCACTTTCGGACCTGAGCCTCGCGCTCATTCGATACCCGGACGATGTAGACGCGTTGCTTGGGTTCGCCGAAGCACGAAGGCATGTGCCGGACGAGAATGGACGGCACCTTGCAAGGTCGCTCGCCACGTACAGCCGGGCGTTGGAGCTGATTCGGTCGGGCGAGTTTCCCCGGGCGACATTGATCCGGGGCCTCGAAGGTCGAGCTCGCGTCGAGCGCATGCTCGGTCAGCTCGCGAGACTCGAATTGACCTCGCTTGAGCTTATCGCGGTCGACCCTCGGAACAAGCAGGCCATCGAGAACATGCTTGCGGTGAGCATAAGTCTCGGCAGGCTGTTGCCTGGTGATGCGGGGCTCCTGGTCCGTGGGCAGCAGACGAATGAGCAATGGGTTCAGCGAATGCGTGATGTCGACAACGGCTCGGCTTTGCGGTGGGCAATCGAACTGGCCGCCGCGGAGGGGCTCACGGTCGACTTGATCCTGGCGATCGCCTCGATTCTGAACTCGGAGGACGCCAGCGAGATTCAGCAAATGCAGTGGGGCGAAGTCAGGGAAAGTTGTACCGATCTACTGGATCGATGGGCTGCCGAGGAACCGCAGATCCGGAAGGCCGCCGGCATCGTGGCTGCTCGCGAAGCGCTCGCCGACGGGCGGCCGGACGACTGTCGCCGACGAATTTCGGAAATCGAATTCTCGGAGTCCGACGACCCGGCGATCATCTTGCTCGCGATCTCGATCTATGAAGCGCTCGCGACAAATTCTGACCGCGAGACGGCGAACCAACTCCTTGCTCAGTTACGGGAGATGAAGAGCCTCGACACGGAAACCCAGATGATGCTCGCGACCCGATACTGGATGCTCGACCGCCGCGAGGAGTGTCTCGGGATCCTCGAAGCGGGGCGTCTGCTGGAAAGCGAGAGTGCCAAAATAAAGGTCGACGCGACGCTGCTCTGGATGATCGTGAGCCCCGAGGAGAGGGCGGAACGCATCGAGTCGCTGAGAGCGATTGCCGAGAATCCCGAATTGGACGTCCTCGCAAGAAGACGAAGTACGGCCATCATTGAGGTCTCGGATCAGCTTGACGAAGGGGGATTGACCTCGATCGAGTTCGAGCAGGAGATCGCCTCACTGAGCAAATGGATCGGCGATTCTCTGCTCTTGTGCGCGGTTGGCGACTTGGCGAGAGCTGGCGGACTCGATTCAACAGCGGTGAAGTACTACAAGGCGGCGAGTGATTCGTTCATGGGGTACTCCGCCCCCTTGGCCCTGAGGTTGATCTCCGCATTGGCGGCGGATGGAGACCGCGTGGCGGCGTTCGACGCGGCGCGAAGATTCGCGGGACGCGTCAATTCGCTGCAATCGGCGGTTGTTCTTTTGCGAGCGTGGATCGCGATCGAGGAATCCGGCCGAAGCGCCTTTGAAATAGATGGGAGATTGGGAGCCGCAGGGGATCCACTTGATCTCCTTGAAACGATTGAACTTGAGTTCGAACGAGCGGAGGTGAGTACTGATTCCCTCTTTCCGCTTCGATGCAGGGCATTACTTCTTCGTGGGCAGCGGGAGCAGGTTGAGTCGGAGATCAATGTTGCGATCGGCGGTAATCCGCCCGACACGACGCTGATTCCCCTTCTTCGAATAGCGATGACGAATCAGCTGGAAATCGATGAAACCCTCATTGATTTCCTATTGGAATCTGATTCTGGACCGGATTTGAGGACAAGCCTCGTCGATTACAAGTCCGCGAAGTTGCTCGAGGAGGAAGGCTTGGAGAGTGCGGTTCGGTTCCTCGGTGTTCAGGCGGAGTCAGACGCCGGCGAATTCGCGATCAAGAAGCAGAATCTCCTCATTTTCCTTGACGCTGAAGCGGAGGGCGTCGATCGGGATGCCGCGCTGACCGCAGTCCTGGAATCTGAAATCAATCAGTTCGAGATTCAGGAGATCCTCAACGCGGTCATAGCTCGGGAGGATGCAGATAGAGCAGGACGAATATTCAACTATCTGATCGACCGATTTGGAGATGCATCATCTGAAGTCGCATCGGCGGAGGGCCGGCTGACGCTGGCGTTTGATTTCGACAATGAGGCCTCACTCTTGAAAGCGATTGCTCGGATCGACAAGCTCGTTGCTGCCGGGATTGCCAATGCGAAGCTGGAGTTGATTCTTGCAAGACTTTGGATGGCGGATCCGATCCGAAATCCAGCCCAGGCGATTGACACGCTCGCCACAAGCACGGGGCGGCAGCCTGATGCGATTCCGAATCTGCTTCTGCTCTCGAAGTTGCTTCAGGATGCAGGCAGGCCTGGAGAGGCAGAGGCCTCCATTCTGCGATTGAAGCGACTTAAAAATGCGTTCACGCCATCGCAGCTTGCTTTCTTTGCGAACATTCTTGGCATACAGGGCGATGTCGAAGCGATGCGTGAGTCGGTGTGCAGTCTCGCCGCGAAGTCCGGGCGAACGGAGGATGCGATCGGCTGTATCCGCCTCTGCCTTCAGATAGGCGACACGGCCACGGCGGACCGGATGCTCGACGAGCTTGCCGCGCGCCCCACGCGAAGCTTGGTGGTCGATGAGGCGTTGGCTGCCAGATTCGTCCGGAGAGGCCAGGTCGCGAAAGCGATCGAGTATCTCAGTGCATCCGCCAGTTTCGAATCCGAGGCGGATCGCCAGGTTGCGATTGCGACCGTCCAAATGAACGACGGTGAGTGGTCGGCGGCGATTCAATCGCTCGAAAGCATCGGGCCAGATCTCGGGGATTCCGCCGAAGCCCAGCTTCTCGTGGCCATCTGCAATCTCAAGGGTCCGGAGCGCAATACCGTTGCCGCACGTGAGTCCCTTGACCGGGTCCTTGAGTTGAAATCAGATCAAGCCGGTTTCCTGCGGCGTGCCGCAACCATCGCACTCGAAGACGTCGGGCTGGTCGAGGAATCGGACCGATACATCGCGGCGCTTCGTGAAGTGAATCGGGAGCAGGCGGAGCTGATGCAGATAAGGATCGATCTCGGACGCAGCACCGGTTCGCTCAGTGCAATTCTTCCGCTGATGGCTCGTGCCAAGGCAGTTCGCGATTCTCTAGTCCGAGCCAAAGTCGCTTGGAATCTGTACCTCGATACTCTCTCACGCGGGTTCACCGCGGCAAGAGTCGAAGGCGATCTCCTCGAAGCCCGCCGGCTGGCCGATCTGGTCGACGATGCGGCCACCGAGTATCAACGCCAATTCCCTGGCGATTACGGCATCATGAGCCGTGCGGGGCGCGTCAAGCTCATGATCGGGGAGCCGGAGGCTGCGAATCTGATCGCACGTGCTGCGATGGAGGAGATTCGTGGTGATCCCCGTCTGATCGACAACATTCTCATCGCGGAATCCCAGTATCGGATGAAGAACTATCTCATGTGCCGGAGGATCCTCGAGCCTTTCGCGACGGTAGTCACGAATTCGCCGGCCTCCTGGCCGCGATGTTGGCTGATGTTGTTCCGATCGCGGCTCTACACCGGCGATGTCGACGGCGCGCTGCAGCTTTATCGAGCACGATTCGTTTCGCAATCACTCGATTTGAACTGGACCGGCTGGTTTGAATCACTGGCTTTGGCATCCCCTGAAATCGTGATTGCCGGAATAGGTGGCGTTCCTGGCGTCGGGGACGTTCCGAGGCTCCAGATCCAGAGCATCAACACGCTTTCTCGGGTTCTTCTTCGGACTGGTGATCCGGTCATTCTGAGCGAGCTCCGGCGAAGATTGGAGAAGACGGATGGTTCTTCGGCCGACCCGTTGTCTCGATTCCTCTTTGGAGTGTCACGCGTCGAGGTGGAAGCCTGCATGGATGTCCACCGTGGACGCGAAGCAGTCGCTGAATGGGCGGAGTCGCTTCCGGAGGATCTTCTGCCTTCCATTTCGAAGCTGAGTCAATTGTCACCGGAGCGTCGGGCCGAGATCGATCCCTACGTCTTCCCGGTCGTCATCACTTTGAACAACGTGCTTGCAAGAAGTGGTGAGGATGCAGGCAGTTGGCAAGACGGTTCCGAGCGGGGGAGGCGGGTCGGTGAGTTCCTTCGTCGGGCTGATGAAGTATTGGAGGAGATCTCCGAACAGAACGCTGAGATTCTCGATTCGCGGGCCCTCTACTACCTCGCGGTGGGTGATGACTCAAAGGCTCTCGCGCTTTCGAAGGCCGCGGCCAAGATGGCTCCGGGCGCAACTCAGATTCTGCTCACGCTTGCGAGATCGCATCTGGCTTCCGGACAAAGGCTCAAGGCGATTGAAGTCGGGGAAAGAGCGAGTGGACTGCAGCAGTTGTCTGAAACACCGGATGCCGATCTGAAACGTCAGATCGACGAGTTTCTCGAGGTCGCTAATAATACGAAGGCAACTGTCGAGATAAGTCTGGGCGGGAGCCGATGATGATTCAAACCTTCTGGCGGCCGTCACTGATCTCAGGAGCAGCCCTGTGATATTCGAGTCGACGTCGGTACCCGAGGTTCTCCTCGTCAAACCCAGAATCTTCGGCGATGACAGAGGCTTCTTTCTCGAAACCTGGTCGGCTTCTGCCTTCGAGCAGGCCGGCCTGAGCGTCGATTTCGTTCAGGACAACTGGAGTCGATCGAGTCGAGGCGTGCTTCGTGGCCTTCACTTTCAAAAGAAACACACGCAAGGCAAGCTGGTTCGGTGCATGACCGGCACCGCGTTCGATGTCGCGGTGGATGTTCGGCGATCCAGCCCTACCTTTGGAAATTGGGTGGGAGCCACGCTCAGCGGAGAGAACAGGCATGCGCTCTGGATTCCTCCAGGATTCGCTCACGGATTTCTTGCGTTGAGTGATACGGTGGACTTCTGTTACAAGTGCACCGATGTCTACGACCCGGAGAGTGAGGAGTCCATCCTGTGGGATGATCCGGAACTTGGAATCGACTGGCCGCTGGAAGCAGGCGTCAAACTCCAGATGAGTGATAAGGACACGCGGACGGCGAAGCCTCTCAGCGAGTCACCTTGTCTGGCATGAGTGGCGGTCCTCGATACGTTTCGGCGAAGCAGACCACGAGAGAATGAAGGAGAGTCTCGTTGATGGATTCGACGAAGAAAGTGCTCGTTACAGGTCATCCGGGGCAGCTTTCCACCGCACTGCAGAAGATTGCCGGTGAAGACACGGGCTGGATTTTTGCGACCAGGGCTGATCTGGATATCACGGACCGACAGGCGGTCCGTGCTGCACTCGATGATCATTCGATCTGTACGGTCGTCAATACGGCGGCGTATACGGCGGTCGATGCAGCGGAGGCAGATGCTGCCGCTGCGGGGCTCGTCAACGGCGAGGCCCCCGGTCTCATCGCTGAGGCATGTCGTGAGACCGAGACGCGCATGGTTCATGTTTCCACGGACTTCGTGTTCGATGGCACTGCGTGCAGCCCGATCCTTCCCGAAACGCCGGTCTCGCCGATCTCCGAGTACGGGCGAACCAAGGCAGCAGGTGAGAATCGAGTTCGCGATACCCTCGGCTCAAATGCATTGATTGTTAGAACCGCATGGCTTTACTCGACGGGTACGACGAACTTTGTCGCTACAATGCTCCGCCTCATGTCGACTCGCGACCGAATAAATGTGGTCGACGATCAGCTCGGTACCCCCACGTCTTCTCATACCTTGGGGCGGGCGATATGCGATCTCATCGCGTGCGATACGACTGGCACTCACCACGTCACAGATTCAGGCGTCGCAAGTTGGTACGACTTTGCGGTTGCGATTCACGAGATTGCGTTGGAGATCGGTCTTCTTTCGAAGGCCGTCCGGATCGATCCGATTCCCACATCAGAATTTCCAACTCCTGCCGCACGTCCTTCGTATTCCGTTTTGGACAAGACCTCCACGGACGCGGCCTTGGGACGACATGCGCCTCATTGGCGAACGACCCTGCGGGAATGTCTTGAGTCGGTTGAAACAAGCCGGTCTCGTCGAGCTAACACTGAGGGATGCAATTGATGGAATATGCAAAGTCATCCGTACTCGTTTCGGGTGGAGCGGGATTCATAGGAGTGAATTTCGTTCGGGGCCTTCTGGGCCGTCGGGAGATTCCCCGAATCGTCGTACTTGACGCTTTGACGTACGCGGGAAATGGCGCGAGTCTTGATGGGATCGACGATGATCGGCTTCATTTCGTGCACGGCGACATTCGGGACCAGGCTCTGGTCGAGAAGCTGTTACGCGAACATGAAGCGGGTTCAATCGTCCATTTTGCGGCTGAAAGTCACGTCGATCGCTCGATATCGGGTCCGGATGCGTTCGTCTCCACCAACGTTGATGGCACGCATGCGATGCTGAAGGCCGCGCGAAGCGTCTGGCTTGAGGGTACCGGGGTCGACCATCGCTTTCACCACGTGTCGACGGATGAAGTCTACGGATCGCTCGGGCCGGGTGACGCGCCGTTCACGGAAGGTCACCAGTACCAGCCGAACTCGCCCTATTCGGCGAGCAAGGCGGCGAGTGATCACCTGGTTCGTGCGTATCACCATACGTTCGGCTTGCAGGTGACCACGACGAACTGCTCGAACAACTACGGCCCGTACCAGTTTCCCGAAAAATTGATTCCCTTGATGATCGTGAAGATTCTGGGTGGTCAGCCGCTTCCCATCTACGGCGACGGCATGCAGGTTCGAGACTGGCTGTTCGTCGATGACCACTGTCGCGCGATTGAAGCTTGTCTCGAACGGGGAGTTGCGGGCGAGCTCTACAACATCGGTGGATCGAACGAAAGACCCAACATCGAAATCGTTCAAAAGCTCTGCGAAATGATCGATGAGCGATTTGGAGCTTCCGAATCGCTGGCCAACCGATTTCCCGAATGCCCCGCGGCAAGGGGTGAGACGAGCATGTCGTTGCTGACTCATGTCAAGGATCGGCCCGGACATGATCGCCGGTATGCGATCGACTTTCGGAGGGCCGAAGCGGAGCTCGGCTATCACCCTCAGGAAACCTTCGAATCAGGATTCTCGAGAACCGTCGATTGGTATCTTGAGAACGAAGCGTGGTGGCGGGGAGTGATGGATGGTTCGTACCGCCGTTGGATAGATTCGAATTACGCGTCACGTTGATTTCTCGGTCTACGGCGATCTAGGAAAACATCGATTGCAAACCGTTCTCAAAGCTTCATTGTTCGGTGCAGATCCCCGCACTTCAAACATGGGGGTGAGTGCGCTTTTCGCGTCCGCCGTCTCCGGTTTGAGTCGTCGGCTTCCGGATCTGGGAGTCACCGTTTTCGACTCGGGGCTGGGCTTAAGGTCCGAATCTCATCAGGTCGACGATGCAGATCCGATCCCGCTTCGATTCGTTGGTTTTCGAACCGGGCGGCGCTATTACCGCTCCGAGAACATCGAATTCATGAAGATCGCTGCCAAGTTGGGTGGGCTCGGGAAGATCCTGAGCTCCGGCGTCCGTGAGGTCATCGAATCCGACGTCATCTTGGATGTCTCCGGCGGCGACAGCTTCACGGACATGTATCCGGACGATCGGATCGACAACATCGCCGGATCCAAGGAATTCGTGCTCGACGAGGGACGGCCGCTCCTGTTGCTTCCACAGACCTACGGCCCGTTCGACGAGAGTCTTGATCGCGCGTCTAGGATCGTCCGTCGTTCGGCGGCGTGCTTCGCCCGGGACGAGCGGAGTTTCGAGAATTTGAAGTCCATGCTCGGAGCGGAATTTGATCCCGATCGGCATCGGTGCGGTGTCGACATGGCATTCGGGCTTGCGGTTCGAGATCCCGGAGATCGGATCGCAGCCGACATCCGATCCGTGCTCGATGATTCCTCCACGCCGACGATCGGCCTGAATCTCAGCGGTCTGCTTGGGAACACGCCCGGTGTCGACAAGAGCCGGTATGGATTCCGTGCCGACTATCGTCAGACTCTGATCCGACTGCTTTCGAAGATCCTTGCGGATACCGAAGCTCACGTCGTACTCGTACCTCATGTGATGTCCCCTGAAGGCGCCGGAGAGTCGGATCTCCAGACCTGCCGGTGGCTGCGGTCGGAATTCGACGAGGAATTTTCGAGCCGCATCAAGATCAGCCCGACTCACCTCGATCAATGCGAGGTCAAGTGGGTCATCTCAAGAATGGACTGGTTCTGCGGCACCAGGATGCACGCGACGATCGCGTCCCTCTCGACGGACGTTGCGACCGCCACGATCTCCTACTCGGACAAGGCGATCGGAGTTTTCGAGACCTGTGGTCAGGGCGAGGAAGTGTTCGATCCCAGGGTGTTGGAGGAGGAGGCGATTGTTGAGGGATTGATGGATTCGTACCGGAGACGGCACGAAATCAGCAAGGGGCTCACGGAGAGGATTCGAATGGTGAAGGAACGAGCCAAATCCCAGATGGACGAGATCGCGGCGATCGTCACGGATCTCGGCGGTCGATGACGGGCGGGCCGGAAAAATCAGCCGCCATTCGAATCGGGGTGATCGGGATGGGGTTTATGGGGCGGACGCACTTAGAGTCCTTTTCGAGGATTCCGGCGTGTCGGATCGCCGCCGTGGTGGATCAGAACCCCGATCGGCTCACTGGAGAATCCACATCAGGGGGGAACCTCGATACCGGTGGCGACTTCGTTTCAGAAATGTCCGAGGCCGCGGTGTTCCGGACGGTGGAATCGATGTTGGCGGATTGTGAAGTAGATCTCGCCGTCGTCACGACCCCGACGCCGACGCATGTCGAAATCGCAACCAGACTGATCGAAGCGGGGTGTCACGTCCTCGTGGAAAAACCAGTGTCACTCGAGCTGGATGCGATTTCGAAGCTCGACGACGTTGCCCGAGAACGCGGTGTGGTCGCGATGCCTGCACACTGCATGCGATTCTGGCCGGCTTGGGCCTGGCTGCACCAGCGGATTATCGAGCGCTCTTGCGGTGATGTGATTCGCGCGGCCTTTCGAAGAACCGGAGCGGTGCCGGACTGGAATCCGGATTTCTATCAGGACACGAGTCGCAGCGGAGGCGCGATCGTGGACCTCCATATTCACGACACCGACTTCGTGCTCCATTGCTTCGGGACGCCGGTCGCGGTCACGTCCGATGGAAGCCGTTCGAACGTTTCGACGACCTACCACTACGAAGACGGCCCGCAGGTCGAGGCGGTGGGGGGATGGCTCGATGCGCCTGACGCGTCGTTCACCATGGAGGCGGAGATTGAGTGCGAACGAGGCACGATTTCGTTCGTCCTTGGTCGTGACCCGGAGGTCGAAATCCGATCAGTGAATGGCCTGATCACCGGACATCCAGAAGCCAGCGAAGGCGGCTCAGGCTATGACGCGCAGGCCCGAGCGATCATCGCGGCGATCTCGGAAGGAGGAGTCGATCCTCCGGTATCGATGGCCGACGCGATCCGTGCGGGGCGAGTTCTGGAGTGTGAGATACGATCAGTGGAATCCGGCGGCGCCCGCAAGCCGGTTCTGATCTGATCGGAGCTTCACGTCATTCCGGGCGAAAAGGTGAATGTCTCGTCGCGACGGCGGGGCATTTTTAATTTTTGGATGATCAGCCCGGTATCCCGGGCTGCGGGGCCGGCTGCTGGTTCATGGGTCGGCATCACGCCGCTCTTCGAACCTCCTCTTCAATCTGCAGCTCGGCGATGGAAGTCTGCCCCGTCGTCACGTAGCGCTCGACATCGTCGATCGCCGCCAGCTGATGCCGAGTCTCGTTGGGCGTGGGACGTTCCTTCGAGAAAGCATCATGGCGTTCGAACATCGCGTTGATCTCCGCGCGAATCGTGGTCTTGATCTCCTCCGGGGAACGTCCGTCGGACGCAGCGAGTCTTTCCGCGTATTCCCGCTCGATCAGGAGAAACGCCTGGTTGTTCCGAACCTGGTCCCTCCACTTGTCGAGCGTGAACATCACGGTCTTCTGGAGGCGGGCATTGGTCCGACGGAGTGCTTTGATTCCACGGACCGTCTTCGACCGTTCGCGGAACCACCAGGCGAAGATGGCGGCCCAGCCGCTCAGGCCGGCGATCACCGTGGAGA
>NYSY01000161.1 GCA_002683215.1 Planctomycetaceae bacterium
GATCATCGACTTCGCGGAGATCTCGGACGCCATCGACACCCCGGTGAAGCGGTATTCCAGCGGCATGACCGCCCGACTCGCGTTCTCGGTCGCGGCCCACCTCGACGCCGAGATCATGCTGGTCGACGAAGTGCTCGCGGTGGGCGACACCGCTTTCAAGACGAAGTGCCTCGACGCGATGCGAGCACTCGCCCGGTCCGGCCGTTCCATCGTCTTCGTGAGCCACGAGCTCGACATGCTGGAGCGACTGTGCGATCGCGCGATCCTCATCGATCAAGGTCGTATCCTCGCCGACGGCCCGCCCGGGGAACTCGTCGGCCTGCATCGAAACACCGCCGACGCGGAGGAGATCCCGGCATGATGGACCCGATGGTCGCGAGACTCGTCCGGATCGTGACATCGACCGGGAGGCTTCCTGGCTTCTCGCATGCCTACCGGGCCTTCTACGACCTGGTCCTCGACCGGTTCGACGCTCGGATGCACCAGCACCGGTGCGTGGCCTCGGTGCTCCTCAAGGGTTCCTTCGCCCGCCGCGAGCACGAGCCCGGCTACAGCGACATCGATCTCGCGATCGTGATCCGCGACGACACCGATCTCGAGGCGATGATCGAGCTCGCGAAGTGCATCCACGCCTTCAAGCAGCGGCTCTTCGCGTTGAAGGTCCCGGTGGTGGGTGAGATCGAGGTCTTCAAGCAGTCCGACGCCGCCCACCCGATGTTCGAGGACTACTCCCGTCACTTCTCCTGGCGCCTGGTGTCCGGCGACCCGGTCCCCTTCTCATCCGTACCACTCGAGCGCCAGGACTGGCTGTGGTACGAGTTCTTCAAGTTCGTGATCTTCCAGACCCTCTCGAACGTCGAGCGAATCGACATCTCCTCGACCCGACGGGCCCGACGACTCGCTCGAACGCTCGGCGTCGATCCAATCCCGGCGACGCACCTCGAAATCCACGCCGCGAACATCCGGCGGTTCGACGAACTGCTCGCGCCGCTCGTGGATCCCGATGCCCCCTGCCCCGACCGCTTCGAGTCCGACCACGTCGGCCCCTACACCTTCAGCGGGCCGCCGTTCACACAGACCTACCTTCGGCTCGACGGCGACCGGATTCCCGAAGCGGCGCTTCAGGCCCGGGTGGACCGCGACAACGACGTGGTCCTGCTCCCCGCGATCATCGGTCCGAACGCGATGCGGTTCGTGACCGGTCCGTTCGACGGGCCCGCGGAGGGTCGTTGGGCGAACCTCAACCTTCAGGCAATTCGATACCAGTGGCGCGGCACGCTCCTCAACCAGCCGTGGCTGATGGGCGCGTTCGATCGAAAGAGCTACGTCGAACTGGTTCGAGGGATCAACGCCCTCGGCCGCAACCGACTCGTCGCGAACCGCGTCGAGGACACTCCGAAGATCATCCCGGTCGGAACGCGACCGAGCGAGCAGGACTTCCTCGACGTCTTCACGACGCTCGACTCGGTCGACTGGCCGGCGGGCTGATCGGGTCAGCGATCGCCGACCTTGAACCAGCGGCGCGGCGCGACCCCGGTTCCGACCGCGGTGGTCCGGTCCATCTGATAGAGCTGTCCGCTCATGGTGAGTCCGTACATGTACTGGCCGCCGTTGCCGATCTGAAGCGAGACGAACGGATCACGCGGTGCGGGCTGCCGCATCGCGAGGGTGATCGCCCCCGCCGCGAGCACCGCACCGACGAGGAGCAGGTTGCGGTATCGACGATTCGTGGTTTCGAGACGATCAATCCGGGTTTCAGGCGACATGATGGAGCTCCTGGTGCGGGGCGATGATGGAACGGCGGAACCGCCGGCTGGTCCCTTCAATCGGCCATCGAGTGGTCGAGCGGCGAGAAAATCCGTCGCCCCAACCCCGGCCTCGATCCGCCGGGCGGGTACGCTCCCCGGACCGACCACCCTCGCCCCCCCGGAAGATCACCGATGACCCAGACCCCTCGCCGCCGAATCCTCACGCTCGCGGCCGCCGCCGCCACCCTTCTCCTCGCCATCGGATGTGGTCCCGTCCGCGGATATCCCGGTGCAGGCCGGCCCGCCGCGGAGACCGCAACCCTTCGCGCCAACCCGTTCTGGAGCGGGATCCTGGCCACGGTGCGGGCGGTCGACGGATTCGAAGTGAACAGCCAGATCGACCTCGAGGTGCTCGCCGGACGACGGACCCTCACCCTCGAACTCGGGCCGGTGTCGCTCCAGTCGCTGCAGCAGGCCGGCCGCCAGACGCAGCAGATGCTCGCGATGACCAACGTCGAGTGGAAGACCACGACCACGATCACCGCCGACTTCGAAGCGGGCACCGAATACGCGATCAGCGGCAGCTGGTCGGAGCCCGACTACACCGTGCAGATCCAGCGGTACGACGATCGTTCGGTGGTGACCTCGACCGAGGTCACCGCGACCAAGGGCGCGTTCTGACCGACCCGATCAGGCTTCAACCGAAAGCGCCGCGAGACAACCACGAATCCGCGCCACCACCGATTCGCGGCCGAGGATCGCGAGGGTGTCGAAGATCGGCGGGCTGACCGGGCCGCCGCTCACCGCGATGCGGAGCGGCTGGGCGATCCGGCCGAGATTTCCATCCGCGTGGTTCTCCGCGAATGCGGTGATCATCGATTCGAGCGTCGCGGCGTCGAAGACCTCGGACGCCTCCAGCGACGGCAGGATCGACTCGAGCAGGGCCAGCCCGGTGGGTTCACCCTTGAACATCGCCTTCCGGACCGGCTTGTTGACGGTCCATTCGATCTCGTCGTCCGCCGCGATGAGGAAACGGTTCGTACGGAACGGTTCGTCGAGCGTCTTGCTCCGCTCGTGACTGGCATCGCAGAGCACGCGGAACTGCGAGGCGTCGAGCCGCTCGAGAAACACCGGATGGAAGGCTTCGGCGTGGGCGCGGGCCCGGTCGTGGAATCCGTCCGCATCCATGGCCTGGATCGCGTCGAGATTGAAGGCGAGCAGCTTGTCGCGATCGAACTTCGCCGGGGTCTTCTGCACGCGGTCCAGGCCGAAGTTCCCGGCGAGGAAATCCAGGTCGAACTTCTCGAGATCGTCGCCCGCGCTCCAGCCGTTGAGGGCGAGGAAGTTGCAGAGCGCTTCGGGGAGATAGCCGGAGCGGCGGAAGTCCGAGACGTTGATCTCCGGAAGTTCGACCTCGAGCAGGGACGCGGCGGCTTCGAGCGACTCGAGTTCGAGCTGGACGGTCTTGTCCCCGAGCCAGGTCGTCCACGCCTCGGTCGGGACGATCGGCTCGCCCCCCGCGTCGACCGGCGGTGAATCGATCCCGCGTTCCCGCACCGCCGCTCGCAGCGTCTTGTCCTTGTCGCGCTTGCTCATCTTCGAGCCGTCGGGATTGAAGATGAGCGAGAGGTGACCGTAGACCGGCCGCTCGAATCCGAGCGCGTCCTGGAGCACGAGGTGCTTCGCGGTGTTGTTGAAGTGCTCCTGGGCCCGAAGAACGTGGGAGACCTTCATCATCGCGTCGTCGACCACCACCGCGAAGTGGTAGGTCGGAAAACCGTCGGCCTTGCGGATCACGAAGTCGTCGACCTCGCCCGCCGGAAGCGTCGCCTCCCCGAGCACCTCGTCCACGATGGTGATCGGTGCATCGGGGGTGCGAAAACGAATCACCGACGGTTCACCCGCGGCCAGCTTCGCCGCCACCTCGTCGGGTGAAAGCGCCAGCGCGGCGCGGTCGTAGCGGTACGCCTGCTTCGCCTCCCGGGCCGCCTTCCGCTTGGCGTCGAGTTCCGCCGGCGTGTCGAAGGCGTGGTAGGCCTTTCCTTCCGCGACCAGTCGTTCCAGCAGCTCGGTGTAGATCGGAAGCCGTTCGCTCTGGAAGTACGGGCCGTGGTCACCGCCACCCTGGTCGCCGTGGACCGGCCCTTCGTCCCAGCCGATGCCGAGCCAGTCGAGATCGGTCATGAATCCGAGACTCGCCGCCTCGGAACTCCGCTTTCGATCGGTATCCTCGATCCGGAGCACGAATCGACCGCCTCGACCACGGGCGAACGCCCAGCAGAAGAGGGCCGTTCGCGCTCCTCCGACGTGAAGGCTTCCGGAGGGGCTCGGCGCGAAACGGGTGACGGCGGTCATCGGCGGTTTCCGATCGGAGAAGGATGGGCCTGGGCGGATCCGGTCGACGGATCCGGTGGAATCGGACAGGATACCGTTCGCCCGCGAAATCGCATCGCCCGGCCCGGCGACCGGCGGAAGGAAGGGAACGACGTGGACGACTGGATCGACCTTTCGGACGGATGCCTCGGACTCCTCGCCGACACCCACGGACGCGCCGAACGCACCACCGCGGCCCTCGATCGACTCCTCGAGGCCGGCGCGACCACGATCCTTCACCTCGGGGACGTCGGAAGCGAACAGGTGATCGACCGGCTGGCCGGCCTGCCGGTGCACCTCCTCTTCGGCAACGTCGACGAGGAACGGTCGCTCGCCTCGTATGCGATCGCCCTGGAGCTTCGACCACACCACCCCGCGGCTCGATTCCGGATGGGTGGCCGTCGAATCATCGCGACGCACGGACATCTCGCCTCGGTGGTCGAAGACGCCCATGAGGCGGGCCCGGACTATCTTCTGCACGGTCACACCCACGTGGTCCGCGACGAGACGATCGACGGGGTTCGGGTCCTCAATCCCGGTGCGGTCCATCGCGCGAAGGTCCACACCGTGGCCACGCTCGAACCGGCCTCGGGACGATTCACCATCATTGAGCTTCCGTGAAGTCCCCGGACCGCCGAAGGCTCCTCGTGCCCGGCACGCCGATTCGATCGCCGCGAATCCCGAAGGAACCTGGAGCGAACCGAAACCCATGCCGAACCTCGTGCTGCTCGCCCAGATCGCCACGTCCTGCATGCTCACCGGCCTCATCTGGACGATCCAGGTGGTGCACTATCCGCTCTTCGCCTCGGTGGGCGCGGACCGGTTCGTCGCCTACGAAGCGTCGCACGCCCGCCTCATCACCTTCGTGGTCGGCCCCCTCATGCTCGCGGAAGCGGCGACCGCGATCGCCTTCCTCGTGATCCGCCCGCCCTCGATCCCGATGTGGATTCCCGTGGCCGGCGGAATCCTGCTCGCCACGGTGTGGCTGACCACCGCCTTCGTCTCGGTGCCGTGCCACGCCCGGCTCGCGGAGGGCTTCGATGCCGACGCCCACCGCCGACTCGTCGACACCAACTGGATCCGGACCATCGCGTGGTCCGCCCGGGCCGCTGTTCTTCTCTGGGCCGGCTGGCTAGCCTTGCACGCCGCCAACGCCGACGGCTGACCGAAGCACGTCCGCTTCTCCAATTGTTTCGACCTCCCACCCCGCACCTTCCGAGCGCCTCATGACCCCGACCCTCGACACCCCCCGAACCACCCCCACCAGCCTTCCCACGAACCTCGCCGAACTGCGGGCCTCCGGGTGGGAATCCCGGTCGGTCAAGGAGGAACTCCGGGCCAACCTCGTTCGAAAGCTCGAGCAGGGCGAAACGCTCTTCCCGGGCATCGTGGGATTCGACGACACCGTCATCCCCGAGATCGTGCTGGGGATCCTCGCCGGCCACGACCTGCTCTTCCTCGGAGAGAAGGGCCAGGCGAAGAGCCGGCTCATGAGGCTCCTGCCCCGCTTCCTCGACGAGTGGCTGCCGTACCTCGACGTCCCGGAGAGCCCGGTGCACGAGGATCCCGAAGCGCCGATCACCGGCCCCGGGCGTCGCGCCGTCGAAGGCGTCGACCCGGCCGACGTGCCCATCGCCTGGTGGCATCGTTCGGATCGCTACGCGGAGCGGCTCGCCCCGGGAACCAAGTTCGCCGACCTGATCGGCGAGATCGACCCCGCGCGGATCGTCGGTGGCGCGAGCCTCGGCGCCGAAGAGGCGATCTCGTTCGGCCTCGTTCCCCGCATGCACCGCGGCATCTTCGCGATGAACGAACTCCCCGACCTCGACGAGCTCGTCCAGACCGGCCTGTTCAACATCCTCGAGGAGCGCGACGTCCAGATCCGCGGCTATCCCGTCAGCTTCGAGCTCGACGTGACGCTCGTCTTCAGCGCGAACCCGTCGACGTTCAACCGCTCGGGCAAGGTGATCCCCCAGCTGAAGGACCGGATCGGGTCCACCATCCGCACCCACTACCCCGAGGATCGCGCCACCGGCATCGAGATCACCCGCCAGGAGGCGGACCTCGATCTGGGCGGCACGCACCCCGTCCGGATCCCGCCGTTCATGGACGCGATCATCGAGGAGATCTCGCTCGCCGCCCGCCGCTCGCCGTACGTCGATCACGAAAGCGGCGTCTCCGCCCGCTTCGCGGTCGCCAACTGGCGTGCGATGGTCGCGTCGGCCCGACGCCGGGGGATCATGCTCGGCGAATCGTCCGCGGTGCCTCGGATCTGCGACCTCGCCCACCTCCACTCGACCGCGGTCGGCAAGCTCGAACTCGACCTGATGGGAAGCCACCAGCTCGACGAGGCCCGGGTGCTCGATGCGGTGATCGCGGAAGCGGTCGCCACCGTGTTCAAGGAGATCGTCGACGACGACGGACTCGAGGACATCGCATCGATCTTCGGGAAGGGCGTGCGGATCGAGGTCGGGGACCTGGTGCCGTCTTCGAACTACGCGGCCCTGATGGATCGCGTTCCGAAGGCCTGGACGAAGGCGATGGAGGTGAACCGCGCCGATGATCCCGCGGTGCGGGCGTCCTGCGTCGAATTCGTGCTCGCAGGCCTCCATGCGACCGACCGCATCTCGAGAAGCCAGCGATTCGGCAAGACCCTCTACGAGTCCGGCGAATGAGCGACGCTTCCGACCAGGATCCGCGTCCGGCCCTCGGCGGCGTGTTCCACACGTATCGCGGCTACGACCCCGCGACCTTTCCACCACCGACCGCGCCACCCTCGGACGGCCTTCGCGGCCTTGGCGACGAGATGATGGCGTCCGGGGGACGGCGGCGGTTCACGCCCGAGGAGCTCGCCGAGGCGATCCGGCTCCCGCCCGAGGCACTCGCGGGCCTCGGACCTTCGATCGAGGCCATCCTCGCGCGACTCGAATCCCGCAGGGACAAGATTCTCGCCACCTGGAACCCGGCTCCGACCGCGGCCGATGCCGCCGGCGCCGTCGACGAGCTCGCCCGCCCGATCCTCGAAGACGGAACCCTTGATGACGGCGTTCGGAGCCGACTGACCCGGGAGATCCGGGAGCGACAGATTCACGGACTCGAGCGGCTGTGGTACCTCCTCGATCGGGACACGCCCGCCCGCGGCAAGATCCCCGGCATCGTGCAGGCGATGGCGGATCAGGATCGGGTCGAAGGACTCCGCGATGGCTGGGCCTTCCGCGGTCGCCGCGTCCCCACGATCGAGGAGGCCTTCGAGATCCGCGAGGAGCTCGAAGCCATCGACCGCCTGCTCGAACAGCTGAAGGAGGCCTTGCGAGACGCGAAGCCCGTGATCGTGGACCTCGAGGAGCTTCGGGAATTCGTCGAGGAGGCGGACCTCGAGAACTTCGCCGAGGTCCGCCGCCGGGCTGAAGAACTTCTTCGGCAGGCCGCGGAACGGGAGGGGCTGGTCGAGGACGGGGACGGCTGGTCGCTCGGTCCCTCGGCGATGCGGAAGTACCAGCAGGCCCTGCTCGCCTCCGTCTTCGATTCGATGCAAGGGGGGCGGCACGGGCGGCACGACCCGGTCGACCACGACGATGGCGCCCACGAACTCCCGTCGACCCGCCCCTGGGCGTTCGGCGACCCGATCGCGGGGCTCGACCTGCCGGCATCCATCCTGAACTGCGTGGCCCGAGAGGCGGCCGCCGGCGGTGATCCCACCCACCCGTCGCTCCGGGGCGAGGACCTCGAGGTCCACCGGACCCGGGCGACCACCAAGTGCGCCACGGTCGTGATCATGGACATGTCCGGATCGATGCGCTGGGGCGGGCAGTACGTGGCCTGCAAGAAGATGGCCCTGGCCCTCGAGGGGCTGGTTCGCCGCGAATATCCCGGCGATCGCCTCCACTTCATGGAGATGTACAGCGTCGCCCGGGTGGTGCCCAGAGGCGACCTCATGAACCTGCTCCCGAAGCCGGTGACCATCAACGACCCCGTGGTCCGGCTCCGGGCGGACATGTCGGATCCGGACATCACCGAGCAGGACCTCCCGCCGCACTTCACGAACATCCAGCACGCCCTCCGCCTGGCCAGGCGGCTGCTCGCCAACGCGGACACCCCGAATCGCCAGGTCGTCCTGATCACGGACGGGCTCCCGACGGCCCACTTCGAGGACGACGACCTCTTCCTCCTCTATCCGCCGGATCCCCGAACCGAAGCCGCGACCATGCGTGAAGCCGCGCTGCTGGGGCGGGAAGGCGGCGTCCTCAACGTGTTCCTCGTCCCCAGCTGGAGCCAGAACGAGGAGGACGTCCGCTTCGCCCACCGCCTCGCGGAATCGACGGCCGGACGCGTCGTCTTCACGGGTGGCGAAGACCTCGACCGCTTCGTGATCTGGGACTACCTCTCGAAGCGGCGACAGGTCATCGCGCGTTGAAGCCCGACCCGCCGGTCGAGACGCCAATTCCGGACTCCGGAATCCGACGAGACATCCAACGCTCGCCGGCGGCCCGATCTGCAAAAAAGCGGCTGGAATACGCGGCTTCCTTGCCGGGGGGCATTGCCGGAAAGTCGAAGCCGACCGATACTCGGACCGCGGCGGAAGCACGTCGCGAATCGCAAGGCATCCGGCCGCCGGAACGCGTTCGAAATGCCGGATAACCACCCATCGGCCACCATTTCGCCACTGGAACGCCGATGGACAATGGCCAGAGGTCCCGTTCGACCTTAGATACGGGAGAGGAACGAATCCGAATGCGTCGCTCACGGGCGATGAGATGGCACTCAGGCAGCACCAGGACCGCCGGGCACCGAAAATGCCCGGCCTCAGAAGACCAAGGCACATCAAGGCACATCAAGGCACATCAAGGCAAAGGAATGCCCATGTCGAGCCCCCGCAACATCGAATCGTTCATCCTCGAGGAAGGATCCACCATGGAGGTCACTGAGAACAATCCCCCGGCCAGCGAGTACTTCGGCCGGCTGACCTTCAGTGGCGACGTGATGCTGAAGCGGCTTCCGCCCGACGTGGCGTTGAGCCTCTCGAGCACCATTGAAAACGGGCACTCCCTCGACCCCATGGTCGCCAACACCGTCGCGGCCGCGATGAAGGAGTGGGCGATCGAGCACGGCGCCACCCACTTCTGTCACTGGTTCCATCCGCTCACCGGCTCGACCGCCGAGAAG
This sequence comes from Planctomycetaceae bacterium, assembly GCA_002683215.1. Classification (GTDB taxonomy): domain Bacteria; phylum Planctomycetota; class Phycisphaerae; order Phycisphaerales; family SM1A02; genus UBA12014. Next base: position 9,285 of record NYSY01000161.1, read on the forward strand.
CACGACGCCTTCCTGTCGGTCAACGCCGACGGCGTGGCGATCGAGAAGTTCTCCGGAAACGCCCTGATCTTGGGCGAGCCCGACGCGAGTTCGTTCCCCTCCGGCGGAATTCGCGACACCTACGAGGCTCGTGGCTACACCGCGTGGGACGGCAACAGTCCCGCGTTCCTGCTGTCCACGACCGAAGGCGTCACCACCCTCTGCATCCCCACCGCGTTCGTGAGCTACACGGGCGAGGCGCTGGACATGAAGACGCCGCTGATTCGCTCCGCCCAGGCGGTCGCGAAGCAGGCGGGACGCATCCTGCGTTTCTTCGGCTCCGACACCGAGGTCAATCAGGTGATCGGGACCCTCGGCTGCGAACAGGAGTACTTCCTGATCGATCAGGAACTCTTCCGCGACCGCCTCGACCTCGTGACCTGCGGCCGCACCCTGCTCGGCGCGAGCGCCCCGAAGGGCCACCAACTCGACGACCACTACTTCGGCACCATTCCCGCCCGCGTCCTCTCCTTCATGACCGAAGCGGAATCGAGGCTGTTCGAACTGGGCGTGCCGGTCAAGACCCGCCACAACGAAGTCGCCCCCGGGCAGTACGAGGTCGCTCCGACCTTCGAGACCACCAACGTGGCGGCCGATCACCAGATGCTGCTGATGCACGTGCTCCGAGACGTCGCCCGCCGACACGGCTTCGAGTGCCTCATGCACGAGAAGCCGTTCGCGGGGATCAACGGATCCGGCAAGCACATCAACTGGTCGCTCTCCACGGACACCGGGATCAACCTGCTCGACCCGAAGGCCGACACCCACACCAACCTCCAGTTCCTGGTGTTCCTCTGCGCGGTGATCCGCGCCGTCGACCTGCACGCGGACCTGCTCCGCGCCTCGATCGCGTCCGTGGGCAACGACCATCGCCTCGGCGCGAACGAAGCCCCCCCCGCGATCATGTCGATCTTCCTCGGCGAGATGCTCACCGACATCCTCGACCAGTTCGAGGCCGGCAAACCGCGAAAGACCATGAAGGGCGGGAAGCTCGACATGAACGCGGACAGTCTCCCGGACATTCCCCGCCACAGCGGTGACCGGAATCGCACCAGCCCCTTCGCCTTCACCGGCAACAAGTTCGAGTTCCGGGCCGTCGGCTCGACCGCCAGCGTCGCCTGGCCGACCACCGTGCTCAACACCATGATCGCGGAGAGTCTCGACTTCATGGCCGGCCAGCTCGAGAAACGCGCCGGCAAGAAGCCGACCGCGGCGAAGCGGGAATCCGCGGTCCGCAGCCTCCTGAAGGAAGTCGCCAAGGACCATCGCAGAGTCTGCTTCGACGGCGACGGATACGGCGAGGAATGGACGGCGGAGGCCGAGCGTCGCGGACTTTCGAACGTCCGGGACTCCGCCCACGCCCTGCCGGCGTTCAAGTCACGCCAGGCGACCTCGCTGTTCTCCAAGTACGGCGTGCTTTCCGGTCGCGAACTGAAGGCCCGAGCCGACGTGCTGATCGAGCAGTACGTCGCCAAGCTGGAGATCGAGGGACGAACGATGTCCTCCCTCCTCCGCACCGAGGTCCTCCCCGCCGCGCTTCGAACCCAGGCGGAGCTGGCGGACGTGGTCGGCGCGACCCAGGTCGCGGGCGTCGAATGCCCGGACTCGGAAGCCGAACTCCGGCTGATCGTGGGACTCGTCTCGGACCTTCGGACCGCGGTCGACGAGATCGACGCCGCGGTCTCGAAGGGTGGCAAGGACCCCGAGAAGCACTCCAAGGAACTTCGAACGACCCTGGTACCCGCGATGGACCGAGCGAGAACCGCCAGCGACGCCCTCGAGCGGAGGATTCCCGCCGAGCTCTGGCCCTTGCCCACCTACGCGGAAATGCTGCTGGTCACCCGCTGAGCCACCAGAACGCCGACCTCCATCGTTTCCATCTGCGAGCATCAGCGCCCCGCGACCACTCGTCGCGGGGCGTTTCTCACGGTTGGGGACTGGCCGCCCCGTCCGGCGGCGGGTATCTTGGGACGTTTCCCCCCATCGGCCTCGCGGCCGCACCACGACTCCGGATCCCGACGCCATGGAAGACTTCTCGCTCGACGACGGTGACACCTTCGACTCCAAGGTCGACATCACCGAGACCGGCCCCTGCACCC
>NYSY01000162.1 GCA_002683215.1 Planctomycetaceae bacterium
GATTGAATCGGGCGGGTCGCGTCGAATGGAGCCGATCGGGATCGAACCGACGACCTCTTGCATGCCATGCAAGCGCTCTCCCAACTGAGCTACGGCCCCGTTTGATGCGACGACGAGATGGGGCCGACGTCGCTTGGATCGGCCCGAGGCCGAGGGGGAAGAGAATACCCCCCTCCCTCCTCCGCGGCAAGGAATGCAGGAGATTTCACCCGCGCCCACCCGAATCGATCAGGAAGGTCCGGAATCATCGCTCCCGGAGGCTTCTGCCGCGCCCCGCGGCGGAATCGCCCGCTTCGGGCTGACAAACCGCGTGAAGAACTCGAGAATCCGGTCGAGCCGGTCCATTCGCTGCACGGGGTCGCCGGATCTGCTGAGGTCGTGGCCTGCGTCCGGATACAGGACGTATTCGACCGGCCGGCCCAGATCACGAAGGGCTCGGAACATCATCGCCGACTGGCTCACCCCGGTTCGCAGGTCTTTTTCCCCGTGCAGCACGAGCAGCGGCGTCTTGATGTCCGCCACATCGTCGAAGGGGTTGTTTCGCTCGATCAGCTCCCGGAAACGCGGCTCGAACGGGCGGCCACCGAACGCCCAGTCCACGAGTCGGAATGCATTTCCCTCACCGTAGAACGTCCCGAGGTCGTAGACCCCTCGTTGTGCGACCGCCGCCTTGAATCGGTCGTCGTGCGCGATCATCCAGGCCGTGAGATACCCGCCGTAGGATCCACCGGTCACCACGAGCTGCTCGGGATCCACCCAATCCCGCTCGCACGCCGCATCGACGACGGCAAGGCAGTCGGAGGCGGGTCCGGGCCCCCAATCCTGATGGTTCGCCCGCTGGAACGCCTCCCCGTAGCCGCCGGAACCGCGCGGATTGCAGTACACGACGCCGAATCCCCAGCTTGCCGCGAGCTGCCATTCCAGCCACATGGTCGCCTCGCCGGGACCCCACATCGCACTGGGACCGCCGTGGATCGCGAGAATCATCGGCGCGGTCCCCCCCGGCTGCAGACCGAGTGGCGGGAGTTGCCAGTACTGGATCCGACGACCGTCGCGACGGTCCACCCACCCTTCCGTCGGACGTACCACGTGACGGTCGGCCAGCCATGGATTCGCATCGAAGACCAGTCGATCGACATCGTCGAATCGAACCCGCAACACCGACGGATTGGCCGAGGAGGATTCCGACCACGCGATCACGTCGCCGCCGACGGCGAAGCGTCCGACCTGCGACGGGAGACCGTCTCGAATTCGCACGAGTTCGATCGGCTCGATGGTCGCGGGACTGGCGGCATGCAGTGGAACGGCCCCGGCATTCGCCGCGGTGAAGAGGATCTTCGCGGCTTCGTTGGACCACTGGAATTCGTCGACGTCGAGTTCCGCCCCATCGGTCGCCCAGATCGGTTCGCCGCCGGCGACCGGAATGAGCCCGATGCGCGTACCGCGATAGAACGGCTCGTCCGTGGGCCGCCCCTTGAAGGCGATGAGACTTCCGTCCGGACCGGGGATCGGATCGGTGAACGCCCACCCCGGCGTTTCGAGAATCACGGCGGAAGATGCTTCTTCCGCAAGTTCCACCCGCTCCAGTCGCGCATCCATGATCTCGTCGGGATGGACCTCGCCACTGCGAGCCGCCATGAAGACGCTCCGCCCATCGACCGAGAACACCGGGTCGAAACGATCGACCACGCCACGGCCCAGGCGGCGAGGCGGCCCGGTGTCGTCCCCCAACGGCACGAGGAACACCTGCCGCAACCGGACCCGCTCGTCGATCGCCTGCTCGCCCTGGAAGGCGATGCGGTCGACGAGCCGTGGATTACGGTCGCGGGTGTTGCCTTCAAGCCAGGCCCGGACCTCCGCGAGGGACCCTCCGGGATCGGGTCGCACCCCGCCCGCTTCCGATCGAAGTCGATCGTCCTCATCGTGCCGGATGCGGCCGGGACGCGTGGGCGACCAGGTCGGTGCGCCATCCGAGCCAATCAGCTCCGCGAGCGAGCGCCTCGACTCCACCACCAGCGACCCGCCGTCCGGCGCCCACCGCGGTCGGCCGGCACCCTCGTCGAAACTGGTGACCTGACGAGCTTCGCCGCCGTCGAGTCGCAGAATCCAGATCTGGGCACCGGCGTCATCGTCGTCATCGGATCCCGACTCGCCGGCCCGCACGAAGGCCAGTCGGGTTCCATCGGGGGAGAGTACGGGGCTCGAGTCCCGTCGGTCGCCGAAGGTGAGCTGCCGCGGGGCGGCATCGACGTCCTCGAGATCGATCCGGTGAAGGTGGCGACGAATCGCACAATCGCCGGGGCGGATCGGCGCGTCGGCGTCGCCGGTCCGTTCGAAGGACTCCACCGAGATGATCGCGAATCGACCGAGGCGGTCGACTTCCACGTCTCGAATCGTCCGCAGGCGGAGCAGATCGTTGGTGGTGATCGGAGCCGGGTCACCGGCCCCGGCCGCGTGTGAGGCCAGCGTGGTCATGAGCGTCACCAGGAGAAGGAACGAACGTCGATGCAGATCGGGCATCGCTCCATTCTGGCGACTCGGGCGGTGGGCATCGAGCACGCAGCGTCGGGAAGTCACAAAAAGACCGTCGCCCGACCGCAAGGATCGGGCGACGGCGTCACTGGGAAGATGAGTGTGGCGGCCGGATCACATCGCGGCGTCGATCGCCGCCGCGAGATCGGCCTTGTCGGCGATGCCGACGACCTTCTTGACCACCTCGCCGTTCTTCATGATCACGATGGTCGGGATCGACATGATCTGGAACTTGGCGGCCACCTCGCGATTGGAGTCGACGTCGACCTTGCCGACCTTGGCGCGACCCTCGTAGTCGCCGGCGAGTTCGTCGATGGTCGGGGCGAGCGCACGGCAGGGACCGCACCATTCCGCCCAGAAATCCACGAGGACCGGCTGGGAGGACTGCATGGCCTCGGTGTCGAAGTTGGCGTCAGTGAACTCGAAGACGGCGGTGCTGGCCATTCGAACGGCTCCTTGAAGATCGCCTGCTGGAGGCGGAATCATGTGGTGAATGGGTCTCGCCGGTCACCTTCGACCGTGCGATTCGGTTTGGGATGGTAGCCGTTCGGAGGCCGCTCGGTCGGGCCCGAGGCCGACCCCCGACGCGGAACAGGGTGAACGCCCCAAGGCGGCCGATTCAATCGGAATCACCCGCCCTGAACTCGTCCCGCCCGCTCGACCGCGGCGACGATCCGGAGCGAGCGCTCGTGAATCCCCACATCGTGGACCCGGAAGAACCGGGCCCCCGCACGCCACGCCTCGACAGCGAGCACGGCCGATTCGGGATCCCGATCGCGTGCCTCGGCCGTGCCGGAAGTCGCGCCGAGAAAACGCTTTCGACTCCCCCCCACCAGGACCGGGTGGCCGGTCTCGACGAACGCCGGAAGTCCGGCGACCAGACGAAGATTCTGATCGACGCTCTTCCCGAAACCGAGCCCGGGATCGATCGCCACCGATTCCGAATCGATGCCGGCGTCGATCGCGGCGTCCACGCGGACTCTCAGATAGGACAGCACGTCCTCGACGACGTCGGCATACACCGGCGGTCGCTCGTAGGCGTCGCTGTAGGCGTCGTCGGCAGGCCGCTTCAAGCGATGCATCAGGACGATGCCCCGGCCGCGATCGGCCACGATCCCCAGGACATCGGGATCTTCGGTGCCGGCGGAGACGTCGTTCAGGGCATCCGCCCCCGCATCGAACGCGGCCTCCGCGACCGCCGCCCGGGTGGTGTCGATGGTGATCGCCACCGACTCGCCCGCGGACCGCCGACGGATGCCCTCGATCACCGGAACGACGCGATCGATCTGCTCGGAGACCGACACCGACGCCGCCCCCGGCCGGGTGGACTCGCCGCCCACGTCGAGCACGGTCGCCCCCGCCTCGATCATCCCGAGCCCGGTCGAGATCGCCCGCTCAGGATCGAGGTGGTCGCCACCGTCGGAAAAACTGTCCGGGGTCGCGTTCAGGATGCCCATCAGGCACCACGGCTCGAGCGTGACGTTCCGGTCCTTCCCCAGACGCCAGGAACGGGCTCCGCTCATCCGCCACCCTCGCCCCGAACATTTCCCATCGCCTGGGAGATGGCATTTCCCACCGCGAGCCCGACCACCTCGCTCGGCACGACCATCGCCCACTCCAGACGGGCCTCCCCATCGACCGGACCGAACGACAGCCCGAATCCGATCGGCGGCATGTCCGTCGGCAGCTCGGGCACCATGCCGTCGGCGCCAGGCACCAGACTCGCCACCTGTCGCGCCAGTCGACCGAGCTGACCCACGTCGATGAACATCTCGACGTCGGAGTTCGCCGGCAACCACGGCCGCATCGAGGTCAGGGTCGGATCCGCATCAAGCCCCGGTGCGCCCCCCCCCGCCTCGACCGCCCGGGCAAGCACGTCCGGTCGACGGCTGAAGGTCATCACGTAGCCGCCGCCCACCACCCGGCCGAGTCCCTTGAGACCACGCGGCCCGAACATCATCTTCTCGACCGTCAGCTGGAGCGAGGCATCGCCGACGGTTCCCGAATCGTCCCGTTGCTTCGCCTTCGCGATCGCCGCGGACATTTCGAATTCATCGGCGACCCCGCCTTTCCGCTGATTCACGTCGTTCTGCCAGCTCGTCTTTCGTTCGAGCGCCCCGGTGACGCCCGACATCGCCGGGACGGCCGACGCCATCGCCGATCGCACGGCATCCGGATCGTCGGTCAGCAGGATCAGCGATGCGTCGTTCAACGCGCCGCCCATCGCGACGCCGAGCTTGCTCGGATACATCGCGAATTCCATGCCGTGCATGGATGGACCGATCGTCGACATCCACGCCGGCATGACCGTCGCATCGACGTCCAGCGCCGAGAGCAGCCCCATCATGCCGGCGTAACCACCGAGTCCATCGAAATCGACGCCCATCGCCATGTAGAAACGCTGGTTCGGCAGGCGGCGGAGCACCGACTCCGACGCGCGTCCGGCCGGCGCTTCGATCTTCGCCGCGAGGGCGGACATCGGGCCGTCCGCATCGAAGCGGGTCCAGCTGCGGACGCCGATCGCCAGCGCGTCGACATCGATCGCGATCACCAGCTCCGCGGCATCCGATCCGAGCCGGTCGATCATCGACCCCATGCCGAGATCCGCCATGCCGGCCATCCCCGCCGCCGGCGCGTTCGCCTCCGCCGCCTCGATCGCCGCGGTACGGGTCGCCTGAAGCGTTCCACCGTCGACCCGCATGACGACGTCGGCCTGTCGCATCCCCTGCAGTGCATCGGGGCCGAATCCCTTGGAGAGTTCCGTCGCCAGGGTCGTGCCGGGCTTCCAGGCGGCGAGCGGCTCATCATTCGATGCGATCAGAACGTGCTTCTCGGCAACCTTGAGATGGACGAGTTCACCTTCCCGGGTCCGGTAGGCCGACCCGCCCTCGGCGGCATCCGCCTCGAAGTTGGCGTCGATGAATCGAGTCGCATCCTCGACCGGCACCGCGACGACGCCTTCACCTTCCACGAGGGATTCACCGGACCCGGCCCACGCGGCGAGCGATCCACGTTCGTCGAATCCGGCCGCGATTCCGAATTGCGAGATGATCACGTCGATCGGCCGACCCGCCACCGCCAGCTCCGGACGGTTCGCTCGATCGAGCATGTCGCCGAGGTCGGCATTCAGGGCGGAGAGGCTGGGAATCACCATCCAGGCGACCGCCTCGTCCGGAACGACCCCGAGGGCGTCGGCAAGCCGATCCGCCTGGAGCGTGGAACTCCATCCGAGGGGAGTGAAGAGGCTTGCGAGGGCGAGTCCCGAAAGCGTGCGTCGGCGACGTGGTGATTGAATCATGTTCGTGCTCCTGTCCTCGTACTCTATGCCGATCGCCGCCGCGATCATCGGGAACGCGGCCTCCACCCCCCCGCCGCACCAGAGGATCGACGTGACGTTCTCCATCTTCCTGCTGTTGACCATGGTCGCCGCGATCGGGGTGGCGAGGCTCCTCCGCGGGCTCGGGCTCCCCGGTGCCAGAATCGTGGGAGGCCTGGTGGTGGGAATCATCCTGGGCCCGGCGGTGCTCGGTCGACTCGCCCCGGACGACTGGATCCGCATCGTGATGGGCGGGCAGATGGAACGAGCCCGGATCCACGAACTGGAGCGAGACCACGCCGCGTGGCGGTTCGCCGCGGCCACCGTGCCGTTGCCGCCGGAAGAATTCACCGCGGAGGCGGTACGGCATCGAAACGACCTCGGACCGCTCGAAGCGCGGCTTCAGGCGGTGGAGACGACGCATGCCCGACCCTGGGCGGTGCTGACCATCCTGCTCGCCGCCGGGGCGGCCGCCTGCGGACGGGCCTCACGACGGCCGCTGGAGCCGGTGCCGAATCGAGACGATTCGGTGGCCGCAGGATCCTGGGCGGCATTGTTTCCGGCGTTGGCCACCTGGACCGTGTTCGCCCTCACCGGGCGGGACGCGTTCGGTCCCGAAGCGATGTTCACGGCCGCCGCGGTGGGGATCGCTGGCTGGTCGATCGAATCGAGAGATCGGCGAATCGCGGGTGAGGCGTCCGCCTTTCTCGACCGCGCTTCCTCGACGGCGATCTGGATCGCCTGTGGTATCGCCACGATCGCCGCGTGGAAGAGTGGAAGCGGATGGGGCGTCGTGGGAATCTGTGCGGTCCCCATGTGGATCCCCCTCATCCGTCAGCCCGGCCTTCGGCGCGGGTTCCGCCGACTTCGGGATGAGGCGCTTCTGCCGTCGTTGGCCGCGGTCTGCGTGCTTCGCAGCGAGTTCTTCCTCGACGTCCCGTGGGGACTGACGCTGCTCCTGATCGTGATCGCGGGAGATGGCCGGTGGCTCGGTTGGTATGCGGGCCTTCGACTTTCAAACGCTCCCGCGAAGTCCCCGCTTCGGGCATCGCTCGCGATCACCGACGTCGCGGGCCCGCAGCTGGCCGTGACGGCGACCGCGGTGGCCCTCGGCGTGATCGGTCCCGGAATCGGATTCGCCCTCGTGATCGCGGCGGCGGCGATCGACCTCACGGCACCGCTGAGGAGACACATCGCCCGAGGCGTCGAACGCCCGGGCGATGAAGACCTGTCCGCTTGAAGGGGCGATCGGTCAGGAACCGGCGGGCGATGCCGCCTTCGTGCCCCCGGGCTTCGCGGCCCCGGACTTCGCCGCCTCGGCCTGCTTGATCGCCTTCTCGACCGTCGCCTTGAACTGCTTGCTCCCGGGATCCGCCCGGCTGTCGAAGAACTCGATGGTGGTGCCGTCGGCGTGCACGAGGTACTTGCAGAAGTTCCAGCCGGGCAGCTTTCCAGTCCGCGTGCCGAGGAACTCGTAGACCGGGCTCTGGCCCTTGCCGGGCTTGACCGAGACCTTCGACATCATGGGGAAGTCCACGCCGTACTTCGACGAACAGAAGGACTTGATCTCGGTCTCGGTTCCGGGCTCCTGTCCCCCGAAGTCGTTGCAGGGGAAGCCGACGATCAGGAGCCCCTGGCTTTTGAACTGATCCTGCAGCGCCTGGAGCGCCGCGTACTGCCTCGTGAATCCGCACCGACTCGCGACGTTGACGACGAGGATGGTCTTGCCCTTCCAGTCCTCGAACTTGATGTCCTTGCCGTCGATGGTCTTCGCCTGGAGGTCGAACATGGTCTTGTCGTTCCACTTCTCCCGGAGCTCCGGGGTCACGGGCATGGACTGCGAGCAGGCGATGCCCGCGATCGAAAGGACGACGCCGGCGATGGTCGAGGTGAGTCGGCTCTGGATGGTCATGGTCGGTTCCGGGGTTGACGGGGTTGAATGGTTCGCGGAGGGTCGCTCACACGGAACAGTTTCGTTCCTCCACCCTCGTGGATTCCCAAAATAGCGACCTCGTCATCACTGATATCGCGGATTTCGGCGTTCGTACACCTTCACGCGAAGCACCCGCGCGGCCGACAGCGCCCGTCTGAGCGGATTCCTCGGCCTCACCATCGAAAATCGCAACATCATCGCCATCACTCGACGGTGACGCTCTTCGCGAGATTCCGGGGCTTGTCGACGTCCTTGCCCCGAAGCACCGCGGCGTGATACGCCAGCAGCTGCAAGGGAATCACCGAGACCAGCGGCTGGAGCGGTTCGATGACGTCGGGGACGTAGAAGACCGCCTCGCACAATCGCGAGATCTCCTGATCGCCTTCGGTCGCGACCGCGATGACGTGACCGCCGCGGCTTCGGACCTCCTCGATGTTCGAGACGACCTTCTCGTACTGGCTGTTGCGGGTCGCGATGAACACCACCGGCATGCCCTCGTCGATCAGGGCGATCGGCCCGTGCTTCATCTCCGCGGCGGGCATGCCCTCGGCGTGGATGTAGCTGATCTCCTTGAGCTTGAGCGCCCCTTCCATCGCCACGGGGTAGTTCACGCCACGGCCGAGGAAGAGCCAGTTCTCCCGACCGACGAAGCGAGCGGTCGCGTCGCGAATGACATCGCTCTGTTCGAGGACGCGTTCGATCTTGTCGGGGATCGCGGTCATCTCGTCGAGCAGGGTGTTCACCTGCTCCTGCGAGAGGAACCGACGGCGACCGATGAAGGTCGCGAGCAGGGCGTTGACCATCACCTGACCGACGAAGGCCTTGGTGCTTGCGACGCCGATCTCGGGACCGACTCGGAGATAGACCCCGGCATCGGTCTCGCGGGAGATCGTCGACCCGACGACGTTCACGACGCCGAGTCCCATCGCACCCTTCTGCCGTGCCTCCTCGACCGCGGCGAGGGTGTCCGCCGTCTCGCCGGACTGGCTGATCGCGACGACGACCGTGCCCTCCTCGACGATCGGATTGCGATAGCGGAATTCACTCGCGAACTCGACGTCGGTGGGAATCTTCGCGAGGTCCTCCATCAGGTACTCGCCGATCATCGCCGCATTGAGCGCGGTTCCCTGTCCGACGAACACCATGCGCTTCGCGCGGGCGAGCTCTCGACCGAAGTCGTTCACGCCGCCGAGCCTCACCTGGCCGGCCCGATGGTCGATCCGCCCCTGAATGCAGGTCCGAAGCGCTCTCGGCTGCTCGAAGATCTCCTTCAGCATGTAGTGCTCGTAGTCGCCGAGCTCGATCTGCTCGATCTCGACCTCGAGCTTGTGAACCTTCGCCGAGATCTCGACGTCGTCGACGGTCGAGGTCCGGAACGAATCACGCGTGAGCTTGGCGACCGTGTAGTCGTCGAGCGTGAACGCCTGATTGGTGTGGGCGACGATCGCGCTCTGATCGGATGCGACCACGTATTCGTCGCTGCCGACGCCGACGAGCAGCGGCGATCCCTTGCGGGCGACGACCATGACGCCCGGTTCCTTGCGACAGATCGCCGCGATGGCGTAGGCGCCTTCGACCTCGCGAAGCGCGTTCTGCACGGCCCGTTCGAGGTCGCCGTCGTAGAGTTCGCCGATCAGGTGGACCAGGACTTCGGTATCGGTCTCGCTTTCGAAGACGTGGCCCTTTTCGGTGAGCCAGGTTCGGAGCGACTGGTAGTTCTCGATGATCCCGTTGTGAATGATCGCGATGCCGTGCCCGAGTGACGCGTCGTCGCGATGCGGATGGGCGTTGGCCTGCGTGACGCCACCGTGGGTCGCCCAGCGCGTGTGGGCGATGCCGATCGAGCCGGGAAGCCCGCCGTGCTCGGTGATCGCATCCTCGAGGACGCGGACCCGCCCCACGCTCTTCACGAGATCGAGGGCTTCGGATTCGTCTCGATCGTCGCGCAAGACCGCCACGCCCGCCGAGTCGTATCCCCGATACTCCAGACGCTTGAGACCCTCCAGAAGAATGGGGGTCGCTTCACGATGTCCGATGTACGCGACGATGCCACACATGTCGACTGGCTCCGGTTCGAGGTGCACTCGCGGGAGTGCGGGATGCGGGGAGACCCGGCATTCTCGCCAGATCCCGTCCCGTTTTCCATCGACTGAACCGGGATCCAGGCTCAGTTGCGGTCCGAAAAGCGGAGAAAGTACCCGCGTGATGCTCGCCTGCGGGCTCCACGAGGCGGGCAGGTGATCCCGCGAAGGGTACGATTCGAACGTGCAAGATCTCTGGGAAGACGGACGAGACCAGCATCGGCGGGCCGCGGAGCCACTCGCGCACCGTTTGCGCCCTGATTCCCTCGCGGACGTTCTCGGACAGGAGCACCTCCTCGCGGAGGGTGGCCTCCTCCAGCGAATGCTCGACGCCGAAATCGTAGGCTCGCTGTTGCTCTACGGGCCTCCCGGCACCGGAAAGACCACCCTCGCACTGCTGATCGCGGACCGGTTGGACGCGCACCTCGAACGCGAGAACGCCGCTCAGGTGGGCGTTCCGCGGATCCGCGAGATCCTCGCAGCCGCCGATCGGCGTCTGGGTGACGACGGCCGTCGGACCATTCTGTTCCTCGACGAGATCCACCGCTTCAGCCGCAGCCAGCAGGACGTGCTTCTGGGGAGCGTCGAGCGTGGCGGCATCGCGCTGATCGGCGCGACCACCGAGAACCCCTGGTACGCCGTGAATGCCGCGCTCACCAGTCGGTCGACCGTGCTCGAAGTGAAGCCGCTCGACGAATCCGCCATCGTCCGACTGCTGGAGCGGGCGATCGAACACCCTCATGGCTTCGGTGATCTCGCGGTGGAGGCGACCGCCGAGGCGATCGAACACATCGCCGACGCATGTGAAGGCGACGCCCGTCGCGCCCTCAACACCCTCGAAGTCGCGGTCCGGAGCCTCCGACCCGTCGAACGCGGCGGCACGCCCGTCCTGGTGGATCTCGCCGTCGCGGAGGCGTCGATCGGCCGGCGTGCCGTGGTCTACGACCGATCCGGCGACGGTCACTACGACACGATCAGCGCGTTCATCAAGTCCATGCGCGGCTCGGATCCCGACGCCGCGGTCTACTGGCTCGCCAAGATGCTGGAGGCCGGTGAGGACCCGCGATTCATCGCCCGCCGGATCGCGATCCTCGCGAGCGAGGACATCGGGCAGGCCGATCCGAACGCCATCACCGTGGCCGATGCGGCGTGGAATCTCGTGGAGAAGATCGGCATGCCCGAAGCGCAGCTGACGCTCGCCCAGGCGGCGATCCACATGGCGATGGCGCCCAAGAGCAACGCCACCGCGACCGCGATCTGGTCCGCCATGAAGGAAGTCCGCGAGGGACGCACCCAGCCCGTCCCGCTGGAACTGATCAGCGGGATGAAGAAGGGACGCGCCCCGGATGCACCGGCGTACCGCTCGCCCCACCAGGCCGAAGACGGCGTCGGAACCACGGGCTATCTCGGCGTCGACCGGGTCTTCTACGAGCCGACGGAACATGGACTCGAGGCCGATCAACGCGACCGCCTCGACGACCTGCGACGGCGAAGACGTTCCGCCGACGGTGACGCCGAGACGAAGGACGCCTGATGGAGAAGTCGGCGATCCGTGACGAGGTTCGACGCGTGATGCTGGATCGTGATCCACAGGAACGCGCTCGAGAGGCCGCGGTGGCCCGAGATCGCTGCCTTGAGATCGTTCGAACCAGCGGGGCGACGAGCGTCATGGTGTATCTCGCTGATCCCGGCGAGATCGATCTGGATCCGACCATCACCTCGCTTCTTGCGGACGACCGGATCGCCGTGGCGGCACCCGTGGTCTCGCCCCGCGCCGGACGGATGACCTGCGGCAGACTTGTTGGCCTCGATCCGGCGTCGCTGGTGACCGATCGCTACGGACTTCGAAGCCCCGCACCCCCCGTTCTGGAACTGGATCCGGCATCGCTCGAGGTCGTTCTGGTACCCGGGGTCGCCTTCACCCGGGACGGACGGCGGCTGGGGCGAGGGGGCGGATACTACGACCGGTTTCTCATCACGCTTCCGCCCACCGTGCAGCTGGTCGGCGTGTGCCATCCCCGTCAACTCCGCGACGATCTTCCCAGCGAGGCACACGATGTCCACGTCCACGAAGTCGTGGTCGCCGGCGGGGACTGAACCATCACGCAAGGCCCTGTTTTTGCACTTTTTCGCATGATCCGGTCGATTGAACACGATGCCGACGCCGTGTGTCTACGCTGTCGCATCGGTTGAAACGCCCCTCCCGCTCGGATCACTTCGAGGAAGAGGACGCCCGAACCGAATCGTTCCGAGGTTCACTCGGACTTCGTGGATCTCGCTTCCCGCTCGATTCAACTCGGCGGATGCCGAAGGAGGCCGTTCGATGGCCCTTGCAAGTCAGTCCGGTCGATCATCCAGCCGACGCACCTACATGAGCAGCCGCCGGAGACCACAACGGCGACGGCTCCTGCTGCTGCTGTTCCTGGTGGCGTGCGTGGTCGCCGCCGGCTGGTGGTGGCTCCGCGACGATGGGGCCGCGGAAGGTTCCGATCAGGTCGCGGACACGACCACGGACACCGGCGACGCGAACGCCGATCCGTCGCGGTCCCGCCCGACCGCCCCCAGCGAGATCACCCTCGATCCCGGCCCCGGTCGTGCCGCCGTGCGGCCTGGGACCGAACGCTCCGCCACCGACCGACCCACTCGAACCGCCGACGCGAATGCCGGCATCACCAAGCGCCCTTCGCCCGCGCCGGCCTCGAAGGCGACGGAACCAGCCGAGCGGACTCGCCCGACCACGACGACGCCCACGCCCCCCCGCCGCGATGTCGGATCTTCCGGCACCGCGTCCACGTCGCTCGCGGACGCGCGTCGCCTCGCGAAGACCGATCCCGTCGCGGCCCGGAAGGCCCTGACCGCGGCTTGGATTTCCGGCGGACTTTCGAACGCCGACCGCCGATCGGCAACGACCCTCGCCGAGGAACTGGCGGCGATCACGCTGCTGGACCGCACCAATCTTCCCGACAATCCCTTCGTCACGACCTACAAGGTCCGAAGCGGAGACAGCCTCGAGCGAATCGTCCGCCGCGAGAATGTGGACGCGGACAAGATGTTCCTCGCGCGAATCAACAATCTCTCGAATCCCGATGCGATCCGCATCGGGCAGGAACTTCGACTTCCCACCGGAACCTTCGATGCCGTGGTGGACAAGTCCGACTACACGATCACCCTGTTCCAGCGGAACGAAGACGGACGAACCATGCTGGTGTCGCTTCCCGTGGGACTCGGGGAGTTCAACGCGACGCCGACCGGTCTCTACCGGGTGCGTGTGAACTCCAAACTCGTGAACCCGCACTGGATCAACCCGCGGACCCGGAAGGAATACAAGGCCAACGATCCCGCCAATCCGATCGGAGAGCACTGGATCGGACTCGAGGGGATCGAGGATGCCAATCGTGACGTGGACGGCTACGGAATCCACGGCACGATCGAACCCGAATCGATCGGCCGCCAGATGTCGATGGGCTGCGTCCGCATGCTGGGCGACGACGTGGAACTGGTCTACGAGGTCCTCACCCATCCATCTTCGACGATCGAGATTCGGAACTGAACCGGCCCGGTTCGGCCCCCGGGCCGTCGAATCGGAGCGCCGAGGTGACTAGAATCCGAAGATGGATTCGTCTCCCTCCAACCAGCCGGTGATCGGCGTCAGCATGGGTGATCCCGCCGGGATCGGCCCGGAAGTCGTCGTCAAGGCGCTCGCCGATCCACGCCTCCACGAGCGGGCCCGGTTCGTCATCCACGGACGCAACGAACTCCTGAATCTCGCCGCGGATCGGGCGGGCATCCGCCCCTACTGGTACCGGGTCGCCCAATCGAGTGACCGAGCCCGCGGCGATCTGCTTCCGCCGGTGACCGTGGTGGACTTCGACGACGTCGATCTCAACCTCCCCCAGGAGCCCGGTCCCACGCGAGCCGGCGGCCACCTCTCGAAGCGGTTCGTCGAGGAGGTCATCGCCGACGCGATGCTTCCCGAATCCGATCCGCGACACGTCGACGCCATCGTGACCGCGCCGATCTGCAAGGAATCCTGGTCGATCGCAGGCTTCAAGTGGCCCGGTCACAGCGAACTTCTCGCGCACCGGACCCGCTCGAAGCGGCAGGCCATGGCCTTCGTCTCGCCCCGGCTCAAGGTGGTGCTCGCGACCGCGCACGTGCCGTTGATGGACGTCAAGAACGTGCTCACCATCGGCCGCGTCCACGAGTCCATCGAACTCGGGCACGACCTCTGCCGGCGACTCGGGATCGACCGACCACGGATCGCCGTCTGCGGACTCAACCCGCATGCCGGCGAGAACGGAATTCTCGGCGACGAGGACCAACGGGTGATCGCGCCCGCGATCGACGTCGCCGTGCAACAGGGAATCAAGGCGACCGGCCCCCACCCCGCCGACACCATCTTCATCGGTGCCGCGAACGGCCGCTTCGACGTCGTGGTCGCGATGTATCACGATCAGGGTCTGATCCCCGTCAAGCTCCTCGGCTGGGACCAGGCGGTCAACGTCACCCTCGGCCTGCCCATCATCCGCACCAGTCCGGACCACGGAACGGCGTTCGACATTGCAGGCCGCGACAAGGCCGACGCCGGATCGATGCGGGCCGCGGTCGACCTCGCCCTCGAGCTCGCGACCCGGGATTCGCTCCCCGCCGCGGACGACGGCGCCGCGAAGTCCTCCTGAACGATGAAGCGATGAAACGAGGGGTCGGAGGCGATCGTCCGGGTCGGCACATCAGCCTGATCTCGGAAGCGGCTCGGCACCAAGCGACGTGATCCCCCCGAGGGGCGACGGTCCGAAGGTCCGCCGCCCCCGGCGAGGGAAGGTCCGCATCCGATCCTCTTCCCGGGCGCCCATCGATTCCTCGGTTCGATTCACCCGTGGCTCCGGGCCCACCCGGGACCCGCAGGTCGCCTCCGTACGTCAACGGCGTCGCCTGTGACGAAGTCGCGGCAGCAGCAGCCCCACCGTCGCCAACACCCCCGGCGCGGGAATGGTCGCGGCGTCGATGCGCAGATTGTCGAATCGAAGCGTCCCCTGCGGACTGGACGCACCGGTGAACGTGAACCGCAACCGAACCTCCGCGGACGTCGATCCCACCCCATCGAGACCGAACACCGCGGTCGACCAATCGGTCGCGGTCGCGATCGAGGCGATCGGAACCCAGTCGCTCCCCGACCAGGCGTCGACATCGACCTGATCGCTGCCGGTCCCGCTCCGTCGCGTCGCGAAGGAGCATTGGAGATTCCGTGGCCCACCCCCGATCTCCGGGATCGGATCCCAGTCGAGAAACATCGAACCCGACTCGGCCGCCGGGCCCCGGAATCCGAGTGCGTCACCCGGCGCCAGATCACCCCAGGCATTCAACGAGGTCCCTCCGAAGAGGTCGTGACGGTCCGCGATCGAAGCGAATTCCAATCGCCCCGAACCGAAATCCGCGAGGAGCGACCCCGACGAAGTGTCGGCGGCGTTGAAGTTCCAACCGGCGAGCAGCTCTGCTTGAACCGCTCCACCGCCCGCCACGACCATCACCGCCGCGCCGACGATCCACGTTCGCCGGAAACGTCCGCGACCGCCACCGACATCACGCTCCCCGGGACGAGGGCGGTCCCGGGTTCCGCTCGCCCCGTTTGATTCCCGATCTGCGGGAACCCCCGACCGGATGCGGTTCGCGACGATTCCGGGAGCACCGATGAAACAACGCTCCGGCCCGATCCGGCCACAGGCATCCCGATTTCCTCGCCGCTCGATGCCTGGTGCACTTCGATTTCGCATGTCTTTCACGCGGGGACCCGCCCCGCCTCCGCCGCCCCGTGGCTCCGGTGCCAGCCTACGAGAACGCGGCACCCCCATTCGGAGGTGCCGCGTTAATTCATCGTCGAGGTCGGTGGTCCGACTAGAAGAGACAGCCGACGGCGGCGGCCACCGTTCGCTGGTTGGTCGGATCGATCAGCCAGAGCCAGTCGTCGAACAGGAATTCGAATCGGGCGGCGAGCAGTGCGATTCGACCCATCACCGTGAACCCGAAGGCCGCACCGAAGGTGATCATCAGGAACCAGATTCCCAACCGCGCCACCTTCCCGACCGCACCCTTGTGCTCGACCGAGAAGAAGAAGTACGTCAGGCAGGCGAGCACCCCGATCACGAGCGTGATCTGCCGCACGCTGGCCCAGAAGCTCGAGTACCCGTTGACGGACCCGTCCGCGTTGACCACCTGCTGGTAGAGCGGCGCCACCGTCGCGTTGATCTGACTCAGGAAGTCACCTTCGATGTAGGCGACCATGCGCAGCGCCGCGGTGGTGCCCACGATGAACGCCAGGGTCCAGAGGCTGAAGAACTGCCCCTTCGGCGCGAGCCGCATCAGGAGCAGCAGTCCGAAGATCAGCGGCACCAGGTAGGCCCAGTTCGTCCCATCCGCGGAAAGCCCGGGCATGAGATTCCCCTGCACGAAGCCGGGAAGCAGCTTGCCGAACAGGTTGGGGACGATCATGTCCCAGAGCCCGATCACCATCCAGTATCCGGCGGACACGCCGACCACGGTGGATTCCGCGAGCTTGTAGAGCGCGTTGTCCTTGTAGAGGAACGAAAAGATCGCGAGGGTGAAGAGCGCGGCGAGCCAGAGCCCGATCGTCCGCGGCCAGCTGAGACCGATCGATGTCGTGGGCGTCGCACCCGGCGTGGTCACC
>NYSY01000163.1 GCA_002683215.1 Planctomycetaceae bacterium
CTGGATGGACGCCCACCCCGCCGCCGCCCAGACGTTCGCCGCCGCCGACGAGGTCGTCGACCTCGGATCGATCGGCTCGCTCACCAGCGTCTGCTTCGACGGTCCGGCCGACACGCTGAACCGGACCGATGTCAGCCAGCCAGCCCTCTTCACGGCCGCCGTGGCGAGTTACCAGGGCCTGCTCGACGGTTGGGGCAACGCCGACGTTCACGCGACCCTCGGACTTTCGCTCGGTGAATACACCGCGCTTCATCTCGCCGGCGCCTTCGGATTCCGCGATGGGCTCAAGCTCGTCGCCACCCGAGGCCGGCTGATGCAGGAAGCGGCGGAAGCGTCCGACGGCGGGATGGTCGCGCTGATCGGTGCGGACGAAGCCCAGGCCGAAGCGGTCTGCGATGCCGCCCGAGGCGATGACGTCCTCGTGCCCGCGAATTTCAATGCCAAGGGCCAGATCGTGATCTCGGGTTCCCGGACCGCCTGCGAGCGGGCGGTCACCGCAGCCGGCGAAATGGGCCTTCGAGCCACCGCCCTCGCCGTGGCGGGTGCGTTTCACAGCCCCCTGATGGCCCCCGCGGCCGCGGGAATGGCCAAAGCACTCGACGAGGTGGATTTTCAGCCGCTTTCGACCGTGGTGTACTCGAATGTCACCGGAAAACCCCATGAACCGGATAATCCGGAACTTCTGAAGCAACGATTGATCGAACAATTGACGACTCCTGTACGATGGTCGTCGAACTGCATGGATCTGGCCGCGTCGATTTCGGAGATTCCCGAGGACGAACGGCCACGTATCCACGAGCTCGCCCCCGGCAAGGTGCTGAAGGGGCTTTTCCGCCGAATCGACAAGACCGTGGAGGTCACCAGCCATGACCAACCGGACCCGAAACCTGTTTCGTGACTTCATCGGACTGACCGCCGTGGCCGGGCTTGCACTCGGCATCGCCGGTTGCGGCTCCGAGCCCGCCCCGCCCCCGGCCGCGCCGGTGGCGAAGAAGGCACCACCCCCGCCGCCGCCGCCGCCGCCGGCCCCGAAGGTCACGCCGATCTCCGAGTTGATGGCCCAGTACGGCATCGACCCGCGGGTGAATCTCTCCGAGGATCTGGCGCCCGACAACGACGAAGGACGGATCGCCGTGCTTCGCTTCTTCGACGGGTTCGCCCGCGGAGACGCCTCACGCCTGAAGGGCATGATGTCCGGCATGGACGCGATGGTGCTCGGCGACCTCGAGAAGTCCGGCGAGTGGAAGACCGCGACCAGCAACATCATCGGCATCGACGTCCGGACCGGAACGCACCCCGTCGTCGGCGAGTGCGCGCTCGCCGTCTTCATGGTGGGCAACCAGTTCGAACCCCAGCTCTGGGCCTTCGAGATCACCGGTGATCCCGCCGCCGATGGCGCCGAGTTCGACGCCCAGCCGTCGCCCCCGGACATGATGAATCGGCTCAGCGGTGACGACTGGATCGCCGCCTGGTTCCAGATCCTTGAAGATGAAATGGCTCGGGCGACCGCGCCGGACGAGATCATCGAGATCCCCACGCAGGACTTCACCGAAGAGGAGACCGGCAACTCGTCGATGGGCGCCCCCGCGGGCGGGCCCGGTGGCGGTGGCCAGGGCGCTCCCGGCAAGCGCAAGCGACCCAAGGGACCCAAGATCGATCCCAACCCGGGATTCTCCCCGGGTTCCAAGTGATCCAGACCCGCCGGCGAAAGCCGGGGCGGTGAAAAGCGCATGACCACGGCCTCCCCTCGGGAGGCCGTGTCTTTTCGTACCGGAACGCGTCGGGATCATGGTCGCTCGGGGCTTCCCCGACCGCCTCCGGCATCCGGCCACTTCGTATTCCATCTCGCTGGAACACGGCGAACGACCGTGCCGGTTTTCCGCCGAACGCGACACGAACGAGGATGATCTGTACAATTCCGGCTCGCGCAGCGCACCGCTGCAATCCCCCTCGCCAGCGCGAGGCGAGCCACCCCATCCGCCGGAGCCTGCTCATCGAAACCCGCCTCGCCATCGTGACCGGCGCCAGCCGTGGACTCGGTCGGTCCATCGCCAGCCGACTCGCCGCGGACGGGATGCACGTGATGGCGATCGCACGTTCCGCCGATCCGCTTCAGTCCCTGGTGGAAGAGATCACCGCCGCCGGCGGCACCGCGGAGTTCCGGGTGTGTGACATCGGAGAGGCGAACGCACTCGGCGAATTGATCGAGGAGATCTCGGAGACCGCAGGCCGGCTCGACGTCCTCGTCAACAATGCCGGCATCACCCGGGACGGCCTCCTGATGCGGATGAGCGATGAAGACTTCGACGATGTCGTCAACGTGAACCTCCGTTCCACGTTCGTGGCCTGCCGGGCCGCTGCCCGGCCCATGATGAAGGGCCGTTACGGAAGAATCGTCAACATCGGCTCGGTGAGCGGCGTGACGGGGAATCCGGGGCAGGCCAACTACGCCGCCGCCAAGGCCGGCATGATCGGCCTCACCAAGACCGTCGCCAAGGAACTCGGCGGCAAGGGCATCACGGCGAACGTGGTCGCCCCGGGCTTCATCAAGACCGACATGACCGAAGCGATGGTTCCCCTCCTCGAGCAGGAAATGGTCAAGCGAATCTCGACGCGACGCCTCGGCGAGCCGTCGGACATCTCAGCTGCCGTCGCCTTCCTCGCCTCCGAGGAGGCCTCCTATGTCACCGGGCAGGTCCTGGTGGTCGACGGCGGCCTCGCACTCTGATCCAATGATCCGGCCTCGAGCCGGAAAACCACGGGCCTCCCACAGGGGGAGGCCTTCAAGCGTTATCATTCCACCCATCGAGATGGCCCCAGAAGGGCCCTCCAGGAGACCGACCCGTGACCGAAGCCGAGATCGAAGCCAAAGTGATCGATATCGTCGCCGAGCAGATGGGCGTCGACCGCGCCGAAATCTCCCGAGAGACGAGTTTCACGAACGACTTGAACGCCGACAGCCTCGACACCGTCGAGCTGGTCATGGAGTTCGAGGACGAGTTCGAGACCTCGATCCCCGACGAGAACGCCGAAAAGATCCAGACCGTCGGCGAAGCGATCGAGTTCATCAAGACGAACCTCAACAAGAGCTGACCTCGCGAACGCCGGGCCCGGCCCGACGTTCATGAGTTCAGGTCGCCCAAACCCCGATCATGAAGACCATCACGCTTCGCAGGGTCGTCGTCACCGGTCTCGGTGCGGTGACCGATCTCGGAACCGATGCCGCCTCCACCTGGGAGGGGATGATGTCTGGTCGCTCGGGCGTCGTGCCCATCACGGCGTTCGAACAGGATGACGAGTGGACGACCCGGTTCGCCGGGGAAGTCAGCGACTTCGATCCTTCGAAGATCGTCGACGTACGCGAGGCCAAGCGAATGGATCGCGCCAGCCTCCTCGGGCTGGTGGCCGCCGAAGAGGCCGCGAACGATTGTGGCATCGACTTCTCGACGGGCGATCCCGACCGCCGTGGTGTCGCGATCGGTTCGGGGATCGGCGGCATCATCACGATCGAAGTGGGCCTGCTCAAGCTCGAGCGGACCAGCCCCAAGAAGATCAGCCCGTTCACCGTTCCGAAGCTCATGGTGAACGCCTGTGCCGGCAACGTGTCGATCCGCCACGACCTTCGTGGCGCGAACATCGCCACCGCGACCGCCTGTGCGACCGGCGGCCACTCGATCGGGGCGGCCTTCCAGTTGATCCAGCGTGGTGACGCCGACGTGATGTTCGCCGGTGGAACCGAAGCCGCGGTGAGCCGGCTCTGCATCGGCTCGTTCGGCACGATGAAGGCGTTGTCCACTCGCAACGACGATCCGCAGCGGGCCTCCCGCCCCTTCGATCGCGATCGAGACGGCTTCGTCCTCGCCGAGGGCGCCGCGGTCCTGATCCTCGAGGATCTCGAGACCGCCAAGGCCCGCGGCGCGAAGATCTACGGTGAGATCCTCGGATACGCGACCAGTGGCGACGCCCATCACATCGCCGCCCCGGAGGAAAGCGGCATCGGGGCCACCAAGGCGATGACCTGGGCCCTCAAGGACGCCCAGATCAACACCACCGACGTCGGCTACATCAACGCCCATGGAACCTCCACGCCGCTCGGCGACGCGGCCGAGGTCTATGCCGTGAAGTCGGTGTTCGGCGAGCACGCGGCGAATCTCGCCATGAGTTCCACCAAATCGATGACCGGGCACGCCCTCGGCGCGGCGGGTGGGATCGAATCGGTCGCGGTGATCCGCGCCTTGCAGGAAGGCGTGCTGCCGCCCACGATCAACCTCGAAAACCCGGATGACGGTTTCGACCTCGACTTCGTCGCCAACGAAGCCCGTGAGAAGCCGATCCAGTACGCCGTGAACAACTCCTTCGGGTTCGGCGGCCACAACGTGAGCCTGGTCTTCAGCCGCTACAACGGCGACTGAGCCCCACTGCGTTTCATCCAAAATCACCCTGACTCGGACCGATTTCCCCGGTCGCGATCCCCTGCGGATGTCGCGAAGGGGTGAAAGACGCTCGCCCCCGATGGATCCTCCCCCCGGGGGGGGGTGATCGCCGGTTCACGGCCTGAGGGACGGATCGGCCCCACCCTACGAGCGGGAGTGCACCCGAAAGGCCCCGTGAGCCGATGATTCCAGCAGCGTCCGATGTCACTCGAGCATGAATGCGAGACCCATGTCTTCCAATCTCAATTCCATCCTCTCCCTCGAAGTCCCCCTGATCGTCGAGATCGCCCAGCGACGAATGCCCCTCGCCGAGGCCGTGAATCTCGTCCACGGCGCCATCGTCGAATTCCCCCAGGCCAGCAACGGGGAACTTCGGATCCTCGTCAACAACAAGGCCGTCGGTACCGGAACCGCCGTCAAGGTGGGCGAGAATTTCGGGGTTCGCGTCTCGTCGGTCGGCGACATGACGAGTCGGGTCGAAGCGCTCGGGGGCTGATGCCCCTGGGAACCTGGAATTCCGAAGGCTTGGTTCGGACGGATCCGAGCCTGCTCACCGGCGGGCAGGCCGCGCGGAAGGCCCCGATCGATTTCCTGAAAAACACGCCCCACTCGACCGAAATCGAGCGGGGCGGCGGTGTTCGACGTGGGCCTGGGGCGCGAGCCCGGTTCAGTCGCGGCTGGTCATCGCGGTGATGTAGAAGATCACCCGCATCGCCTCGAGATAGATCCAGGCGATCGTCACGATCAGTCCGAAGGCGACGTACCACTCCGATTCCTTCGGAGCACCGCTGGCCACCAGCTCCTCGGCCCGCCGGAAGTCGATGATCAACCAGAGCGACGCCAGGAGCAGGAGCCCCACGCTGATGCCGAGGCCGATCCAGGCCGAGTTTCCACCACTGAACGCGTTCATGGGATTCATGAACGGAACCGAGACCCCGAACAGGCTGACCACGAAGGACAGCAGGATCGCGACCATCACCCCCACCGTCGCGACCATGATCACCCTGGTGAAGATCGGCCCGCCGGTCAGGATCTTCGCCTTGTAGAGCCCGAGCATCGCGATGAGCACGCCCGCGGTGAGCAGGAAGGCCTGGAAGACGATCCCGCCCGCGACCGCGACGCCCTGCGAGGCGAGCAGGTTGTCGAACATCACCGCGATGCCACCGAGCATGAAGCCCTGGAACGCGGAGTAGACGAAGCCGATGTTGCGGGCCATCCGCGCGCTGCCGCGGATCAGGAAGAACGCCCCGAACGTCACGACCATCGAGACCAGGGTCATCGGCCACAGGAGCCAGGGGTTCGCGTTGATCACCGCGTATCCCGCCGCCCCCGCCATCGCGAGCACGAAGGCGAAGAGACCGGTCTTGTTGACGATGCCCGAGATGCTCGCGGCCTCGGCGGTCGCGGCGTCGCTCCACCAGTCGCCATTGCGAATCGTCTCGTCACCGAAGGCGGGGTTGCTGGACTTGAGCATGGCGGTGGGATCTCCCTGCAGGCCGTTTGATCGATCGAGCCGCTCGGATCACTTCCGAACGGGACTGGGAACGATATCGTCCGAATCGCCGGATGGTCGGCAAAAACACCGGCTACCGGGGCCGGCGGCCCTCTAGAGCAGTTCCGCGGCGATCGAGGCAAGTTCGCTCCGCTCGGTCCGCTCCAGCGTGACGTGGCCCGCGATGGGATGCCGCTTCATCCGTTCGA
>NYSY01000164.1 GCA_002683215.1 Planctomycetaceae bacterium
CTGCTGGAGCCTCATCGGTCGCTTCAGATCAACCTCGAGCTCCCGATCGACGTCGAGGGCCACCCGTGACATCGCAGACGTCGCGACGCCGCGTTCCATGGCCGGCCGGTCCGTGGCCACCGGGCCGACCGCAAGGGCCGCCAGCGTGCCGGTACCGAGGGCCAACGCCAGCGCGAGGGTGATTCTGGTCTGGGGGGTTCGCATGGTCGCCTTCATCTCCGTGCGGACGCGTCGGTCCGGCCCTGGTTCCTGATCACGCAATCCAGCCCCGCCGTGTCCCCCGCGCTGAACGGAGGTCCCGGTGACGCCTAGCTTTGATCCTAGTCCTCACCGGCCGACGATACGGCCCGGAAGCGAGGATTTTCCGGACCTCGACGCCGTCGAGTTCCGTTCGTTCAAGATGCCATCCAGCGGGCCGTCGGGCCAGTCGGACCTCGGGAAATCCCGGGTTCCCTCATGCCTGACGGCGTCGCGCGACGACCGATGCCGGATCTGGGTCCGGTATCCGGGCCTGTGATACGAACCTGCCGGACGGCGGATCCCGGATTCCGGAATCCGCCGATGAACCGGCCCCGCGGAGACCCGCGGCGCCGGCCGAAAAAAAGCCCGCGCCCCCCAAGACGCTGGACGAGCGTGGCGAGGACGCGGGTCGAGTTGATTCGACACCGGCCGGATCTCCGGCCGTATTCAGAACGGGCTTCGACTCAGTTCGGCACCTTGCTGAGCAGTCTGATCTCCGGGGTCTCGCCCGGAAGATCGCACTTGGATCGGTCCACCACGAAGACGTAGCGGGAATCGTCGGCGATGTACTCGGGATCGGTCGCGTTCCAGACCCCGGTGACCGGGTTCTGGCGGAACGAACGGATCCGGAGATGCACGGTGAAGACGTCGCTTCGCACCGAGACGAGGTTCGAGATGCCGGCGAAGAGCAGGTTCGCCTCTTCCGCGTCGCCCGCGACCTCGTCGGGGATCTCGACCAGGCTCGACGCGTCGTCCTTGACCTGCAACCACCGGGTGTTCCGACGGTCCGTCGACAGCCGCGCGTCGGCCTGCCGGGCGAAGTCGTCCGCCTGGCCCTGGTTGCCGACCAGCGGACGCCAACCGAGCCCGAGGCGGGTGTTGTTCGCCGGATCGATCGCGGTGGGATCCCAGGGGGCGATCGAGGACCCGACGTTGGTGTCGGCACCGAAGTCGAACTGGTAGAGGAACGGATTCTGGGCGGCCCCCGTGATCGAGGTGGATCGCTGCGGCCAGGACTGGGCGGCGCCGTTCGAGATGCCGGACCGATCCATCAGCATGAGTTCGCCGATGCTGGCGATCCCCTGCTCCCGGCGCATGCCGGGATAGAGGCCGACCACGCCTCCCACCCCGAGATCGGGATAGACGACGTTGTCCGCGATCCACGGCGCCATCTCGGGCGCGTCGCCGTACCCGTAGGTGCCGCGGTCGTCGTAATACGGCATCGACACGTTGCCGGTGAACGGCATCGCCTTGTTCTGCCACGGCTGTACGGGCTTGACGCTGCCATTCCCGAAGAGACCGCCACCGTCGCGGTAGCGCTCGATGGTCTCCGGCACCTTCACCCACTGCGGATTGCGGCTGGCGATCGGCTTGGGCGTCGCGTTCTCCTCGACGTCCCCGGCGAGCTGGGCCGCGGGGGTGTAGGCCCGCCAGTAGGCGTTCGCATCGCTGGGATCGTTTCCGAGACCGGACCATCCGGTGTAGGTGTCGTTGTAGACGAGGCGGCTCATGTGCGGGAGGGTCCGCAGCACTTCCGGGCTCGCAGTGTTGAGGTTGAGCACCCCGCGGGTGCCGGCCCCCGAGAAGCCGCCGGCGTTGCCGTAGCGGGCGTCCTCGAGCGCGAGCAGCTCGACCGCTTCGAGCGAGCCGCTTCGATCGAGGTCAAGGCGATAGTTCGCACCGGGGCCGTCACAGACCAGGGCGTCGAAGACCGAAAGTCCCGCGGGGAGCATCGGCGTCCAAGGGGCGTCGACCGCCGCGACCTCCACCACCTGGGTGAAGGGCCGGAACGAATCGACCGCGGCGGTGGCGGGCGCGGTGAGGTTGCCCGGGGTCGGCCGGTACCGGTTCGTGAAGACGCCACCCGCGTTCGCGACCCCGACGTCGTCGAGGTATTCGCGGGGGGCGACGGGGATCACGTCGTCCTGGCCACCGGTGCTGTTCATGAACTCACCGAAGGTGAAGATCGTCTGCAGCAGCGGCAGGCCGTTGTAGGACTGCGCGGAGGTCACGCCCGGACGATGCCGGATCGCGTGGCCCCAGAGGAAGGCGTTCGCGAGCTCGCCCACCTGCTCGTAGTCCGCGTCCTTCTGCAGCATCTGCAGCGGGTACGCCCACTGATCCTTCTCCAGCCAGACCCGCTGGTAGTTCTCGAGCCCGTCGTCGACGCCGTTGCCGTTGCTGTCGAGCCCGGTGGTCGCGCCGCTTCGGGCGCCGGGGATCGCTTCGTCGGGGGCCTGCCCCTTGTCCATGAGGACCCAGCGATAGGCGCTCGCGTCCCGGCCGGGCCAGACGCCGTTGCTGCTCAGGCGGACCGAACCGTCGGCGAGCACCGGATAGCCGGCGTCGAAGTCGATGGTCGGCGAGCCGCCGACCCCGACCAGCGCGGTCGAAGTCGAGAAGTTGACGGGCTTGCCGCGGACCGACTCGAAGTCGAGCCCGCTGGCGGTCGCCCGCGTCGCGAGCGGCAGGAGGTAGGACCGGGTGAGCCACGGACTGCCACCGGCGGCGCCGGCGTCCGGATCCACCTCGAAGTCGATGGTGTCGCCCTTGATCGGGCTGGAGCCGCTGCTGACTTCGACCGAGTCGACCTCGGTCTTGACCCAGTCGTCCTCGGGGATCTCCGCGTAGATGTACCGGGGATTGACCTCGGTCATGTCGTAGACGCCGTTGCGGTTGACGTCCCAGCCCCAGGGGCGGCCGGCCCGGACCCAGCTCACGAAGAAGTCGTCCCCTTCGAGCCGGATGCCGTTCCACTCGCGGCGATCGTTGCTGTTCAGGTCGAAGACGTAGTCCTGCTCCATGGTCGGGGCGAAGTCCTCGTCGACGAGCCGTTCGATCTGGTCGATGAACTCGATCTTCTCGCCGGTCTGCTCGTTGTCGAGCCGGTCGATCGCGTAGAGGTAGCCCTCGTTGGTGGCCAGCGGGTTCTGCACGAACTTCAGGAGTTCGACCGACTGCTCCGGATCATCGAACCAGACGTCGGGGTTCGCGGACAGGACCGGCGGCAGCGCCGGCACGATCGGGGTTCCGGGGGCGGTTGGATCGGTGCGGCGGAAGGAACGCGGTGACGCGTCGAGCACCAGAGTCTGGTGTTCGTTCATCGGCAGACCGGGATCCCAGCCGAAGAGGTTGCCGGGCTGGAGATCGAGGAAGTCGGTCCACTTGGCGTGGAACTCCTCGAAGGTGAACCCGAACTTGTATTCGAACGATTCCGGATCGTCGCCGTCCGCGGTGTTGAAACCGGGGGGGATGATTCCGTACACGATCGCGGTGCGCGGCGCGTCGGGCCGGGTGGGTCCGAGGAAGAGTTCGCCGGGCCGGTAGTACGGCTGCTGACGGTCCGCCACCCCCTGCGGGTGCGGGCTGGGAAGTCGCGAGAGGTCGAGCGGTCGGTTGTTGTCACCGATCCGGATGCGGATGTCGTGGAGCGGCACGGACTCCTCGTAGGGGTTGGCGATCTGGATCGCGAAGACGATCGCGGGCTCGCTCTCGCGGTCGACCCACTGATCGCCGGCGTCGCGGAAGCCCTGCGGGATCTCGTCCTCGCCCGCGTCGGGGGCGTCGGTGTCGGGATCGAGGCCCTGGCTGAGCAGGTACTGTCGATAGTCGTCGTCGTTCTCGAGCTGGTTGGAGATGCTGCTGGTGATCCGGCTCTTGGGATACACCAGGGCGAAGAAGCTCTCCATGATGAAGGGCTGCTTCTCCATGCCGGGGAAGGTCAGGTTGCGGAGATCCTGGTCGATCGCCCCGAGGTCCTGCTCGATGCCCAGCGGCACCCGCGGCGCCCAGTCGGGATAGATCGGCTGGTCGATGATCTCGAGCCCCAGCACCTGGCCGGGTCCGGTGACGTCCGCGTAGTTGAAGGTGTTCGCGAAGCGAAGCCGATCGTCTCGATTGGTGTCGATGTTGGCGGCCCAGCTCGCGGCGAGGAGCTGCGTCTGCAGATACGCGTTCTGGTTCTCGGTGACCCCGGCGTAGTTGCTGCCGAGATAGCTCTGGGTGTAGTTCGTGCCGTCCGCGGGATCCCGGAACAAGCCGGACATCGCCGTCGCGAAGGTCTCCTGCAGTTCCTGCCGGAAGAGGTAGGAGCGGTCGAGTTCGACACGGAAGGCGAAGTTTCCACCGATCAGCGGCGGCCAGACGCCCGGGTAGAGGTCCCCGCTCCCGTTCGCGGCGGCGACGTTGAACGGATCGTTGAACGCCCCGCTGTAGAGCAGTGATTCGAGTTCGGTGATCGGCGCATCGAGCGCCGAACCCCGGAGGTCGAGCTTCTGCTTGCGCTGGTCGAACGCGAGCTGGTTGGTGGTCGGATCGGGCTCCCCGCTCGCCCCCCGCAGCCGGTTGAAGGCGTAGTCGTAGTCCGGGTTGTAGAGCGCGGTGGGACGAAGGTGCAGCGGACGAAGGTCGTTGCGGACCGCCCCGTAGGTGGTCACCCGATGCCGGTTGTCGCGCAGCAGCTGGTCCGCGGAAAGCTGGTCGCCGATCGCGGGCCCGGCGACGGGCGGCCAGGGGCCGTTGACGTTCGAGTCGAAGTAATCGAGGAAGTTCTCGACCGACTCGGAACGGGCCAGCGTCGATCGGAACGGGTTGCGCTCCCGCTGCCACGGGCGGTTGACGGTCCGCTCGAAGGCGGAGACCACCGGGCCGTAGTTGCTCCCGCTGAACATGCGGAGCTCGAGCTCGTCGGCGTCGGTGAAGCCCCGGGGCGGAACGTTCCGCACCCGCCAGTCCTCGACCAGCAAGGGCTGGCCGAAGTCATCGGTCCGGCGGACGAAGATGCCGCTGTCGGTCTGGCGGCGCCGGAAGTAGCGGCGACGGTCGAAGCGGGCACGGCCCGGGTCCCCGTCACCGAAGGCGACCAGCAGCGATCGATACGGCTGTTCGAGGGCCTGGTATCCGGTGGGTCCGAAGTTCTGGTTCAGGACGCCGGTCTGTCGCAGCCAGGTTTGGGCCTCGCTGGTCGAATCACCGAAGAGCAGCGGGTCGTACTGCGTCGATAGCGTCTCGGGATCGCCGAAGGTCCCGGCCTGATACTGGTAGGAGGTACCGCCGAAAGGCTCTTCATTGGGATATTGGTATCTGAAGCTCCAAGGCGTGCCGGGCCAGGTGTTCTGCGGATCGCTGAAGAGCCCGGTCCAGGTGTCTGCGGTGTCGTAGACCGACGCGTTGTCGCCGAAGGCGGTCGCCTGATACTGCGGCTGGACCAGCCGGCTCGACAGGGCGAGGTCGGCGGGCGTCTGGCCTGCGGTGCTCCAGCGGTCGAACCGGGTGGCGACGTTGACGTCGACCATCGAGGCGTTGTCGACGATCGAAACCGCGGCGACCTGCCGGATCCCGTCTTCGCTGGTGCCGGGCAGCAGGAACCAGAACGAATCGGTGAAGCCGTCGCCATCGGCATCGGCGA
This sequence comes from Planctomycetaceae bacterium, assembly GCA_002683215.1. Taxonomy (GTDB): domain Bacteria; phylum Planctomycetota; class Phycisphaerae; order Phycisphaerales; family SM1A02; genus UBA12014. Next base: position 5,648 of record NYSY01000164.1, read on the forward strand.
GGGTCCGACCGACCACGTTGCGATCGGTGCCGAAGACGAACTCCTCCCGCTTCGGACCGAGGTCGTTCAGACGGATGAAGTTCGGGAGCGGATTGACGGTGCCGAGCACCGCGGCGAAGTGATCGGCGGGCGGGCCGAACCAGTCGGTGCGGCGGGCGAGGAAGTCGTCGGTTCCGTTGTAGGGACCGGGCGTCACGCCGGGCAGCCACTGCTCGTAGGGCGTCTGCAGCGCGACCGGCTCCTGAAACAGGCCGTATTCGGCGAAGCCCTGCCGGACGAGGTCCGACGAGGTGGTGGTGATCGTGAAGCCGGCGTCGGCCCGGAAGGTCGGGTCCGCCGGGGTGGAGTTCGCGTTGAACGACGCGACATTGGCGATGTCGAAGCAGACCCGCCAGCCGTTTTCCGCGGTCGCGGGCCACGAGAGGTGGCTGAAGTGGGTGAAGCCGGTGGCGTTCACCTGGTTGTCGTAGCCGAGCCAGCCGTTGGTGTCGTAGGCCCGCTGCGGCTCGGTCGACCGGAGCCAGCGGGTATCCGCGAAACCGGGGTTGCCGACCGGGTTCGCGTCGCCGATCACCAGACCGCGAGCGTCATAGACGGTGCCGTTGGGCGCCCCGGGTCCGAAGACCGCGGCGTTGCCCTGGGTGTCCGGCCAGTTGGTCCACGCCTTCGTCTCGTACGGGGCGAAGTTGTACGGCGCGATCGGAGCATTGTTGAAGGTCTGCGGATCGACCATGTAGCGATCGAGCTTCTGGCCGAGCCAGAATGGACGCGAAAGCCGGGGCGTGCTGGAGGTCGCGACGCCGAGGCCGCCGGCGACCATCGGGTCGTTGCCAGCGTCGACGAGCTTCGGGAAGAGGTTCGAGGCGATCTCGTTCGCCACCACCCCCACCGCGAGCTGCGACCGGTCTTCGCGATCGATCGCCTTCCGCTGGGCGGCGGCGATCACGCGGCCGCCCTGGGCGCGGGTGATGTAGGCGGTGGCGATGATCACCAGCAGCACGAGGATCGCGGTGACCAGCACCAGCGTGTTGCCTCGGCGGCGGGCCCGATCATTCCGGCGGTCGGGCCGGAGCGCGGGACGGAGGGCGTCTCGTTCGGTTCGGTTCACGGATCGGTGGTTCATGGATCAGTCCTCCGGAAGGTCCTGCACCCGCTTCGGAAGCGGGATCGTGAACTGCACGAGTCGACCGCCCTCGATCGCATCGCGGTTGTCGTGGAAGGTGGCGGTGATCCGCAGGGCGGACGGCCACGGGGTGTAGTCGGTGCGGTAGAC
>NYSY01000165.1 GCA_002683215.1 Planctomycetaceae bacterium
CTCCAGCCAGGTCGCCTTCGAGCAGGCCGGCGCCCTCGCGTTCCGGCAGGCGGTCACCAAGGCCGGCCCCGCCCTCCTCGAGCCGATCATGAAGCTCTCGGTGGTCACGCCGGACGAGTACTTCGGCACGGTCAGCGGTGACATCGCGAGTCGCCGAGGCCACATCGTGGACTCCGAGCTTCGCGGGGTGGTCCGCGTGATCACCGCCGAAGTCCCGCTCTCCGAGATGTTCGGCTACACCACCGTGCTGCGATCGATGACCCAGGGTCGGGCGACCAGCTCGATGGAACCCGCCGAGTACCGGGTCATGCCCGACAGCCTGAAGGACGCGGTCCTCGCCGACGTCTGATCACGGCTTCCTCAGGAATCCAGGGCCGCTCGCGATCTCGATCGCGAGCGGCCTTTTTCGTGGATCGGGGGTGGATGCCCACCGTGTTCCGGAACCTCTTCGTCCATCGACGCGGTATCGTCGTGAAACGATGAGCACCTCGCAGCCGGTCGATCCTCGAGAGGAGTTCCGCGACGACTACGAAGTCGCGATGGAGTCCTGGCTGCGTCGGCGATTCACGTTCTTCTGCATCTTCTTCTTCGCCCTCGAGAGCGTCGTGGCGCTCACCGGGATCATCGCCCGGTTCATCGCCCCCGAACGATTCACGTCGATCGGTTCGGGCCTCTCCTTCATCGCCCCGACGGTGTCCGCGGTCCTCGTCGGACTGATGCTCTGGAACGTCCGCCCTCGACTGGAGCGACGACGCGATCTGATCCGCGCGGCGAACCTCCTGATCCTCCTGCTGGGGGTGATCGACCTCGGCGTGCTCGGCCTGATCGAGGGCGAATCGATCTCGACCGGCGGATTCCTGGCCTGGGTGTTCGCGATGCACGTCGCCTCGACCGTTCTGCTGCCGTGGACGCCGCGGGAGTCCCTCTACGCGGTCGGCCCGCTCTACCTCGTGTGGGTGATGATCGAGACGGTGATCGGCATTCCGGTGAACCCCCTCGGCACCGTGCTCGCCCTCGGCCTGAGCCCGCTCGTGCTTCTTCCCGGCATGGCCATCGCACACTTCCGGGTGCGGCGCTGGAGTCGGCGGTTCCGGTCGGAGGCGGTCACCCGCGGATTTCTCAGCCTGCGCCGGGAGATGTCGCAGGCCCGGACGATCCACGAATCGCTCTTCCCCCGCCCCGGACGCGACGAACTGCTCGATTTCGACTTCGAGTTCAAGCCGATGCGCGATCTCGGCGGCGATTTCATCCACGCCTCGAGAACGCCCGACGGTCGTCTCCGCGTCCTGCTCCTCGACGTGACCGGACACGGTCTCGCCGCCGCGATGACGGTCACCCGCCTCTCCGGCGAGATCGAACGGATCATCGCGGAGCAGCCGGACATCGGCCCCGCCGCCCTGCTCCAGTGCCTCAACCACTACACCGAACTCCTGCTCAGCCAGCACTCGATCTTCGCGACCGCGGTGGTGGCCGAGGTGGATCCCGCGCACGGCGTGCTCCGCTACGCGAACGCGGGGCACCCGCCAGCGTTCCTGAAGCCGAACAAGCGTCCGTCCCGCCAGCTCGGTCCGACCGCGATGCTGCTCGGCGCCGTGCCCCTCGACGAGTACGAATGCGGGGAGACCCGCGAGCGGTTCGAACCCGGCGACGTGGTCGTCCTCTACACCGACGGATGCACCGAAAGCCGCGACCGCCGCGGCAAGATGCTCGGCATCGACGGACTCGAACGGGCGATGGACGTCCCCCAGGCCCCGAACCGATGGACCACCCACCTGGTGCGGGTCGCGGAGTCGTTTCAGACCGGCCAGAACGAGGATGACATCCTCGTGGCCACCATCTCGCGACTCGCGGGCGTCGTTCCGAACGAATCCGCTACCGACCGGGCGACGGCGATTCCCGCCAGCCCGACGGAAATCGCTTCATGACCATCGAACCCTTGGATCAGGATCGAGCGATGCTCGAACGCGCGGTCCGCATCGCACTCCGCGGCCACGGCGAGGCGGAGCCGAACCCTTCCGTCGGCTGCGTGATCGCCGACGCCGAAGGGCGGGTGGTCGGCGAGGGAAGGACCCGACCCCCCGGCGGCCCCCACGGCGAGATCGTCGCGCTGCGACAGGCCGGGACCGCGGCCCGCGGCGGTGTGGCGTGGACCACCCTCGAACCCTGCAATCACCACGGCCGGACGCCGCCGTGCGTCGACGCGCTCGTCGAGGCGGGCATCGCCCGACTCGTGGTCGGAAGCATCGAGACCAATGAAGTCGCGTCCGGCGGCATCGCCCGACTTCGCGCCGCGGGGGTCGAGGTGGAGATCCGCAGCGACGTCGACGCGGTCCGTCGGCTTCATGCCGGCTTCCACCGGCGGGTATCGACCGGTCGTCCGTGGGTGGTCGTGAAATGGGCGGAGACCTTCGACGGCGCCCTCGCCACCCCACCGGAGGTCTCGCCGTGGATCTCCGGGCCACGCTCACTGGGGCTGGTGCACCGCGAGCGCGGACGCGTGGATGCGATCCTCACGGGAATCGGAACGGTGTTGGCGGACGACCCCCGACTCGACGCCCGCGGCGTCCGTCGGCGGCGGACCGCGAAACGGGTGGTCGTCGATCCCGATCTCCGGATCCCGACCGACGCCGCGATGCTGAAGACCCCCGGCGGCGAGGTCATCGTCGCCTGCCGACCCGACGTCGCGGCCTCGAACCCGGACCGGGTTGGCGGACTCGAAGCGGCCGGGGCCAGAGTCCTCGCGATCGAAGGGGACGACGACGAATCGCTGCGCGGCCGATTCGGCGGAGATCGCCTTGACCACTTGCTGCGTCGACTTGCGAAGGAGGAGGGCATCGGGACGGTCCTCACCGAGTGCGGGCCCGGCCTGCTGCAATCGCTGTTCGGGGCGGATCTCGTCGATGCGGCCCTGGTCTTCACCGCCCCGGAGACCGGCCCGACCGGACTGAAACCGTTCCCTCGTCCGCGCCCGCGGGATCTTCTCGCGACGGCGGGTTTCGAGACGATCTGGTCGGGGCACCGCGGGCCGGACGCCGCTCGCTGGAGCCAGCGCATCGACTGACATCACCGCTCGGCGTGCTCGAGCCGGGGTCAGGGGTCGAACCGCGGCCATGATTCGATCGCGAGCGGAAGCTCAGCGCTCGCGGGCAGGATCCGCAGCACGCCGTCGCCGTTCTCGAACGCCCATCGCCCGCCCGGCCCCTCACGGGCGATTCGCACTGCGTCGAGCGGCCGGCCGTCGAATCCATTGAACACCACCGTCGCCACCATCAGAGGCTGGGGGAACGCCTGAATCGCGACCTCGGTGGCCCGAGTCTCCACCAGGGTGGTCATCAGGGCGTCGACGAGTTCGGTCGAGGTCTCCCCGGAAGCCCGTACGCCATCTTCGACGAATTCCACCGACCAGCGATCGAGGTTGCGTTCGAGGCGGACGAATTCGTCACCCGCGGTGATCTCGATCGACTTCACGTCCGCGGGCCGGACCCCGGATCCAGTGGGTTCGACCAGCGTCGAGACCGAAGGCAGCAGCCCACGGAGCGTGGCTTCGTCGAGTCGCACGACCATGGGAATTCCGTCGACCATCGCGAACCGATCCCGACTCACGAGACCCGACGGCCCGCCGATCAGGAGACGTTCGGTCGTACCGTCCGCGCGGCTCACCTCGATCTCCGCGGCCGCGGGCTCGAGTCCGAAACGGGCCCGGTCGAAGTCGCCGTCGCGGATGAACCCGTCGTGCTCGACCCGCCCGAGGATTCCGACCAGTCCGTCGACCGTGGCGGCATCGCCCCGGGAGGCGACCGGTGCCGTCATCGCCCATCTTCGCCCGGCCCGTTCGAGTCGGATGGTGGCATCGCCGTTGCGAATCACGACGCCGTCGATCTCACGATCGCTGGAAAAGAGCCGACGACTCCGCCAGTTCCTCGGATCGTCGTCGAGCAGGCGGCCGTGCAGGTCGTCGCCGACCACCAGCACCTCGTCGTCGTCGTCGACCCGGATCCAACTGCGTCCCGCGACGGTTCGAGCCCCGAGCTGGATTCGACGCTCCCCGTCGGGGCTGCGGAACCGCACCACCGCCTCGGGCGGATCGAGGCCGATGCCCGCGAGGTCGGGGCCGTCCTGACCGTCGAATCCGGCGATCGGCGTTCGTCGGCTCGCGGCGAGGTCGGCCGCGGCGATGAGGACCTTGCGAATCGGAAATCCCTCCGCGGCGATTTCGAACGGCGATGTCTGACGCCAGCCTTCAGGCCCGAGCTCGAAGACGAGATCCTCCGGAGGGGGGGCCTCGGAACCGTCGTCCGCGCCGGCGTGTTCGATCACGAGGCGATCGATCGTCTCGACGTCGAATTCCCGGTCGAGCACCGCCGTCCGAAGCACGACATCGGCGGCGGTCTCGCCGCCGCGCCACGCGATGGTCGCGAACAGCGAAAACAGCAGCGCCACCACCCACGTCGTGATCACCGCGCGAATGCTCACGTCGTCGCCCTCCGTGCAGACCAGACGATCGTTCCCAGCAGCAGCGGCCCGAGGGCGAGCACCACGAACAACCCGAAACCCCACCCGACCCGGACCGCATCGGTCACGCCGCTGAACCGGGCGACCTCCCGACCACTCGAGGCCGTCGCGACCAGTTCGTCGAGCCCGGCCAGCCACGCCACGCCGCTGATCGCGAGTTCACGGTTGCCCGGATTCGCAAGCACCATTCGATCCCCGCCGAGACTCCCGGCTTCGTTGACGAGGGCGGAAAGCGCCCAGCCGCCAGCCCCCACCACCATCAAGCGCTGAAGCCCGTCGACACCGAATCGCTCCACGGCGACCGCCACGGGGACCGCGTCCTCGAATCGACCGTCGCCCGGCATGCGTTCGATGCGGACGCCGTCACCTCGCCAGTCGTCCTCGATCCAGCGAAGGGGATTCGGGCGGATCGCGGAGAGCACCACCGCCGATCCATTCATCGATTCGTCGAGGAGGATCGGGGTCGCGTGGGAAACGAACAGCCGCTTGCCACGAAGGGATTCAAGCACCTCGCCGCCCGGCCCGGCCACCGCGTCGGGGTGCCGGTCGATCGCCTGCCAGGTCCGCACCGAAGCGCCCTCGCCCGCGTCGGGAATCCATTCGAAGACCACCCGGCCGGTGTCCACCTCGACCCCGAGCGAGGCGGCGACCGCCGACCACGGGTCCGGCTTTCCCACCAGCGGGAGCATGCTTCGGGCCACGGTGAGGAGGACCGGTTCACCCTCGGCGATCAGCGCGGCGGTCGCGTCGAGCAGCGCCTGCTCGTTCTCGTCGTACTCCAGACCGCTGCGCTGCAGCGGCGGGCTGATGAACCAGACGGTGCGTCGCCGCGGGTCCACCGCGGGCCGGTCCGTCCGCCCGGGGATCCACTCGGCCACCTCGAATCGTGCGGTGCGCAGCGCGTTGGCGACGCCGGCGACCTCCAGTCCGTCGTCCCGGTCCCGAAGCAGCGAACGATCCTCGGAATGCACGAAGACGACCTGCGGCATGTCGCCGATCCGAAGGGCGCGAATCGCCGAGACGAGCGTCTCCTCGCCCTGGAACCGGCGATCGAATCCGACCACCGTGCCCTCGCCACCTTCGCGAACCGCGCTGGCGGGAAAGAGCTGCCAACCTGGGATCACCGTGGTGCCGGCGGGCCCGTCGACGATCGCGACGTCGCCGGCGGCGATCGACTCCGCGACGATCGCCGCATCGAGCGGATGGGTCGATTCGAGCGTCGACAAGGCGTCGCTCGACGCCCGGAGTTCGATCGCGATCGACTCGATGCCGGGCAGGACGCCGGCCGCCCAGTCCCGGGCCTCGACGGGGATCGAGGGATCGATCTCCCACCGGCGAAGGACGTCCGCGAGCTGTTCGATCTCGCCCGCCTGCTGCGCGTTGTTCGCCTCCAGCGAGGCCCGGACCAGGCGCCAGTTCGGAAGTGGCTGCCGGGCCGTGCTCTGGAGCGCCACTCGCAGATAGTCGGTGAAGGCATCCCCCTGATCGGCGAGCGTGCCGAAGACGAGGCCGGTCCGCTCCACCAGGCCGCGAATCGGACTCGACTCGGGAAGCGATGCGACGAGTTTCAACGCATCCGGCGTGACGCCGCGGCCGACCTCCTGCAGACGCTGGAACGCGTCCATCGCCCGTTCGATTCGGGCATCCCAGATCGCGATCGTCGCCGCATCCGATTCCAGCAGGGCTTCCAGCACCGCTTCGTATCGGCCGATCGACTTCGGATCGACGGGGTCGATCCGCTCCGCGACGAGGTTCGGCGTGATCGAATCCATGCGGGCGACGACCTCGTCGACCTGTCGCATGGTCACCGGATCCGCATCGTCCTTCGCGACCAGCAGCCGCACCGTCCAGCCTGGTTCGAGCGATTCGAGCAGCTCCACCGTGGTGGGTTGCAGCGAGTAGGCCCGGGTCTTGGTGAGATCCGCCTCCGCCCGAAGCGGCGGTGCCTCGAAGAGCACCGAGACCGCCGCGGCGGCGACGCCGACGCCCAGCACGACCATCAGGGTTCGGAAGTGTGCGGCCTGACGTCGCAGGAAGCTTCCGGGCCGGACCCAGCGTGGCGACGCGAGCGAGATGGAGGCCACCACGAGGAAGAAGCAGGTCGCGGCGAGGAACCACGCGACGTTCGCGGAATCGAAGAGTCCGATCGCGAACTCGTCGAGTCGGCGCAGCGGGTCGAGTCCCGCGGACCAGTCGATCCAGGCGAGGGTCGTTTCCGGGCTCAACAGGTCCGGCGGCAGGATGTTGACGATCGCGGGGACGCCCTTGGCGACGAGCACCACCGCGAAGAACCCGAAGAAGGTCAGAAGGTAGGCGACGACCTGGCTGGAGGTCCGGGTGGAGATCAGCATTCCGAGGGCGAGCAGGGTCGAGCCTGCGAGCAACAGGCCGAGCAGGCCGCTGGCGAACTCACCGGGGTCGGGATCACCGTAGACCTCCGCCACCAGGAAGAGCGCGACCATCGGCAGGGCGAGCACCAGCAACACGCAGACCGCGGCGAGGAACTTCCCCATCACCAGTTCGAACGCGGAAAGCGGCGAGGTCAGCAGCACTTCGAGCGTCCCGAGTCGCGCCTCCTCGGCGAAGCTTCGCATCGAGATCGCGGGGCTCACCACCGCGATCGCCCAGCCCGCGATCGACACCACGGCCCGAAGGGTGGCGGGTTCGCCCTCGCGCAGCGTGACGAACGCGAAGATCAGCGCCGTCAGCATTCCCCAGCCCGCGAGGATGATCCACCCCGTCGGGACGAGGAAGGTCGACGCGAATTCGCGGCGAACGAGTGCGAGCACGCCACTCACGGATTCCCCCCTTCCAGCGCTCCGCGTTCCTGATCGAGCAATTCGAGGAAGCGGGACTCGAGCCCCGGTGATTCATGGCCGAGTTCGATGGCGACGCCGCCGGATTCGTGGATCGCCCGTCCGCACTCGCGGCGCCGGTCGGGGCCGGCGAACTCGAACCGAAGGTCACCCTGTGAAACGATGGCGAGGTCGATCGTCGCATCGTCGACCTTCGCGGCGATGCCGCGCAGCGCCGATTCGAGGGCCGGCCGACGATCGCTTTCGATCGACACCCGCCCGATGTTGCGACCCGGGGCCGCCCCGCGGAGTTCGTCGATCGTTCCATCCGCCAGCTTGCGGCCGCGATGCATGATCACCACGCGATCGGCGACCGCCTCGATCTCCTGCATGATGTGGCTGGAGAGCAGAATGGTGCGGGTCTCGGCGAGTCGCCGCACCAGTCGACGGAAGTCCCGGAGTTGTCTTGGGTCGAGCCCGACCGTCGGCTCGTCGAGCACCAGGAGCGCCGGATCACCCAGCAACGCCGCCGCCAGTCCGACCCGCTGCCGGAATCCCTTGCTCAACTGCCCTACCAGTCGACGCGCGACGCCGGCCAGATCACAGGCATCGAGGGCCGCGTCCGCGGTCCGCCGGATCGTGCCGCGATCGAGCCCGAGCAGGCGACCTCGGAATCGAAGATATTCGGCGACCCGCATTTCCGGATAGGAAGGTGCGGATTCCGGAAGATATCCGAGCCGGGCGAGGGCCCGACGCCGGCCGGCCGGCATGGGGTGCCCCGCGACACGAAGCGTGCCCTCGTCGGGCGGCAGCATCCCGGTCACCATTCTGATGGTCGTGGTCTTTCCGGCACCGTTCGGGCCGAGAAGCCCGCAGACCACCCCGTCCGGAACCTCGAGGTCGAGGCCCCGGACGGCGGTGAACCGCCCGTAGCGCTTGGTGATGCCGGTCGCCTCGATCATCTGGAACGTGGATCCACCCCGGGGCCTTCATCCGTCGACGGTCCACGCCGGACCGATCGAACGATGACGAAACCGCATCCTACCGCCAGCCGAATCACACTGATGCATCGAGGAATCGCCGGTCGGGCTCCAGCCTCCCATGTCCAACGGTCGATGTCTCCTTGTGGACGGGTGTGCGTTACCCTTTCCCGATCCAACCGCCCCGGAACCCTCGGCCGATGAACGACGCCGACGCCAGATCACGTGCCCGCCTGGTGCTCCCCCCCGGGATCGCCCCGGAGGTGTTCCTCGCGAGCATGCCGGACGTGGTGGCCGACTTCATCCGAACCGCCTGCGATCTGGTCCCCGAGGACCCGGAGACCGGTGATCCCCGCATCACCGCGGCCCTCGACGGGCTCGGCGAAGGGGTCGCGGTCGTGGTGGAACACGGGGAGATCGTCTGGATGAACAACCAGCTCGCGGATCACTCCCCCGAGCTTCTCCGACATTTCTCCGACGCCGCCGCCGAGGCGATCGAGGGCTTCATGCAGCACCCCGACGTGGTCGATGGTGAGAGCACCCGTCTCGACTTCGCCCACGGTGACCGCCACTATTCGGTGCTCTGCTCGCCGATGCCCGATGATTCCTTGCGCCGCACCGTGGCCGCTCTGATCAGCGACGTCACCGATCTGAAGCGGACCGAACTCCTCGTCGAAGAGATCGACCACGCCGGCGGCGACCTGCTCGACCTCGATCCCGACACCATCAACCCGCTCGACGTCACCGCCCGCCTCCGACTGATCGAGGACAAGGTGATCCGGACCATGCGCGGCTCGATCGGATTCGAACACTTCGAGATCCGCCTGGTCGACCGGCGCAGTGGTCAGCTCGAACTGGTCATGGGGACCGGCATGGAGCCGTTGTCGATCGGCGAGCGGATCTTCGCGAAGAACACCGACAACGGAATCTCCGGGATGGTGGCGGCGAGTGGCGAGGCCTACCTCTGCCCCGACGTCCGGGAGGACCCGCTCTACGTGACCGGGATTCCCGATGCGCGGAGCAGTCTCACGGTGCCCCTCAAGCTTCGAGACCGGGTGGTCGGCGTGCTGAACGTCGAGAGCAACCGGGTCGACGCCTTCGACGAGCGCGACCAGATGATCGTCGAGCTCTACGGCCGCTACGTGGCGATGGCGATCAACATCCTCGACATGCTGGTGGTCGAGCGATACACGACGAACCACAACTTCTCGAGCACGGTGCTGGGCGAGATGAACCAGCCGCTGGAGTCGATCACCCGGAACGCCGCCGAACTCCGCGCGGGTTACGTCGGCGACGGCCCGATGGCGGCGAAACTCGACGCGATCATCGCCTCGGTGGAATCGGTCCGGTCCCGCGTCCTCGCCTGCACCTCCGGGCCGCAGACGATCCTCGGCGCCGGCGACGATCAGGAAGCCATCGACGACCCCATCCTCCGGGGCCGAAGCGTGCTGGTGGCCGACGACGAAGCCACCATTCGCGAGGCGATCACGCGGATCCTCGAACGACGCGGCGCGGCGGTCGAGGCTCACGAGGACGGGTCAGGCGCGATCGCCTCCATGGAGGCGGGGAAGACTCGATTCGATCTCGTGATCTCCGACGTCCGGATGCCGGATCGAAACGGCTACGAAGTGTTCCGCGCCGCGAAGAAGCTCGACCAGCCGCTTCCGGTGATTCTGATGACCGGATTCGGCTACGACCCCCACCACTCCATCGTGCGGTCGAGCCAGGAGGGCCTCGAAGCCTTCCTGTTCAAGCCGTTCCAGGTGACGCAGTTGATCGAAGAGATCCACAAGTCCTTCGCATCCGTCTCGGACGAAGGCGAGTGATCGACCGCGTCGGCCCGGTGGCCGTTTGAACGCCACATCGCATCCATCGCATCCATCACGTCGGCGCGTCGACGCGTCGGTTCGAATTCACGCCGCCCCCCGCTCGGCCCTCTGATCCGACGCCGGCCGGATGCCGATCCCGAACGTTCAGACGCCGGGATGGCGGCCCGACACCACCCGGTCCAGGCCGTCGGCATCCCGATCGAGTCGAACCTCCGCGAAGCCGGCGTCGACGAAGCTGTCGCGGACCCGCTCGGCCTGGTCGTACTGGATCTCGACCGCGAGTCCGCCATCAGGGGCGAGCCAGGTCGGTGCCTCGGCCACGATCCGGCGAACGAGATCGAGCCCGTCGCGACCGCCGCGAAGGGCCGTCGCCGGCTCGTGATCCTTCACGTTGGGCGGACACTTCTCGAATTCGGCGTCGCTCACGTACGGCGGATTGGAGACGATAAGGTCGAAGGTCCGGCGTTCTTCGGGCCGAAGGGGATCGAAGAGGGAACCCTGTCGAACCTCGATCCGGTCCGAGTAGGCGTGGGTCGCGATGTTGCGATTCGCGAGCTCGACCGCCCCGGCCACCAGTTCGATCGCGATGACGGCCGCCCCCGCCGTCAGGGATACCTGATCCGGCGAGCCCGATCCGATCGAGTCCTCCAAAATCGCGGCCTCGGATTCCAGTGAAGCGGCGCCCGCAGGATCATCGCCCGAGGGCGGTGATGCCTCGGTCGCGTCCATGCCGACCGCTGAACGGAGGCGTGCCAAATCTGCGCGTACCGCGGCTTCCGCTTCCTCCAACCGGGCCGCCGCGCGATGCGGCCGATCAATCGAATTGAGGAGCGCGATCGGGATGCAGCCTGTTCCCGTGCAGAGATCGAGGATCTTCGCCTTCGACCCGGTCCTCGTGATGCGTCCGTGCCCGACCTCGACGAGGGTCTCCGTCGCCGGCCTCGGAATCATCGTCGAGGCATCGACCTCGATCCGAAGCCCTCGGAACCAACTTTCGCCGACGAGGTACTGGACCGGCTCGTGGGCGGAAGCCCGCTGCACCCAGTCCCGGAGGGTGCTTCGCTCCTCTTCCGTGGCCACCCGGTCGGGCTCCATGTAGAGCCTGAGCCGCTCCGCCCCGAGGGCCGAGGCCAGCAGGAGATCGGCGCAGACCGCCGGAGAATCGACCTCGCGAGCGGCGAGGTGATCACGGATCCAGGTCCGAAGTCGGCGAGTCGTCCAGGGTTCGGTGTCGGTCACGAAGACATCGTATGACCGAAACCAGACGCCGTGGCGGAACCGGCCGAAAGACAACTCGGCGGTTATGATTCTCCCGATTCAACGACGCCGCTCCGGGAAGTACGACTTCCCGAGCCGTCGAGACCCCCGATTCGAAATCCGACCGCACGTGACCACAGAATTCCGACTCGAGAACATCGCCGATCGCCTCCGCGGCTCCAACGCCTTCGCGTCCGTCGATTTCGACGGGACCTGCATCCGGTGTCGGGCCCGCGACGTCGAGAGCGATGCGTACTACGTCTTCGAGGCCTCGAGCGCCGGACACGTGGTCCGGTTCGAGACCCCGGACCGATGGCTCAGCGAATCCGTCGAAGCCGAGCTCTACCACTCGAGCGACTCCCTCGAGGAGTTGCTCGAGGAATCACTCGACGAACTCGAGTGGCCGATCGACCGCGTCCCGGTGACGACGTTCCGCCATTTCCGGAGCGACGATTTCCTCTACACCTTCGAGAACGACGTCCCGGCCGGCGAAGGTGATGCCGACGAAGCAGCGGTCACCTGGATGCTCGCCTACGAAGCGACCTTCCGGGAGCTCGGTGACGTCGCCGGGGAGACCGATGAAGATGAGTGAGTCGCGACGGCAGGATTCGGAGTGCGGGTCGGCATGAGCGCCACCCGCGTCCTCATGCTCGGCTGGGAGTTCCCCCCCTTCATCACCGGAGGCCTGGGCACGGCCTGTCACGGCCTCACCCGGGCGATGGACCGGGCCGGCATGCAGACCACCTTCGTCCTGCCGAAGAGCGTACCGTCGGAATCCGACGACTCCGCGCACCTCAGTCTGGTCAGCCCGTCGAGCGACATGGGCGCGACGCTTCCCGAGTTCGAACGGAATCGACCGACCACGACGACGACACGGACGACCACGAGGTCCGTCTCGACCGGTTCACCGGAACAGCGACTCGTCGAAGTCGTCCGGGAGATCCGGCAGCGGTTCAAGCACACCTCGTTCGTCGACCTGCCGGTCGAAGTGAAGTCCGTCTACCGCGAGCAGGAAGCGACGTGGCGTCGGATCCTCGAGGAATACGAAATCGACGACCGCCGCATCGAGACGCTCATCGAAGCCGGCGGCCTCGGCGATCCCACCGTGATCACCGAGTCGATGGCGCTGCGAAGCGCGATTCCCGAACGCGATCCCGAGGAAGCGGCCATGGCCGCACGGCATACCAATGCCGCCGACTACGGCGGCGATCTCATCGGCCAGGCCCATGCCTACGCCCGGTTCTGCCTCGAGGTCGCGAAGCGCACCGAATTCGACGTCGTCCACGCCCACGACTGGCTGACCTATCCCGCCGGGCTCGCCGTCGCACGGCTGACCGGAAAACCGCTCGTGGTCCATGTCCACTCGACTGAGTTCGATCGGTCGGGCGAGCATGTGAACCAGGCGGTCTACAACATCGAGCGGCGCGGCATGCACGGGGCGATGCAGGTCATCGCGGTGAGCCAGCTCACCAAGGACCTGTGCGTCGCCCGGTACGGCATCGCGCCTGCGAAGGTCGACGTGGTCTACAACGGCGTCGAGCTCGATCCGATCGAGAAGGGCGTGAAGGCCATCACGTCCCACGACAAGATCGTCCTCTTCTTCGGGCGGATCACCCAACAGAAGGGCCCCGAGTACTTCGTGCACGCCGCCAAGCGGGTGCTCGACGTGATGGAGGACGTGAAATTCGTGGTCGCGGGCAGCGGCGACCTCGCGACGATGATGATCGAGATGGCCGCCGACATGGGCATCGGCCACAAGGTGCTGTTCACCGGCTTCCTCCGCGGCGGCGACATCAAGCGGGTCTTCTCCCTCGCCGATCTGTACGTCATGCCGAGTGTCAGCGAGCCCTTCGGGATCGCCCCGCTGGAGGCGATGAGCCACGACGTGCCGGCCCTGATCTCCAAGTCCAGCGGCGTGAGTGAAGTCCTCACCCACGCCCTCAAGGTCGACTTCTGGGACGTCGAGGAGATGGCCAACAAGATCGTGGCCGTCCTCCGGCACCCCCCCCTGAGGAAGGCGCTCAAGGACAACGGCCAGTTCGAGATCCGCGCCCTGACCTGGGACGGCGCCGCGACCCGGTGCGGCCAGGTGTACGACAAGGTCGTCCGCCAGTTCGCGACCGGCCGCTGAGCCTCGCCACCGATCCCATCGACCTCGCCGAAGTCCCGACGGAAGCCGTTACTCGGAACCCGGCCTCCGCTACAATCGACGATCCGCGTGCCGCCTGTCGCGGCCGCGATGGAGACGTCGTCGAATGGCATTTTTCTCACGTAGCAAGGCCCGTCCCGCCCCGCCGACCCCCGTGCCGCCGGCCGCGATCCCCGCGCCGGTCGCCGACGATCCGGGACGGGAGACGCCACCCGCGGATCCCGCGGTCGAACGTCGCATCCTGGAGATCGGGGCGGAGTACCTCGAGCTCGCCCGAGGTGGCAAGGCGGGCCTGCTCAACGCCGCGTTCTGGTCCGACAAGCTCATGGACTGGGCGATGCAGGACGAGGCCTTCAAGGTCCAGCTGTTCCGGTTCGTCGATGCCTTCCCGATGCTCCGGACGCCCGAGCAGATCCATGATCATCTCGTCGACTACCTCTCCCAGCCCGGCGTGACCCCACCTCCGGGAATGGATCTCGCGGTGAAGGCCGGCGGCGTGGCGAAGACCATGTTCGCGAAGACCATGGCGAAGCAGATCACCGGCATGGCGGAGAAGTTCATCGCGGGCACCGACGCCGCGGATGCGCTCCCGATGCTGCGAAAGCTCTGGAAGCGAGGGCTCGCCTTCAGCGTCGATCTGCTCGGCGAAGCCTGCGTCTCCGACCAGGAGGCCGAGGCCTACCGCGCGAAGTACATGGATCTCATCGAGAACCTGCCGGACGCGGTCGACGCCTGGCCGGTCAACGAGCGGCTGGAACGCGACCACCTCGGCGTGGTCCCCCGCACCAACGTCTCGATCAAGATCAGTTCGCTCTACGCCAAGACCGATCCGATCGACACCGAAGGATCGATCGACGGGCTGGTCGAGGCCCTGCGGCCCCTGCTCCTGAAGGCGAAGGAGAAAGGCGTCCTCGTCAACTTCGACATGGAGCAGTTCGCGCTCAAGGACCTGACCCTCGAGCTCTTCATGCGCTGCTGCGAGGAGATCGACTTCACCGCCGGCCTCGCGATGCAGGCCTACCTGCGTTCCGGCGACGACGACGCCGCCCGGATCATCGAGTGGTCGAAGCGGACCGGCCGGCAGGTCACGGTTCGACTGGTCAAGGGCGCCTACTGGGACTACGAGACGATCCACGCCGAGGAGATGGGATGGCCCGTCCCGGTCTGGAGTCGCAAGTCCGATTCCGACGCCTGCTTCGAGCGAATGACCCGGGCGTTCATCAACGCCACGCCGCGAACCACCGAGGAAGGCGGCGTGAAGCTCGCCCTCGGCAGCCACAACGCCCGATCCATCGCCGCCGCGATCGCCGAGCTCGAGAAGGCGGATCTTCCGAAGTCCGCCCTCGAACTGCAGATGCTCTACGGCATGGCTCCGGAACTGAAACAGGCCGCGAACGAGATGGGTTTCCGGGTCCGCGAATACGTTCCGGTCGGCGAGATGATCCCCGGCATGGCGTACCTCGTCCGCCGGTTGCTCGAGAACACCTCGAACGAGTCCTGGCTCCGGGCGGGATTCATGGACAACGCCGACGCCTCGACGCTGCTCGCGTCGCCGCACCTCGACTTCGCCACCGACCCCGGCGTGCGCCGGATCGAAGGCGCCCCCGAACGCCACGCCCTGTCGGACCACGATCCGGACGTCGGCGACGGCCGGCCCTTCTTCACCGAACCGATGCGGGACTTCGCATCCCGGGACCAGCGCGAGACCTTCGCCCGCGCCATCGGTGACGCCGTGGTCCCGAAGGTCGCGAACGACGGCACCGAAGCCGACGCCACCCGGGCGATCGATCGGGCCCACGCCGCGTTCCCCGCCTGGCGGGACGCACCGGTCCGCGAACGGGCCGCGGTGCTGGTGAAGGCCGCCGGCATCATGCGACGACGCCGTGACGAATTGAGCGGCGTCATCATCCGGGAGAGCGGTAAACCGTGGGTCGAGGCGGACGCCGACGTCTGCGAAGCGATCGACTTCTGCGAGTTCTACGCGCGGGAGTCGGTCGGTCTGTTCGACCCTCGACGACTGGGCCGGTTCATCGGCGAGATCGACGAGATCGTCCACCAGCCCCGCGGCGTGGCCGTGGTCATCAGCCCCTGGAACTTCCCGCTCGCGATCTGCGCGGGCATGACCGCCGCCGCGCTGGTCTGCGGAAACACCTGCGTCATGAAGCCGGCGGAGCAGACGCCGGGCATCGCGAAGATCCTGCACGAGATCCTGCTTGAAGCCGGCTGCCCGCCCGATGCCTGCGTGTTTCTCGCCGGCCCCGGGGAGACGGTCGGCGCGACGCTGGTCCGCGACGTGCGGACCGCGATCATCGCGTTCACCGGATCGATGGCGGTGGGCCTCGACATCCTCCAGGCCGCCGGCGTCACCGCGGACGATCAGGCCCACGTGAAGAAGGTCGTCTGCGAGATGGGCGGCAAGAACGCCACGATCATCGACGCCAGCGCCGATCTCGACGAGGCGGTGCTCGGCGTCCGGCATTCCGCGTTCGGGTTCAGCGGCCAGAAGTGCTCGGCCTGCAGCCGGGCGATCGTGGTGGAGACCGCCTACGACACCTTCCTCGAACGACTCGTCGAATCGACGCGGACCCTGGTGGTCGGAAACCCTCTTCGATCCGGCACCGACGTCGGCCCGGTGATCGATCTCGATGCGAAGCGGAAGGTCGAGCAGTACATCGCGATCGGCTCCGAAGAAGGACGGCTGGAGATCTCGCTTCCGATTCCATCGGGACTCGAGGAGGAGGTCGGTCTCCCCTACGCGAGCCCGACGGTGATCAGCGGGATCGAACCGCATCATCGCCTCGCCAACGAAGAGGTCTTCGGCCCGCTCCTCGCGGTCATGAAGGTGAAGGACTTCGACGAGGCCCTGGCGCTCGCCAACTCCACCCGCTACAAGCTGACCGGCGGCGTCTTCAGTCGCAAGCCGAGTCATCTCGATCAGGCCCGCCGGGACTACCGCGTCGGGAACCTGTACCTCAACCGCGGGATCACCGGCGCCCTCGTCGGCCGACAGCCCTTCGGTGGATTCGGCATGTCGGGCGTGGGTACCAAGGCGGGCGGACGTGACTACCTGATGCACTTCGTCGAGCCTCGATGCGTCACCGAGAACGCGATGCGGCGCGGCTTCGCCCCGGGCCTCGTCGACTGAACGAGATCACGCGTCGGACGCCTCAGCCCTCGCGAAGGATCGGCCGGCGATCGAACTCTCGCGGATCGAAGGAACCCGCGTAGGTCGGTCCCGGCAGGGTCGCGTGGAGTCCGGCTCCGGTCAGGAACGTCATCTCACCGGTATGGATCCTGCCGTCGAGCACGAGAAAATCGACCCGTACCGCGGGGAGCCCGCGGCCCAGCACGGCCGCGAGTTCGAGACATTCCTGGTAGCAGTCGGGTGGCGGCGGGTCGCCACCCGGAACGGTCCGGCGCAGAACGACTTCGCCCTGGGGGTCGTAGCCGGTAAAGATCGTGGTTTCGTCCGTGGTGTGCACGATCCCCCCGAGCGGGATGCCACGGTCGACGAAGATCTTGACGTCCTCGAGACCGCCGCCCGGACCACCCAGCCACGGCTCGATGATCAGCCGGCCCTCGAGGCCGCGGTAGAGGGACTCTCCCCAGACCCGCGAGTAGTCCTTGCGACGCCATTTCTCCATTCGGCGGCCGATCGCGTTCCAATCCGCCGCATCGCGGTCGGGCACGCGTTCGTTCCAACGACAGCCATGCGTGCACTTGATCACGAACGAGCGAGGCAACGAGGCTCGATCGATGTCCGCGAACCGACGATGGATTCCCAGCAACGGCACGAGATGCGATTCGCCGATGCGAGGCCGAATGAAGTCCCGGACCTCGTACTTGTCCGCGAGGTGTCGGATCGAGGAGAGATCCGCGCGAAGCACGAGCCAGGCCATCTTGTCGATCGCCTCGACGGGGTCGTCCAGATTCGGCGCTCGACCGTGGAGCTGGCGAAACATCCGAAGGTAGTTCCGTCTCGGTCCGCGGATCCTTCGCGCAATGCGTCTCGGAATGCTGGAAGAGTCACTCATCAGTCATCGCCCTTCGGCACATCATAGTGATACGAACGGAATCGACCAAGATGAAATCCCCGTCCCCACGTTCCGAAACAGATGGTGCCGATGAAAAGCCGACCGATCACAAAGCCCGGCGACCATCCGGGTCGATGGGTCTGGAAGAAGGGCTCCGCACCATGCTCCGATCCCGATTCCTCTGCCTGACCACCTCGGCGACCGTACTCATCCTGCTGGTCGTCGCGTGCGGCATTGCGCCCGATGAACGACTTCCGTGGCTGGCCGCCGGTGCCACCACGATGACCTCGACCGCCGACGACACCGCGCCCGACGCCACTTCCGTGGTCGGGCCCGATCGATTCCTGCTCCGCAGCCTCGGCTTCCTCGCCGGCGGACTCGCGGTCACGCTGTTGATCGGCGCGGGCAATCGCCGGGTCCGAGGTTTCGCGATCATCACCAGCATGCTGGTGATGCTGGCGTTCGCCGGCGGCGCCATCACCACCTGGATTCAGGATGGCTGGCCCGGCTGGCCCCTCGCGGCCCTGACCGTGGGCACCGGCCTGCTCGGCCTCTGGTCGTTCTGGCTCTTCCTACTGGGCGACCGCCCCGCCGTGGCGGAAGAAGAAGAAGAAGAAGAAGAAGAAGAAGAAGAAGAACAAGAACAAGAGGAAGAGGAAGAGGAAGAGGAAGAGGAAGAAGATCAGGTCTGACGCGTTCCAGTATTTCGATCGAACCAACACAATGGCCGCGCCCCGAACGGAGGCGCGGCCATCGAATCTCAGGCCCGTACTCTCTTCCTCGGCCTGAACGGTGACACGAACTTCCCGATCACCGGGAGGAACCGTAACCGCCGTTCGATTCAGGTTCGGTGCCGATCGGATGTGGGATTGATGAAGAACGGCGCCCTGCCTCTTGAGCCTGGAGGGGCCACAATCGCCTTCCGCATCCCCGACGACCACACGCACCCGACTCCGTCACCGAGACGGTGGCACCGCATCTCGTGAAATCAAGGTCGATTCCGATCCGGATACCTCGTCAAGGCGACACGGCGTCGGGGATCGGGCGACGCTGGGCGAACATCCAATCGATCGCACCGTTCGGTCCGTAGGCGTGGACCCAGGAATTGTGACCGACGTCCGGCAACTCGGTGTTTCCCACTCGGCCGCCCGCGGCCCGGATCGCGTCGACGATCCCGCGGGACTCCTGGATGAGGACGTCCCGGTCCGCCGTGCCGTGGAAGTTCCAGATCGGCACCCGCGACTCGGCCAGTGCGGCTCCATGACGTGGATCACCACCACCGCAGATCGGGACCGCCGCGGCGAACCAGTCCGCGTGCCGGGAGAGGAGGTCCCAGGTCCCGAACCCGCCCATGGAGAGTCCGGTCAGGTAGACCCGCGCCCGGTCGACCTCGGGTGTCGCCGACAGTTCGCGAACGAGCGCCTCCACGGCTTGCATCGCGGGCGACGTCTCCGTACCGCCCGCGTTCCAGACGTCGGCACCAGAATCCTCGACCCCGCCCCAGTCCTCTCCCGCCGGACACTGAACCGCGAGCACGATCGCCGGATGCCGGGCGCCGAGATGCGGCTCCTGCACCCACCGCTCGGGAAAATGCCGAAGCTGACTGACATTGTCCGCGCCACGCTCGCCAGAGCCGTGGAGAAACACCACGAGCGGCATGGGCCGATCGGGATTCCCGGAATCAGGCCGGTGGAGCCGGTAGGGAAACGCGCGGGACACCCCATCGATCTCGATCGTCACCGTCCCGGGCTCGAACGCCTCGCCCGGATCGACCGGCGGTCCCGGTTCGGCGGCCCCGAAGGAAAGCAGGGATGCGAGAAGGACCTTGATGCCCATGTTCGACTCCTGAATCGGACGCACGCGGTCACCCAGACGGGGGCGTCGTTCGCAGCCTCGCGTGCCAGACGCCAAGTCTACCCCGCCGGGTGCGAAGGCTCCTCCGGCTTCAGCCCTTGGTGCCCGCGGTCGAGATGCCTTCAACGAAGGTGCGCTGGGCGATCAGGAAGAGCAGCAGCACCGGCGCGGTCATGATCGCGGTCGCGGACATGAGCAGGTTCCACGGCGTCTGCCCGAGCTTCGACAGGTAGAGCTGGAGCCCGAGGGCGAGGGTGAACTGATCGCGATGGGTCAGGAACACCAGCGGGCCGAGGAAGTCGTTCCACACGAACATGAAGTGGAGCAGCGCGACCACCAGCAGCGCCGGCTTGGAGAGCGGCAGGATGATGTAGAGGAAGTTGCGGACGTGTCCGCACCCGTCGATCCTCGCCGCGTCGTCGAGTTCCCGCGGCAGGGTCATGAAGAACTGCCGCAGCAGGAAGATGCTGAACGCGTTCCCGAACCACGCCGGCACCCACAACGGGGCGAAGGTCCCGATCCAGCCGACCTCGCGGAACATCACGAACAGCGGGACCATGACCACCGGGAACGGAATCATCATCGTCGCCAGCATCGCGATGAACGCCGGCCCCCGGCCTCGCCAACGGACGCGGGAGAAGCCGTAGGCGACCACCGCGCTGGAGATCACCGTCCCCCCCACCCCGAGGATGGCGATGATGAGGGTGTTCCGCAGATAGAGCGGCATGTCGGTGTTCTCGTCGGTGAGCACCGTCTGATAGTTGTCGATGGTCCGACCGACCGTCTCGCCGACCCCGCCGGTTCCGAAGGACGCGCTGGGATCCGGAAGCCCGGTCGAGAAGCCGACCATGTAGATGATCGGGAGGAACGCGGTCAGCGCGACCAGCGACAACATCGCGTACAGCAGGACGCGGAGTCCGGCGAGGCGAGGCGGATTGCTGGTGGTGGCGGAGTTCATCGGAATCGAATCTCGGAGGACGGGTCAGGCGCCGCGGTAGTAGACGAGCCGGCGACCGGCGAGCAGGATGATGCCGGTCAGGGCGAGGATGATCGCGAACTGGAGCACCCCGAGGGCCGAGGCATAGCCCATGTCGCCGAACTTGAACGCCTGGTCGTAGACGTACATCGAATGGAAGTAGGTGGACCGTTCCGGGCCGCCGCCGGTCATGATCAGCGGGACGGCGAAGACCTGGGCCGCGTTGATCACGCCGATGATCACGTTGAACAGGATCACCGGGGAGATCATCGGCAGCACGACGTGGAAGAATCGCCCGATCGGTCCGACGCCGTCGATCGACGCGGCCTCGTGCAACTGCTTCGGCACGTCGCGAAGACCCGCGAGGTAGATCACCACCGCCGGCCCAACGCTCCAGAGGCTCATCAGCAGCAACGCGGTCATCGCCCAGAATCCACTGCCGAACCAGTTGGGTCCCTGCACGAGTCCGAAGGTGAACCACTCGATGATCTGGTTGGCCAGTCCGACTTCGGGGTCCGGGTCGTAGGCGAGCTTGAAGATGACCGCGATCGCGACGAGGGGAAGCACCGACGGGGCGAAGACCGCAGCCCGCCAGAACGACTGGAATCGTGCGGGCTTCGAGAGCAGGGCCGCGAGCGAGATCGACGTGATGGTTCCGATCACGATCGAAAGCACGCCGAACACCGCCGTGTTCCACAGCACGGTTCCGAGGATCTCGTCGCTGAACATCCGTTCGTAGTTCTGGGTGCCGACCGGGATCGGCGCCTCGAGCAGCGTGTAGTCGGTGAACCCGTAGTAGAGCGCAAGCGACACCGGCACGATCGTGAAGAACAGGAAACCGAGCAGCCAGGGGCCGATCCAGAGGAGTCCCGTGCCGAGGGAGTCGTGCCTCATGCGCTCTCCCAGGGATCGGGCTGGTTTCGTCGCTGTCGTCGCTCTTGCTCCCGCTGCAGGATCGCCTCCGCCTCGATCTGCACTTCGCCGAGGGGACCCGCCGCGGAAGGACTCTTCAGATTCCAGATCTGGTCGAGCCCCGCGCCCAACGCCATCCCGAACTCCGCCCAGCCGGTGATCCACGGCGTGGTGTAGGCGTTCGGGCTCTGGAGGATCTCCTCGTGAACCGCGACCGCCGTGTTGGGATGGTCACGGATGAACCCTTCGCTGGACGTCGCGAGCGGGGACGGTTTCGCATGGCCCGCACAGAGCGTCTCGATGTTCTCGGGACGCTGGGTGAAGGCGATGAACTCGAGGGACGCCTCGGGATTCCGGGCGCCGGTCGGGATCACCAGGATGTCGGCCTCGATCGGGCCGTAGGGCGGCTGGTCCGCCAGCGCGGCGGGCACCGGGAAGGGACACGCCCCGTAGTCGAAGACGCCGGGGCCGAGTTCCATGTCCATGAACTTCGGCAACCAGGGTCCCTGGATGGTGGTGGCGAGCCGACCGCTGAAGAAGTTCCGGTACGGCGACGGATTGTCGATCGGCGCGCCTTGGAATCGCCGCAGCTTGTCGAGCCCCCACCGCTTCGGAAAGCTCTGGAACCAGTCGTAGCCCGCGATGTTCGGCGCCGAGTCGACGGTGGCCCTTCCGGTGCGCTCGTCGTAGAGATGCCCGCCGAAGAAACCACCCCAGCACCACGACCACCAGCCCGGGTCGGTCGGGAGGAACCCCGCTCGTTCGACGTTGCCGTCGCCGTCGAGGATCGTCAGTCGATCGATCGCCTCGTCGAACGCCTCGATGGTCCGCGGCGGCGCATCGGGGTCGAGCCCCACCTCGCGGAAGATCGCCTTGTTGTAATAGAGGGCGATGGAGCTCGGCGTGCTGGGCGCGGCGAGCTGTCGGCCACCGCGGAACACCAGCGGCCCGACCGCCTTGGCGTACGTCGACTCGTCGATCCCGTAGTCCCGCAGGCCGTCGAGCGGCATGATCGCGCCGCACTGGGAGAAGAACGGAAGATTCCGATTCCAGAGCCCGAGCACGTCGGGCGGATCGCCCGCGGCGATCGCGACCTTGGCCTTCTGATCGATCCCCCCCATCGTCAGGTAGTTGACGAAGATCGCCGACTGGGATTCGTTGAAGCGATCGACCACGGTCTGCATCGCCGCGGCCTCGTGGCTCGTCCACTTCTCCCAGTAGTCGAGCACCACGCGTCCGTCGCGCCGGAGACGGCGTCTCTCCGGGCCGAAGGCCGCGTAGCCGGCCGCCCCGGCGGCAAGGAGTCCGAGGGCGGATCGGCGGGTGATGGTCTTGGGGTCGGTGGTCATGATCGAGTCGTTCGAAGCATCCGAGATGGTAGCGTTTTCAAGCGTTCGATCGCCCATCTTTCACACTGCCGAGCCTCGCCGGATATCCGGACCCGCGACTCCGTTGAGCCCGGCCGCGGACCGGTGGCTTCGACGTGTCGGGCCCTCCGCAGCCCGTACAATCCGCGGATGTCCTCACTCAGTCTCACCGACGTCGAAAAGATCTACCCGGGCGGCGCCCACGCCGTCCGAGGCTGCTCGTTGGAGATCGCGGACGGGGAGTTTCTCGTCCTCGTCGGCCCTTCGGGCTGCGGGAAGAGCACCCTCCTTCGGATGATCGCGGGGCTCGAGGAGATCTCCTCCGGGAGGATCCGGATCGGCGAGCGGGTCGTGAACGACGTCGCGCCGAAGGATCGGGACATCGCGATGGTGTTCCAGAACTACGCGCTCTATCCGCACAAGTCGGCCCGCGCGAACCTCGAGTTCGCCCTGAAGCTCCGCGGCATTCCCAGGGATGAACGCGATCGAAGGATCGCGGAGGCGGCGCGACAACTCGGCATCGAGGAACTCCTCGATCGCCGCCCCGGCCAGATGTCCGGCGGCCAGCAGCAGCGGGTCGCCCTCGGCCGGGCGCTGGTCCGGAATCCCGCCGCGTTCCTGTTCGACGAGCCCCTCTCGAACCTCGATGCGAAACTCCGCCACAAGACCCGTGGCGAGTTGAAGGAACTGCACCGACGCGTCGCGACCACCAGCGTCTACGTGACCCACGATCAGGAGGAGGCGATGACCCTCGGCGACCGCGTGGTCGTGATGAAGGACGGACTCATCCTGCAGGTCGGTCCCCCGCTCGAGGTCTATCGGAAGCCGTCGAACCTCTTCGTCGCGACGTTCATCGGCGCGCCCGCCATGAATCTCGTCGAAGGCCGGATCTCGCCGGACGGCGGATCGTTCGAAGGGGCGGAGGGCCTGAAGCTCGCGCTCGGCCCCGGCGAGGCCGGCATCGAACCCGGCCGACCCGTCACGCTCGGCGTGCGACCCCAGCATCTCGAGCCATCCGCCGACGGCATCGAACTCTCGGCCCGGATCTGCGAACCGCTCGGTGACGAGACGGACGTGATGCTCGATGGCCCGGGCGGACTCGACTTCACCGCCCGACTGCGACTCGACGAAGTGCCGCCCGCCGGGACTCCGATGCGGCTGGCCCCGAAGCCCGGCACGCTCCACCTCTTCGACACCGAGTCCGGCGAGCGACTCGGCGGCTGACCGACCGACCGCGTCGGGATCAGGCGTCGATCGATGCGCCGTTGGTTCGAATCACCTCGGCGTACCATTCGCCGCTGTCCTTCACCGTCCGGGTACCGGTCGGGTAGTCGACGTGGACCAGACCGAACCGCTTGGTGTAGCCCTTCGCCCATTCGAAGTTGTCGAGGATCGACCAGTGGAAGTAGCCGCGGATGTCCGCGCCGTCGGCGATCGCGAGCCGGAGCTGCTCGAGGTAGCGGGCCGTGAAGTCGATTCGGTTGGGATCGTGGACCTTGCCGTCCCGCGAAACCCAGTCCATGCTCGCCAGCCCGTTCTCGGTGATGTAGACCGGCAGGCCGTACCGCTCGTGCGCGAAGAACGGCCCCCAACGCAGGGCCTCGGGCACCACCGGCCAGTCGAAGGTGGTGATGGGGTGACCGTCGCCGAGCGGGATTCCCTCCGGCTCACCGTCGTCTCCGGCCCGGATGTAGCCACCCTGATAGATGTTCAAGCCGATGAATTCGATCGGCTGCTTCATCTCGTCGAAGTCGGTGTCGGGGAAGTCGGGCATGTCCGATCCGAAGACTTCGAGGCCGACCTCGGGATAGTGACCGAGGCAGATCGGGTCGTACCACCAGGTGTTGTTGAAGTGATGGGCGGGATCGACGCCGTTGGTGGCCCGCCGCGCGGCCTCGACATTGGCCGGGTCGAGGTCGACCGGACACCCCGCGGCGCCGACGCCGGTGTATCCGATCACCGCGGGCCCGGGACTGGCGGCCCGGATCGCCTGCACCGAATGGCCATGCGCCCGCATCGTGTTGTGGGCCGCGACCAGCTGATCCCGCAACGGAAGCTGGAGCCCCGGGGCATGGGTGCCGTCACGATGTCCGTGCTGGATGTAGACCTGGGGCTCGTTGAGCGTGATCCAGTGCTTGACCCGGTCGCCGAGTCGCCGGACCACGACGTCGGTGTAGGCGCCGAACCAGGCGGCGCTGTCCCGGGCGAGCCAGCCGCCGCGTTCGAAGAGCGCGGACGGGAAGTCCCAGTGGAAGAGCGTCGCGTACGGCGTGATCCCCTGCCGGAGCAGCTCGTCGATCAGACGATCGTAGAAGTCGAGGCCCTCCTCGTTCACGGCACCTTCGCCGGTGGGCAGCACCCGGGGCCAGGAGATCGAGAGCCGATAGGCGTGGAGCCCCATCGCCTTCATGATCGCGACGTCCTCGACGTGGCGGTGGTAGTGATCGCAGGCGATCGCGCCGGTATGGCCGAGTTCCACCTTGCCGGGCGTGTCGCAGAAGTCGTCCCAGACCGAGCGGCCTCGACCGCCTTCGAACGCCGCACCCTCGATCTGATAAGCGGCCGCGGCGGCCCCCCAGAGGAAGTTTTCAGGAAAGGTCATGGTGTGAGAATCCCAGATGAATCGAGGGGATGAGGGGTTTCGACGCCCGCCACGGGCCGTGATTCGGGGCTCGGAGACCCGAGCCGCGACGGGCTTCGGAGATTAGCACATCGACCGCGCGGGAACGACCGATGTCGGAACGGGGGACCGGTGAGATTCGGACTCCACGTTCGTTTTTTTTCGAGGGGCGGGGACGGTAGGATTTCGCTCCCCCATCTGGAGATTTCAATGCTGCTCATCTCGACGGCCTGCCTTTCGATCGCCCTCGCCACCAACGGGCCGACGCCCGACGCCCCCATCGATCGTGATGACTGGACGCTCGTCTTCGAGGACGACTTCGAGGACCGCAACGATGCCCTGGCCGACTGGACCTGTTTCGGTGGCACCAGCAGCAAGTCGACCGGACGCAAGGGCCGCGGCCTCCTGATCGAGACCGAAGGCGGCCTGCCGGAGCCCGCCTACGCCGGGGCGTTCACCCCGCTCGGCGGTGGCATCAAGCCGAACGACATCGTGACCGCGAACGCGGTCTGGCGGATCATGAGCCGGCCGCCCGCAGACGCTTCCTTCGTGCTCAAGCTCGAGTTCAAGGACGTCAAGGGACAGAAGGTCGGCGAAGCGTCGATCCCGGCCGCGATCAGCGAGGCCCGGGAAGGAAAGTGGGATACCACGACGCTCGAAGCGCGGGTGCCTGCCTCCGCATCATCCGCCGACCTCGCGCTGGTGCTCGTCCCCGCCCGCGAGAAGGGCACGCTTCAACTGCTGGTCGACGAAGTCTCCGCGACCCGCGAAGCGCCCCCGCTCGACCTCCTCACCGGCGCGGGCACGTTCGAATCGTCGGACGGCGGCGCGATCGGGTGGACGGTCTACAACAACGCCCTCGCCGTGGACCTCGAGGGGAACGAACGTGCGTTCAAGTCCTGGGGGCCCTTCGGCGAGCCCTACGCCGGTTCGATCATGCAGCAGGTGGTGCCGCTCGACAAGATCCGACCCGGAACGCCGGTCCGGTTCCAGGTCGAGGCGATGACCCCGGCGAACGATTCGATCGCCGGTACCGGGAATTTTCCGATCGCCAAGGTCGAGTGCCTCGCCGCCGACGGCCGTCCGCTCGCCCACATCGAGGCCCGGTCCTTCGATCCGGGCAAGGGCGACATCCCCGTGGACCGGTGGGTGAACACCAAGGCGGAGGTCGAGGCCCCGGAGGGAACGGTCGCGGCCCGGTTCATCCTCGGCTTCATCCAGCCGACCACCGAGTCCGGCTCGATCTTCTTCAAGAAGCCCCGGCTCACCGTCGGCGGCAAGTCGACC
>NYSY01000166.1 GCA_002683215.1 Planctomycetaceae bacterium
AGGGCACGAGTCTTCATTTCTCTTTTTCCTCTAACAAGAACACGAGGTGAATTCGAGCAGCCACGTCGGCGGGCTCCAAATTCCCCCCCTCAATGCTTGAAAGATGAGTCGGGGGATGGCGGAGTCAAGTGAGGTCCTCGAGTCGAGCACCTTTTTTGTGATCCTCGAACTCACCGTTGCCGAACGAATGGTCTGGCAAGTCGTTTCAAAACCGCCTTCATGGCCTTGGAACGGCGAAAAAACCAGTCCCGCGCTCCAATCCAAGGGCTGGAAGCCGAAGCCGTTATCGGTAGTTCATCGGAGATTCGGCCGGCTCCAGGAGCGTGCCTCGGAGGAGCAGCGGGCCACTTCCGTTCACTTTGACCCGGGCAATCCCGCCGATCATCGCGTCGGCGGTGGCGTCATCCGCCACGTCGAACACCGTGATCAAGTCGCCCTTGGTCCGGCCGGAGATCTGGACCGGATCGGGGCCGGCATCACCTCCAGCGTCCCGTTTCGCCGTGATTCCCGATCCGAGACTCACCCGTTCGTCGGCGGATGACCGTGGGACCGAGGTTCGGCGGTGATAGTTGGTCTTTCGTTCGACGAGCACATCGACTTCCCGACCGATCCAGTCGGCATGCGCCGCCGCGCCGATCTCAGCCTGAAGTGCCAGCAGCTCATTGTTTCGAAGCTTCTTCACCGCTTCGGGAACGTCGTCTTCGAACCGGTCGATGGCGGTGGTTCCGGGGCGAGGCGAGTACTTGAAGATGAAATTGTTCTTGAACGGGACCCGGCGGAGCAGGTCCTTCGTGGCTTCGAAGTCCTCATCGGTCTCGGTCGGAAAGCCCACGATGATGTCGCCGGCGATCGATGCATCCGGGAGATGACGAAGGACCCGATCGGTGAATTCGAGGTACTCCTCGACGGTGTACCCCCGGTTCATCAGCTTGAGGATCCGGTTTGAACCGCTCTGGGCGGGAACGTGGAGGTATCTGCAGATCCGGGGCCGGCTTGCCATGACCTCGAGGACATCGTCACCGAAGTCGCGGGGATAGCTGGTCAGGAACCGGATTCTTGCGAGCTCGGGCACCTCGTCGTGGATCCGAGCCAGCAGCCCGGCGAAAGTCGTCACCCCTGCATCGTCGATGGGCTCGTTGCGGAACGCCTTCAGTCCGGGCCCGATCTGGGGTGACTCTCGACCATCGATGGTCACCGCGACCCCGTGGTGGTACCGGTAGTGATTCACGGTCTGCCCGAGCAGGGTCACCTCGATCACGCCGGCGTTGGCGAGTCGTCGACACTCCTCGACGATGGAATCGGGCGGACGGTGGACTTCGGCGCCTCGGGTGTAGGGGACCACGCAGTAGGTGCAGAATTTATTGCACCCCCGGGTGATCCTGACGTACGCGCTGCGGGCCGCGCTGGTCGCCCGATCGGGGTCGAAGGCTCGGGCGAGATCGAGTGTCTCGAGATCGTCCTTGGTCGCGGAAAGGGCGGCCGACCGGCGGCTGGTGTTGCCGGCGAGGGCCACGCGTCCGGCCTCGGACGCCTCATCGTCGGCGAACGTCGAGGTTCTCGCCACGTTGTCGATCAGCATCGGGAGCTTGTCGAGTTCGCCGGGACCGCAGAGGAGGTCCACCTGGGGATAGCGGCGCAGCATGTCGACGCCATCACGCTCCGCCATGCATCCCAGGACGCCGAGGACGAGATCCTCGCCGGCTTTTTTTCGTTTCCCGACGATCCCGAGGCGGCTGTAGGCCTTGCTTTCGGCGTGTTCGCGGACGCTGCAGGTGTTGAAGAGAAGGATCTGGGCGTCGCCGGGCTCGGTCGTGAACCCGTATCCGATGGACTCCAGATGACCCCTCACCAGCTCACTGTCGAGCTCGTTCATCTGGCAGCCGAAGGTTTCGAGGTACACGGTCTTCAATGGTGGGTTCCTGGGCCCGGGCGACTGCCACGGGTCGCGAATCGTATCAGCGCGGGCTTCGAATCCGAAGGGGGACGGTGGGGTGGCCGACTTCGGCCCGGAGCTGCGGCTATCCTCACCTCGTACCGACGGCACGAACGCACAGCAGGAACCCGCAGGGAGACGTCCGATGAATTTCACGACCGGCGAGATTCTGGCATTGGTGGGCGTGGGCGTCTTTCTCGGCGGGATCGTGGCGGCCTACATGATCATCTCCCGGAAAAAGGGCTGGATGTAGGGCTCACGGGTCGCCGTTTATTCGACTCCACGGGCCCGTAGGGCCGATGTACCGACGATGCGAGCCGGTCAGATCGTTGCGCTTCTTGTGGTCACGCTGTTCATCTTCGGCGTGGTGATGGTCAATTCCGCGTCGCTGAAGCGACTCGAGAACCCGGGTGCGACCGTTCGGCTCGAGGGTGCTGATCGTTCCTACACCATCGACGCCTCGGCAATCTCGGATCTTGCCGGCCGCCGCGTCGCGGACACCCTTCTGGGCAAGCAGACCTGGTACGCCCTGCTGGCCATCGGGGCGATGGTGATCGGATCATGGATTCCGGTCGAACGTCTGGGCCGGGCGGGTGGGCTTGCGTCGCCGGTTCCCTGGCTGCTGGCGGCGATCGTCGGCACGTTGCTCCTGACCTTCGTGCCGCAACTCGCACCCGAGGTCAAGGGGGCGCATCGGTGGCTTCGCGTCGGCTCACTGCAGTTCCAGCCGAGCGAGATCGCCAAATGGGGGCTTCCGATCATCGTGGCGTGGCATTGCATCCGTCACGCCTCGTCGATGCATCGATTCACCACCGGCATGCTTCCGCCACTCCTGCTCTCGGGCTTCGTCTGCGGGCTCATCGCCCTGGAGGACCTCGGGACCGCGGCCCTCGTGATGACGGTGACGGTCTGCATGCTTCTGGTCGCCGGCGTGCGGCTCTGGCAGGTGCTGGGGCTCGCGCCCGTCGGCCTGCTCGCGTTCGTCGCTCTCGTGCTCGCGGAACCGTACCGGGTGAAGCGGGTGATGACCATGCTCGATCCCTACGCGGATCCTCAGGGCAGCGGCTTTCAGCTGGTGCAGTCGCTCGGTTCGATCAGCTCCGGCGGCATCGAAGGCGTCGGATTCGGAAACTCGATCCAGAAGTACGGATGGCTTCCCGAGAATCAGACCGACTTCATCTTCCCGATCATCTGCGAGGAACTCGGCGCCTTCGGTGCGGCGTTGCTGATCGGGCTCTTCGTCGGCCTCGTGCTCGTCGGGTGTCGAATCATCGGCGGTCGTTCGACGCCGGCCGTGGCCGATCCCGAACTGTCCCTCGAGGCGGTTCCGCCGTTTTCCAGGCTGGTTGGTTTCGGAATCGTGCTCACCTTCGGCCTGCAGGCGGTGATCAATCTGATGGTCACGACCGGCATGGCGCCCACCAAGGGAATCGCGCTGCCACTGGTGAGCCGGGGGGGAACCGGTTGGATCCTGACCGCCTTCTCGCTCGGGTTGTTGATCTCGATGGATCGCCGGGCGTGGCGAATGGCCCGGGCCGCCGGACTCGCCGACGACGAGGATCAGCCGAGTCCCAGTGCCGCGGCGCACGCCTGAGATGGTGCTCCGGACGTCAAGGCCGGGCCGGATCGTCTTCGCCGGGGGCGGGACCGGCGGCACGGTGGGGCCCGGAATCGCCGTCGCCGAGCGACTCGCCGAAATCGAACCGTCGATCGAAATCATCTTTCTCTGCTCCGACCGCTCCGTCGATCGTCGCCTGCTCGATCCCGGTGGCTGGGACCATCGAACCACCCCCGCCCGAAGCCCGGGGGTCCGGCCCGGGGCCGCGATCCGATTTCTCCGGGGATGGCACGGTACGCGCCGGATCGCTCGGACGGTGCTCGACCCGGCCGATGGGTGTCGCGTGGTGGCGTTGGGTGGTTTCGTCGCGCCGCCCGTGGTTCGCGAGGCGATTCATCGACGCGTACCCGTCGACCTTCTGAATCTCGACGCGGTCGCGGGTCGCGCGAACCGCTGGATCGCCCGCCGCGCCACCCGTCGTTTCACCGCGGTGCCAAGCGATCTTTCCAACGTCGGTGACGCCATCGGCGTGCCGCTTCGGCGGGCGGCCCTACCCGACGGACCGGCGTCCGAACATCGAGAAGCGCTTGGATTGCGGCCGGATCTACCGACGCTTCTGGTCACCGGTGCATCGCAGGGGGCCGCGTCGATCGATCGGATGATGATCGAACTGGTGGCACGCCACGAAACCTGGTTCGCAGGCTGGCAGATTCTGCATCTCGCGGGCCCGAGCATGCTCGACGAACTGATCCGGGGATACTCGGAAGCCGGCGTACCTGCGGTCGTCCGCCCGTTCCTCGAGCGGATGGGCGATGCGTGGGGCGCCGCCGACCTCGCGATCACCCGCGGTGGGGCGAGTTCGATCGCGGAGGTCGCGGCGAGCCGGACTCCCGCGATCGTGATCCCGTATCCGTGGCACGAAGACCAGCATCAGGCGAAGAACGCGGCGGTCCTCGCCAAGGCCGGCGCCGTGCTCGTCCGAACGGATCCGGTCCGCGGACCCGCGGCGACGCCACCCCTCGAGTCGAGCCTCGCGGCGCTGTTGCAGTCAGGCGAGCGGCGAGCTCGGATGTTCGAGGCGTTCGGCCCGGTCCCCGTCGACGCCGCCACCGAATTCGCACGCACTCTGGTCGAAGGTTGACCGGCCGTCCCCGACCCTCGAACGGTCACTTCGCCTGGTGGAGCCAGGCCGCGAGCAGATCGACCGTGGCCTGGGCGTCGCGCTTGTTCATCGACTCGGTGACGGTGTGGATGTACCGGGTCCCCGACGTGATCGCCACGCATCGGGCGCCGCTTCCGGCACGCTGGATCGCCGCGGCATCCTGGCCGCCACGGCCGAGAATGCACCGCTGGTGCGGAATCCGGTGTTTCCGGCCGACGGCGCAGAATTCGTCCACGAGTCGGTGGTCCGCGATCATCGAGCTGTCCTGCACCATCACCGCCGCGCCGTCGCCCTGCTTGGTGACGCGTTCGGTGGTCGGCACGCCCGGGGTGTCGCAGGCCAGGGTGACGTCGAGTCCGATGCCGTAGTCGGCACCAACGCGATTCGCGGCGACGACGGCGCCGCGAAGACCGACCTCCTCCTGCACGGTGAAGGCCACCACGATGTCGAGGGCGTGGTTTCCGGCCGCGCCCTTGGCCCGGTCGAGCTTGCGGACGGCTTCGATCGCGGTCCAGCAGGCGAACCGGTTGTCCAGTGCCTTCGAGACCACGCTTTCCGGCTGGTCGAGGAACGGCTCGTGCATCACGACGTAGTCGCCGATCTTCACGGTCTTCTTCACCTTGGCGGCCGGCATGCCGAGATCGATGAAGAACTCGGAGACCTCGGGGACCTTGCTTCGTTCGGCGGCGCTGGAGATGTGGATCGGCTTGCCGCCCGGGTTCATCACACCCACGAAGTCACCGGTGTCGGTGCACACCATGACCCGTCGGGAGAAGAGGTTTCGGGGATCGAAGCCGCCGGCGGCGTTGACCCAGAGGAAGCCGTTCTCGTCGACGTGGCGGATGTAGAAGCCGATCTCGTCCATGTGGGCCGCGATCAGCACGGAGCCCGGCTTCTTGCGGCCACGGGTCTTCTTGGTCGCCTTGCGGCGGCAGATCAGGGTTCCGAGTGGATCGACCTCCATCTCGTCGAACAGACCGTCGATCTCCTCCTCGATCACTTCACGGACCCGTTCTTCGCGTCCGGGAATGCCGGGAATCTCGCACAGTCGCTTCAGCAGATCGACGTTCATCTTCGTTCGCCTTTCGGTTCTGGTTCGGAGGTCCTCGGGAAACCCGGGAAGGGATAGACTAGCGACCTCCGGTAAGGCTCGGACGTCGGGTTCGTGTTCCTCGGCCGGAGATGCGGTATCACGGTGCGTCGACTGCCGAGATTCCCGGGCCCGAAGGCGATCGGTCGACGGCGAGCAGCATGTACCAGAGCCCCCTGAACGACGCCCATCGACTCGTGATGAGACGCCTGCTGGAGCATCGACGCGAGGCGGCGGAAGCCGCGTCCTCGGTTCGAGGCGACGACGTCGATCGTCATGTCCCCGCGACGCTGGATCCGGACACCGTGCCCTGGGGGGTGGTGGGCGACGGATCGGAACCGACCTGCGAGATCATTCTGGATTTCGGCGAGCTCGAGGCGGAATACGCGGCGCTGCGCCGGGCCAGCGCGATCTTCGACCGGCCCGACCGAGCGGTGATCGAGATCGCGGGCAGCGATGCCGAGGATCTGCTCGAGCGACTGGTCACCAACGCGTTCGTTGGCGTCGCCGCGGACGTCGTACGGGCGTTTCTGCTCGCGCGGACCGGGCGGATCATCGCGGACCTGGTCCTGATCCGGCGCGAAGGCCGGGTCCTGGTCGAGCTCGATCGCAGTGATGCGGGACGCGTGGTGGAGACGCTCGAGGGGTTCGTGTTCGCGGAGGACGTGGAGATCCTCGATCACGCCGAAGGCCGCCACCGGATGGATCTGCTCGGGCCTGAATCACCGGCGATCATCGACGCCCTGTGCGGCGAGACCCCTCGCGGAGGACACGCGGTCGATCTTCGGATCGACGACGTCGCGGCGACGGTGTTCGCACTCGACTCCGGGACGGGGTCGCCCGTCGGGGAACCGGGGTTCGGACTCATCGTCGATCGTGCGGATGCGATGGTGGTCTGGAACCGGATTCTCGCGACCACCCCGTCGGGCCGTCGCCCCGTCCGGGCGATCGGCTGGAACGCCTGCAACATCGCGCGGCTCGAAGCCGGCACGCCGCTGTTCCATCTCGATTTCGGTCCCGACGCCCTTCCGCACGAAACCGGGCTGATCGAGGAGCGGGTGAGTTTCAAGAAAGGCTGCTATCCGGGGCAGGAGATCGTCGCCCGCATGGAGAGCCGCGGCCGCGCGAAGCGCCGGGTGGTTGGATTGCGGAGCACAACGGACGCGCTGCCCGTCGCAGGAGCCCAGGTGTTCGACGCGAAGGAGGGGGTCTCGACCCAGATCGGCGTGGTCACCGGCAGCACCGTCGCCCCGATGCGTGGTGCCGCGGTGATCGGCCTGGCCTCGGTGCGCGCCTCCCACACCTCGGTCGGCACGCCGGTGCTGATGAGTGCCGAGGGCGAACTCGTTCCGGCCGTGGTGACGGGCT
This sequence comes from Planctomycetaceae bacterium, assembly GCA_002683215.1. Taxonomy (GTDB): domain Bacteria; phylum Planctomycetota; class Phycisphaerae; order Phycisphaerales; family SM1A02; genus UBA12014. Next base: position 7,112 of record NYSY01000166.1, read on the forward strand.
TCGACTTCGAGATTCCGGGTGAAGGCGATCAAGGCGAGGCGCCGGAATGACGCCGCCCGCCGCGCCGATCGAGGGTGGTGAGCCGGGCCTCTTCACGTTCACCGCGGAAGTGGCGCTCTTCATCGCCGCGATCTTCCTCACGCTGCTCGTGGTGGGATTCGTCGCCGCGTTGATCGTCTCGATCATGCGGGAGGAACGTGGCGCCGCCGATGATCCAAGGAAGGACGAAGGCGAATGAACGAAGATCGTCGGGTGCGCATCACCGAGGTCGGCCCGCGGGACGGACTCCAGAACGAGTCCACGCTCGTCCCCGTCGCCGGAAAGATCGCCTTCGTCGACGCGCTCGGCGACGCGGGTTTTCCCGAGATCGAGGTGACGAGCTTCGTGAGTCCGAAATGGGTTCCGCAACTCGCCGATGCCGCTGAAGTCATGTCGGGCATCACCCGCAGATCATCGACCACGTATTCGGTGCTCTGCCCCAACCAGCGGGGGGCGGAGGCCGCGCTCGCGGCGGGCGCGGACAAGATCTCCATCTTCACCTCGGCGAGCGAGGGATTCTGTCGAAAGAACCTGAACGCGTCGATCGGGGAGTCGATCGAACGTTTTCGACCCGTGGTGGATCTGGCGCGAACGGCTTCTCTTCCGATCCGCGGGTACGTCTCGTGCATGGTGCGGTGCCCCTACGACGGGCCCGTCGATCCCGAGGACGTGCTCGGCACGGTCCGTCGGCTCCTCGACCTCGCCGGCGGCGACATCGAGATCGCGCTGGGCGAGACGCTCGGCGTGGCCGAGCCCGATCAGATCGAAGCGGTGCTCGACGAGGTGGCGTCGGTGGTGCCGGTCTCCAGGATCGATCTTCACCTGCACGACACCAAGGGGATGGCCCTCGCGGGCGTCGATCGGGCGCTTCAATGCGGTGTCCGGGCCTTCGACTCGAGTTGCGGTGGTCTGGGCGGTTGCCCGTTCGCGCCCGGCGCCAGTGGCAATCTGGCGACCGGCCCTCTGCTCGACATGCTCGAGCAGGGTGGCTGGGAGACGGGAGTCGACCGGGCGGCGGTCGAGCGGGCGGCCGTGATCGCGAGCCGCATCACCGGGCGGGTCTGACCGGAGGGCGAAATCAGGCGACTTCGGCGTCCGGGACGGGCATGGCGGCGTGGAGTTCCTCGGGGGCGGCGGGCGAGCGGGGGTCGTGGTGGACCACCGTCGTGCAAAGGCGCCAGCCGTTTCGTTTCACGATCCGGTGCACATGGAGGCCGCGTTCGTCGATCAGCACGCCGAGGGCCGGTCCCGGAATGCCGAAGGCTCCGGTGTTGATCACGTCTCGCGAACCGATCCGCCGGATGCCGGCTCGATGTGAATGCCCGACGATGACCACGCGGCTCTTCGGGGCGAAGCGATCCGCGAAGGTGTTCATCCGTCGGGGGTTCTGCACCCAGTAACGCATGATCGCCGCGAGCTTTCTGGGTTTGCGGAGCGTGTCGAAGATGGTGGTCGGTTTGCCGAGGTCGCCGTGCACCTCCCATTCCGCCTCCGCGGCTTCGCGACAGGCGTGGAACACGCCCGTGAGGGAGTCGCGTTCCTCCGGCGTCTGCGCGGCCTCGACCTCGCGACGTCGATCGCGAATGAGGCGTGCGGAATCGGACCACGGCGCGACCGCGGGATCGACCGCATCCCCATGGGTGACGAAGACCGAGTCGCCGGCGAGCATGAGATGGCGGTGGGGGGAGAGGCTGGGATCGTGGTTGCCGGAAAGCAGCACGAGGCGGGTACCGGATCGACGGCACCGATCCCGGAGGGCATCGAGTTCCCGTCGTGCCGTCGCCGCCCATTCCTCGATGTGGAGTTCCGCGGTATCGCCGTTGACGACGAGGATCTCCACCGCCTCGATCAGCGGCGCGAGCTCGTCGGCGGTCGCCACCATCCCCATGCGGCCGAGGTGCATGTCCGAGATGATGAGCATCGGTCGTCGCTTCGGCACCGCGTCACGCTCCAGAGTCTTCGGCGGGCGGATCCACCGCCTCGCATCGGGACCGTGCGCCGGGACCGAAGGTGATGGCGTTCTTGCCGGATCGCTTCGACTCGAGGGCGAGTTGATCGGCGTGGCGAAGAAGGCTCGGGCCGTCGTGGCCGTCCCAGGGGAAGGTCGAAAGGCCGGCGGAGATGCTGAGCGTGCCGGGCGCGTTCAGCCCGATCTGGGGGAATCGAAGGTCGCACACCTGCGATTGGAATCGGTGTGCGATCTGTTCGACCGACTCCGGAGGGGTCGATCGCTCGCCGCGTGGACCTTCCTGGTCACTGAAGATCACCACGAACTCGTCGCCACCGATCCGGAACACATGGTCTCCGCGTCGAATCGTGACTCGGAGGAGCTCCACGGTCTCGCGGAGGACTTCGTCGCCGGCCTCGTGACCGTACTCGTCGTTGTACTTCTTGAAGTTGTCGATGTCGAAGACCATCAGGGTGACGATCCGTCGTTCGCGCCGCGCCGCATCGAGCGTCTCGAGCAGGACGCGCTCGAACGCCCTTCGATTGCCGGCACCGGTGAGTTCATCGGTTTCGCAGAGCGTCTCGAGGCCGCGGAGGTGGCGGTCCAGCGCGAGCCAGTGCGCGAGCCACTCCGCCCAGCGCGTGAGGTCGTCGATCCCGATCGTCGTGCTGACCAGCGAGCCGAGCATGGTTCCGGAGAAGTGGATCGGCGCTGAAGTACGGGCATCCCCGGCGCCGTCGTCCTCCGGGCGGAGCAGGTGCACGTCCTGCGTCCGGAGGTGGGTTCGAATCATGGCGAGGGCGATCGAACGGACCATGCCGTCGTTCTCGATGACGCTTCCGACGAGATCGACGTCTCCGAGGTCTTCGGGGACCTCGGGGTCGAGGAGGGGGGCATCCTCTTCGGCGGGTGCGTCGCCCGAGGCCGGCGTCGACGCGTGGGTCGGAACCGAGGCGGGAGCCCGCTCCACCGGCGGCGGGACGGGATGGTCGGGGTCGATGGCCGTGATCGGTCGATCCGGCATCGAACGGCGCGGTGTCGAGACACCGAGCGCAGTCCGGAGTCTGACCGATGTGGACGGGATCTCGAGCGCGTCGTCGAAGCCCGCGGCGAGTCCCGCCTCGATCGCGTCGTGCCGACCGGTGGGGACGAGCAGCACGAGTCGGACCCGGCCGTCCACCAGTCGGAACGCTTCGATGATCCGAGCCGCGGAGAACTCGGGAATCGTGACCGGGACCACCACCGTTCGAATTCCCTCGTCCGCCCGGCACAGGCCGACGCGCGCCACGGCTTCGTAGATGTCGTCGACGGTCTCGGTCATTCCGGAGACCGCGTCGCGGATCAGTTCGAGCGTCTCGGTGTGCTCCACGCCACCATGGACGAGGAGAATCCGCTCGGCATCGCCGCGGGAAAGATCGGGTTTGAGGGTCGCCGGGCCGGTCACGAGGGGTCATCCCTTCCGGAGATCCCCAGCGAGGGAGGATCGTCGAGATCGTCGCCGCCGAAGAGGTCGAGGAGGTCACGCATTTCCTCATCGGTCAGCGAGGTACGCTCCTCGCGTTCCGCGGGTTCGTCCTCGGCGGGCGGAAGCGGATCAAGTGGGAGGCCGGGCGCCTCGGGGTGGTCCGTCTCGGGGCGATCCCGGGCATCGAGCATTTCGTGAGGCTCATGGCCGTCGACCTGCTGGCCGGCGTGCACCTCGATCGCGACCCGCTCGGTGCAGACCCAGATTCCCACGCTGGGCATGACCTCCCGAATCGTCTGGAAGAGTGGGGCGAGATCCCGCCAGGCATCCCGGTTGACCACCACCAGCACCGTTCGTTCCTCGAGGCCGGGCGTCCATTCCGCCCGCATCCGCCGGGCTCTTTCGAAGGTCGCGACTTGCGCCACCGCGAGCAACGGATGCTCCGCCCGTTCGAAGGATGATGCGGAAGGCTGTCGAAGCAGGTCCAGAAGCTGCTGGGGAGGGTGTTCGTCCGGCGCAATCAACATGACGCACTTCACCGTCGAAGCGTCGTCGTCGATCGTGTTGCCAGCTGAATCCGCCACCTCGAGATCTCCCGGCCCCAAGTCTAGCACCCGCTTTTCCCGGTGCTGGTCGAACTTGGAATCACGCGCGGGGTTCGAGTCGGATCCGCGAATATCGGAAGGGGACTTCGCGAAATCCGGCCGCGGACCATCGGTGACGGCGTTTCGCCGCCGGCGATCGCTCCAGCCGAAATCGACGGGTTCGACGCTCATCCGCGACGGCTCCCGCGACAGGCTTCGACGAATGATGCGAAGACGCCCCGGCCCGTGATCGGATCGTCGGTGCGTTCGGGATGCCATTGAACACCCACCAGGTATCGACGTTCCGTCGCCTCGACGGCTTCGATCACCCCGTCCGGCGCGGTCGCGACGACGTCGAGCCGGCCCGGATCATCCAGCGCCTGGACGTGATGACTGTGGACGATGCCTTCGAACCCGCTGCCTCGTACCGGGTGGGTCGCGCCGTCGCGATGCTGATCGGCGGTGTCGAGATGATCGGGGAGGTGCTGGTCGAGATGACCACCGGCGTGGAGGCCCATCATCTGCATGCCGAGACAGATCCCGAGCACCGGGAGATCCGGAGCGGCGTGCTCGAGTCGGTCGAGCAGTTCGATTTCGAATGCCTGACGATCCGGGGCAACGAGGGTCGCGGACGGATGGACCGGTTGATCGAACCGTGCAGTGTCCGGGTCGTCGCCACCGCTCAGGATCACGCCATCGAGGTGCGGAATGATCTCCGCCGCGGATCCGGGATTGGGAAAAAGGGGGATCGCGATCCCGCCGGCGTCCGCGACGCATCTGGCGTAACCACGGCGCAAGCGGATCTGGTCGTCGACGAGATCGGCGGTGACGCCGATGAGCGGTCGGCCATGCGGGATCGTTGAAATGAGAGGATTCTCCGTCGAGGACAGCATGTCGGAGGGGTCGGGAGACCCGAAACGTGCCGGAATCGTTCTACGCCACCGATCTGGAGAGATAGAACGGTCCGAAGACCGTTATTAACATGCTGCACGCTGATCGAGGGAATTGCAAGAACACTTGTCCATCAATGGCGATTTCGGTACGATCCCCGGTTCGTCGCCGCCCTGGGCCCGGACCCTTGGCGGCTGTCTGAAACGGCTCGTTCGAAGACGAGCCCGGACATCCACGGCATCGGATCGGGCTTTCTCTCGATCCTCCACCGGAATCCAGACCCATGACCCAGTTCCAGGCCGCCCCCACCATCCCGCTCAAGACCGGTACCGACGGCAAGCACTACGTCGACTACAAGTCCGTTGACGACCTCCGTCGGCTCATGACGCCGAACGGCAAGATCTACACCCGAAAGCGTCTTGCCGCGTCGGCCCGGGAGCAGCGACGGGTGGCCCAGGCGATCAAGCGGGCGCGGTACATGTCGCTCCTGCCCTACACCAGCGCGACGCTCTGACGCCGATCCTCGGTGGCCGAGTCCGAAATGCAGAATGAAACCACGAGCGAAGGCCAAGGCCTTCGCTCGTGTCTGTTTCGGCCCACCCCTCGGTCGGTTCGTTCCGGATCCGTCTTGGTGCCGGGGTCGAACTGCGGCGGTCGTTCGGTCGATGCGTCGCGGATGTCGTGGATTCCGGTCAGCCCTGCCCGGGGCGACGGATCGATCGGATCCGGGTCAGGCCTGCGCTCAGGAGGCCTCGAACCATGGTGGGGAGCCCGAGAGTCCAGTTCCAGGCCAGCCTGGTGAGGATCCGGGATCGAAGTCGGCGAAGCCCCGGATCGGACGGCGTTACGGTGAGGCCGCGTTTGGTCCAAAGGAAAGCGGAGACGATCCGGTCATCCTCCATCGCGGCGACGGAGAGGTTGTGCATGCTTCGGATGCAGTCGGGCGCCCGTCGGAGCACCCGACGCGAGATCGCGACGCCGCCGTCCGCGTCACCGAGGCGGTAGCGACAGACCGCGAGGCGTCGAAGGATCTCGAGATCCTCGGGTTGCTTTTCGGCGAGCTGCTCGAACAACGGAAGTGCCTTCGAGGTCGAGCCGACTTCGAGGAGGAGCGAGGCCAGATTGAACATCTCCTCGAAGGATTCCTCGTCCCGGAGTCGATCCGCGGCTTCATCCAGCTGCACGCGGGCGAGCTCCGGCTCGCCGCACCCGAGGAGGGCCTCCGCGAGCCGTCGGCGAGCCAGGGGCATCTCGGGATCGAGGCGACGGGCGATTTCGAATTCCACCCGGGCTTCGTCGAATCGGTGAAGGGCCAGCGCCGCAAGACCGAGTTCCCAGTGTGCCGGAAAATTGGCGGGTTCGATCTCGAGCACGCGACGGAATCGATCGACCGCTTCCGGTTGGCGGTCCATCGAGACGAGGAGTCGTCCACACGCGAGGAGCGTCTCGATCGACGCGGGATGCTCCCGAAGTTCGGCGAGGTGGAGTTGCAGGGCCCGTTCCGGACGACCCGTCGCGGCGAGGATCGCGGCGATCCTGGAGCGAAGCTGGGGCATGCTCGGGGCCTGCCGCATCGCCTCTCGATAGCACCAGCTCGCCTGATCGTACGCCTCGGTCTCCGCCTTCAGATCGCCCATCGCGACGAGACAGCAGGGCATCTCCTCGAATCGCTGCTGCGCTTCGTAGTACGCGATTTCGGCATCTTCGTGTCGTTCGAGCCGGTGGAGGGCCGCGATCAGAATCGCGTGGACCCGCTCTTCAGCGTCCGTGGACTCGATCGCACGGCGTGCGTGCTCGGCGGCATCCGCGGGTCGGTCCAGCCGGAGCGAGAGCTCGGCGCAGGAAGCGGTGGTGCGATCATCCTCGGGCAGGAGCAGCGCCGCCTGCCGCATGGAGGCGAGGGCCTCCTCGAGCCGGCCCATCGAATCGAGCACCATCGACAGGGCCGCGTGCCATTCACCGCGGACCGGGTCGATTTCGATCGCTCGCCGAATCTCCTGCTCCGCTTCCGGGCCGCGACCGTTCGCCAGCAGTCGTTCGGCTCGCTCGGCGTGATCTTCCGACTGGTGCCAGTCGCTCATTTGATGATCCCTCGCAGGAAGGAAAGCCGAAGAAGAAGAGGAGCCGTGCGAGCGGCAGAGATAGAATACGTCGAACAGCATCCGCGTACGAGTGTCGGGCAACGCAGCCTGCCCGATAATCCGGAAGGCCGCGAAATGCATGATTCCCGGGGCATTCCGCTCGGAATCGAATGGAGTACCGAGTCCATGTCCGCCACCCACGCCAACCCGATGCGCTCCCGGGTCGCGACGCGTCCGCGGCGGATCGTCATGGTTCGACGGAGCATCGGAGGCGGGGTGATGCTGGCCGGGGCGTTCGCCATCAACTGCTCCGCGGTCTCGACGCCCTCGGCTCCGAAGGACGGGGTGGTCGTTTCGTCGGGCGAACGCTTCGGCGCACCGCGTGCGACGGTCACGAACCGATTCATCGACGAGGACGTGGTGTATCTCGCATCGGTCTTCGCGAACCCCGCGGTACCGCGCGAACTTCGCGTCGGTGCCGCCGAACGGATGGCTCGGCTGGGTTCACCCGAAGCCGCGAGCGCGATCGGCACGGGGCTCGATTCGGATTCGACCGAGACCCGGGAGATCGTGGTCGAAGGCGTGCGGAAGAACGGCCGAGCCTCGGATGCCATCGTCGATCGAATCGCGAACGCCGCGATCGCCGGCCGCATCGGGAGCGAAGACGCCTCCTTCATCATCGGCCGATCGGGGTCGACCGCGATCGAGCGGCTCATGCTCGTCGTGGCCGAGGCGTCGGATCCGGCGGCGAGGGCCCGCGGCTTCGAGCTGCTCGGAGGCATCAACGATCCCGCCGCCGCCCGCACCCTGGTGGAGGCGATGCAGCAGGCTTCTCCCGGCGGTGACGACGCGGTCGCGATCGATGCGGCGCTGCGTCGCTGGTCCGACACCTCCTCCACTCGAGACGCCGCGGCATGGCGGGCGTGGTGGACCAAGATGAACATCGACGGATCCGCCTCGCAGGCGCTCGGGCAACTGGTCGATCGGATCGAGCGGGCGAACCGACGGGCCGCCCGGGCGGAGGCGCGTGCCGACGCTCTTGCGTCCAGGCTCGCCGAACTCCACGCCCGGTTGCTGGCGACGTTGCCCGAGTCGGATCGCGATCAACGGATCCTCGAGCTCCTCGAGGACGAGGAACTCCCGCTTCGGGCCGCCGCGATCGCCCAGGTCGAGCGAATGCTTCGAAACGGTCGGATCCTTCCGGAAGTGCTTCGGGCCGGGTTGCTCTCGACCCTCGACGACCCGGATCCGACGATCCGGATCACCGCAGGTCGGCTTCTTGAAACCGTGGGTGGCGAGGATTTCGCGGCGAAGATGGTGGCGTCGCTCGAAGACGAGGCCGATCCCGCCGTGCTCTCGGCGGGGCTCGAACTTCTCGGCAACCGTGCGCGACCCGCGGTGGTTCGGCTGGCGATCCGGCACCTCGACGGGGACGATCCGGAAGTCGTCCGGCAATCGGCGAGGGCGCTCGCCACCGTCGCCGCCGCCGGCGTGCTCGAGCCGGAGCGGATGGCGGAGATCCGTGCGGCGATTCCGGCCGCGGACCGGGTCCGCGATTCGGAGATCGCCCGCCTCGCGGTGCTGGTGGCCGTCGACCCCGGCGACCCATCCCTCGTCCGATTGCTCGGTCACGAGGACCGTCGAGTTCGCCGCGGGGCCGCGGAAGGATTTCTCGGTCGTGGACAGCGTGAGGCGCTCCGCCGGAATTCAGAAACACCCGAGGTCCGGCGAATCGCCTGGCAGGCATGGTCGGGCGACGCCGTCGATCCCGAAGGCCTCGCGGTCCTCCTCGAACTTCGTCCCCCGGAGGATGCGGAGGAGGCCGATCAGGTCAACTGGGGACTCGCCATCGCCAGGGTCCTCGAGCGGCTCCCGGCGGAGCAGGTGCTCGCGGCCGACGACGTGCTCGGCGACGAACCGGCTCGTTTCGAGGACCGCCGCGCGGCACTCGTCCGGGCCGCGATGTCCGAATCACAGCCGAAGCCCGATCGAGACGCCGCAGCCCGCCGTCTGGCCCGGCGGCTCATCGAGGCCGGGCGGCCCATCGAGGCCGCGAACGAGCTTCGACTGCTCGGTGCCGACGCCGACTCCACCCTCGGTCTCGACCTCTTCGAGGCACTCGTCCTCGCGGAGGCGTGGGAAGAGGCGGGAGGGGTCCGTTCCGATCCACCGGCCTGGGTGGCGTTTCTCGAGGCCTCCGCGATCCCGGAGCCACGGCTCGCAAGAGTCCTCCTCCAGGAGATCGATCGTCGATTCGGTGACTCGCTGGACGAACCCCAGCGGGTCGCGGTGGAAGCGGTTCGAGTCCTGCTCGTCGACGCGAGCGACGCCGTCGGTTCCGAGCCCGTCGCCGACGGCATCTGATCGCATCTGCTCGCATCGATCCGCCGTGGATCGCCGGCTCGTCGCTACCATCTGCGAACTCAGGCCCGCCGCGCCGCGGTCGGGCCGATTCGAACCATCCTCGTCGAGACTGCCTGGAGACCGAACATGCCTGCCGCCAAGCGGGGCGCCCCCCGGAAAGCGTCCAATCGAACTCGGATCGAACGGGACACCATGGGCGAGATGCCGGTTCCCGCCGACGCCCTCTATGGGGCGAGCACCCAGCGTGCGGTCCTGAACTTCCCGGTCTCCGGCCGCCCGGTCCCCGCCGAGGTCATCGAGGCGTTCGCGGATTTGAAGCGAGCCTGCGCCAGTGTGAACGGCGAGCTCGGCGTCATCCCGAAGAAGGTCGCCCGCAGCGTGGTGACCGCATGCGAAACCCTCCAGGCCGGGCTTCGAGGCGAAGGGGATCGTCCTGCGGACTGGTGGGAGGGGCAGTTCCCGGTGGACGTCTTCCAGACGGGATCCGGGACGAGCACGAACATGAACGTCAACGAGGTGCTCGCGAACCTCGCGGCCCTCGAAGCGGGGAACCGACTCGGAAGTCGTGATCCGGTTCATCCCAACGACCACGTCAACCAGGGCCAGAGCAGCAACGACACTTTCCCGACCGCGATGCAGATCGCCGGCGCGGTCGCGATCCGAAAGTCGCTGATTCCGTCTTTGAAGCATCTTGCTTCGGGGCTTCGGAAGAAGGCCCGGAAGTGGGACCGGATCGTGAAGACGGGGCGGACGCATCTTCAGGATGCGACGCCGATGCGGGTCGGTCAGGAATTCTCGGGATTCGCCGCGCAGATCGAACACGGCACGATTCGGGCGGAACGGGCGATGAAACGCCTCGCGGAGAATCTCCCGATCGGTGGCACGGCGATCGGCACCGGGATCAACACCCACGCCGATTTCGGGCGTCGCGTCTCGGCGTCGCTCAAGAAGCGGCTTCGAATCGACTTCGCCGAGGCGACCAATCATTTCGAAGCCCAGGCGACCCGAGACTGCGTCGTCGAGGCTTCCGGCGAACTGCGCACGATCGCGGTCAGCCTCTCGAAGATCGCCAACGACATCCGCTGGCTCGGCTCCGGCCCCCGATGCGGGCTCGGCGAACTCGTGCTTCCCGCCACCCAGCCGGGATCCTCGATCATGCCCGGCAAGGTCAATCCGGTGATCTGCGAGAGCGTGATGCAGGTCACCTGCCAGGTCATGGGTCACGATCTCGCGATCTCCACCGGCGGCCTCGGCGGAACGGGTTCGCTGCTTCAGCTGAACGTCGCGATGCCGATGATGGCGTGGGCGATGATCGATTCGATCCGGCTGCTCGCGAACGCCGCGACGATCCTTCAGGACAAGTGCATCGAGGACCTCGAACTCGATCGCTCCGTCGCCGAGGGCTACGTCGAACGAAGCCTGATGATGGGTACCTCGCTCGCGCCGGTGATCGGTTACGAGAACGCGGCGAAACTCGCGAAGCAGGCCCATGCTCGGGGTCTCACCATCCGCGAGATGGCGCTCGAACTCGAGCTGCTCGATCCGGAGACGCTCTCGACGCATCTCGATCCGGGCTCGATGACCGAACCGGATTCGAGTGGATCCAAGAAACCCCGAAAGACACGCCGATCGACCGCTCGGCGGGGAGGAAAACGATGACCGCTTCCGGCACCGTCCATGATCCGGCCTTCGATCCGAAACTCGTCGACGTCGAGATGCACGTCGTCCCACCGACCGCCCCGGTCACCGGCGTGGTCACCGCGAACGAGCTCTGTCTCCGCGGCAAGTCGGCGAGTTTCATCCGGCACGTCTGCATCGACGTCGGAGGCACACCGCTCGAGGGACGCTTTCAGGCCGGCCAGAGCTTCGGCGTCGTACCGGTGGGGGTCGACGAGCGTGGCAAGCCCCACAAGGTCAGGCTCTACTCGATCGCCTCGCCGACCCGGGGCGAGGATGGCGAGGGACGGATCCTTTCAACGACCTGCAAGCGCCTGATCGACGAGTACCGACCGCAGACGGAGCGGGACGAGGAACGAACCGGTCTGTTCCACGGGGTCTGTTCGAATCAGGTGTGTGATCTATCCCCCGGTGACGAGGTCATGGTGACCGGTCCGGTGGGCAAGCGGTTCGTGCTTCCGGCGGAACCGGAGAACCACGACTACCTCTTCCTCGCGACGGGCACCGGGATCGCGCCGTTCCGCGGGATGATCCTCGAACTCCTCGAAGGGCGCGAGAGGCCCTTCGAGAGCGAGATCCACCTCGTCATGGGAGCGCCCTACACCAGCGATCTCCTCTACGACGACGTCTTCCGCGCCCTCGCCGACAAGCACCCCGGGTTCCACTACCACACCGTGATCAGTCGGGAAACGATGCCCGACGGTCGTCCACAGGGCTACATTCACCATTACCTCGACCGGGAGACCCGCCTTCACGCGGACCTGCTCTCGAAGGAACGGACGCTGCTCTACATCTGCGGTCTCGCCGGCATGCAGACCGGCGTGTTCCAGACCATGGCGAAGCTCGGGGTGGGCGGGGCCTATCTCAAGATCCACGAGGAACTCGCCGACGTCGCCCCGGCCGATTGGAAGTCGGCCGACATCAAGCGGCGGGTCCGCCCGACGCACCGTTGCATGCTCGAGGTCTACTGATCGTCGGAAGTGGACACCGGGCGCGATCATCCGATCAACGCCCGACGACGAACCGCGCAGACACGACCACGGCCTGGCGTCTCCAACGCCCGGCCGTGGTCGTTTCACGGGGAGATCACGTCGAGGTGGCGTCGCTCAGTCGTACGCCGCGGTCACGGTGGGAAGCTCGATGTTGCGGAGCTTCAGGTTGGTCGTCATGCGGAAGTTGGAGGCGGTTCGGTGCCGTTCGGCGAAGAAGAAGCTCAGCTCGTAGTCCTCGCCGTCCTGGAGTTCAAGGCGATTCAGATCGACGGTCTGTTCGAGAGCGCCGTGGACTCCGCCGAGATCGATCACCAGCTCGCGATTGATGAAGACCCACACGTCGTCGTCGCCGCGGAAGGTGAACACCTGGGCGCCATCCGCCTCATAGGTGAATTCCGTCTGGAGCTCGAAGGTGAAGTGGTAGTTGTGGTCGGGGCCCGAGCCGCCGGAATTGCCGAACAGTTCGTGGTCGATGGGGAAGAATCCACCCCGTTCCGCGCTCTGGGGGTCCACGTTCGAGTCGAAGACGAAGGACCCGTCGGCCGCCCGATCGAGGTTGATTTCAAGCAGCTTCGACCGGTTGACCCGCGGATCGTCCCGGTACCAGAGATTGAAAGTCTCGTTGCTCTGGATACCGCCGCTGTCCGATGACCCGCTGCTGCCGGCGGAGTCGCCTCGGCTCGAATCGAAGAGATGCCAGCAGATCGGTCGGCCCGAGCTGTCCTTCCACTGGGAACCGACCTTGAAGCCGCCGCCCGAAAAGACGGGCTTGCCGTCGGCATCGAGCCGGGTGGTCACGTTGCCGCAGTAGAGCCCGAAACCGCTGCTCGGGCGTCGCTCGAAGTCCGGATGTCCGTTGGGCGCGGTGCGTTCATGGAAGTCCCGGACCACGCCGGTGAGCGTGATCGAATCGGTATCATCTTCGGGCTGCGTGGGCTGGACGCCGGTGGCGGCGGCTCCCACGAATCCGGCGGCGAGGCCGGCGGCGAACACGGTGGTGGTCAATCGAATGAAACTCATGCTTTCTCTCCTCACGGGCTGCCTCCGCGAATGCGGGGCCTCCGACGAGAAGAGGCTACGTTTCGATTTCCGGCGATCGAAACGAGTGTTCGCCCGTTTCATGGGAATCGTGTTCGTCCGCGACGGCTGGGCCGGAGGTTCCACCTGTTCCGGTCGTAAGGTCGGCATTGCAGCGGACGGGCACGTGATGCCGATGTCCAAGCAGCAGGATCAGGAATCACAATGAAGGAGGGCGCGACGTTTCATGGATTGCTTCCGCATCGAAGGTGGCCGTCGACTCGCCGGGCGATTGACGGTCGACGGCTCCAAGAACGCTTCGCTTCCCCTCATGGCGGCGGCCCTGCTGAGCGACGGCCCCGTCGAGCTCGACGGCATCCCCGATCTGAGCGACACGGGGAACATGATTCGGCTTCTCGAGGACCTGGGGCTCGAGGTCTCGAGGACCGAAGGGGGGGGGATGCGTTTTCGGACCGTCGACCCGTCCGCGATCCACGCCCGCTACGACATCGTCCGGACCATGCGAGCGAGCATCTGCGTGCTGGGACCGCTTCTCGCCCGACGGGGGCGGGCGATCGTGTCCATGCCGGGTGGGTGCGCCTTCGGCTCCAGACCCGTCGACCTGCATCTCCGCGGTCTGGAGGCCCTTGGAGCTCGCATCCGGCTCGACGGCGGCGACATTCACTGCGAGGCGGACGAACTGGTCGGCACGACCATCTTTCTCGGGGGGCCGTTCGGATCGACGGTCCTGGGAACCGCCAACATCATGTCGGCCGCCTGCGTGGCGAAGGGGACCACGGTCATCGAATCCGCGGCCTGCGAGCCCGAGATCGCCGATCTCGCCAAGCTTCTGAATTCGATGGGGGCTCGGATCACCGGGGCCGGTGGCCCACGGCTGGTCATCGAGGGTGTCGAAAAGCTCGGTCCCGCGACGCATCGGGTCATGCCCGACCGGATCGTGGCCGGCACCTACGCCGCAGCGGCGGCGGTGACCAATGGTGATGTCGTGATCGACGACTTCCCCTACGACAGTCTGCTCGCCGCGGTCGACCGGTTCTCGGAGATCGGGGTTCGAGTCGAACGACAGGATCCCGCCGAGGATTCCCGCCGCTGCCGCGTCCGGGTGACCTGCGAGCGTGAGCTTCGGCCCTCGATCATCACCACCCAGCCACACCCCGGCTTTCCGACGGATCTCCAGGCCCAGTTCATGACGCTGCTGTGCCTCGCCCGGGGCAACAGCATCGTGACCGAGAAGATCTATCCCGAGCGGTTCATGCACGTGGCCGAGCTCTCGCGAATGGGTGCGAACCTCATCCGTCAGGGCCCCACCGTCATGGTCGTCGGTGGAGGGCAGCTGGTCGGGGCGCCGGTGATGGCGAGCGATCTTCGGGCGTCCGCCGGGCTCGTGATGGCCGGGCTGGCCGCGCGCGGAGAGACCATCGTCAACCGGGTCTATCACCTCGATCGCGGCTACGTTCGGATGGAGGAGACCCTGAACGCGCTCGGCGCCTCGGTCGAACGAGTCGATGACAAGGAACTGGCGGCAGCGGAATCGATCGCGGACTGAACCGCGTCGGGTCGATCAGTCGTGACGTCGGAGGGCCGCATGGAGCGCAATGGCGGCCGCGGTCGCGGCATTCAGGGACCGCTCGTCATCGCCACCCGGACCCTCCTCCGAAGGGAGGCCCGGAGGGCCCTCGATCCGAATCCGATTCGGGCACCGTCCGAGGATCGTCGGTGGGATTCCGTGTCCTTCGTTGCCGATGACCAGCATGACCCGCTCGGGGAACGTCGCCTCGTGAAGGGGTGTGGCCGCTTCGAGGTTTTCGATCGCGATCGTCTCGACGCCCGAGGCCGAAGCGAGCTCCGGGATCGCCTCGACGAGCGTGCCGGCCCGAGCCCAGGGCACGCGGAACACCTGGCCCATCGAGATTCGGATCGTTCGTCGCAGCATCGGATCGGAGGCGTCGTCGTCGAGCACGATGCCCGATCCGCCGAGGGCGGCCGCGATGCGGAAGATGCCTCCGATGTTGTCCATCGAGGTCACCCCGGCCAGGGCGATCAGGGTCACGGGACCCGAGGCGGGGATCCGCTCGGTCAGTTCGGCGAGATTCGGCGCTCGTCGCGGCCGGATGCCGACCGCGATGGCACCGCCGTGGAAGTGATATCCGCTCACCGCCGTCATCAGATCGAGATCCGCGATGTACACCGGCGCGGCGATCTCATCGGGGTCGACCAGACGTTGTTCCGGCGCCAGCAGCACGGCATCCACCCGAGCGCGATCCTCGCGGACGGCCTGGAGGAATCGCGACACCACGCGGGGCGACTCGACCACGAAACGTCCGCCATCGGCGCGAAGATCGCGATCCCGGATCCGGCGGAACGGATCGAGGCGGCGATCCTCGGGATCGAGGATGTTCGTGATCACGGGACTGGATTCGGTCGGACGTCCACATCGGCGATGACCGCCTCGGCGAGGGTCCTGGAGAGTTGATCGAGGATCGCCTCGAGGCGATCGACCGCGGTCTGGAACGGTTCGACGCGGGCGTTCAGTGCTCCCGGCTGGTCCGCGAGGAACGAGGGATCGAGCTCGGTGAGGTTTCGGATGCGGTCGGCCGCCATTCGAACGTCCATGCCGGCCCGCACGGAGAGATCGACGGCTTCGAGCAAACGCCGGCGTGTCGCGCTGTCGACGTCGGGGGCGATCATGATCGCCTCGAGCGCCAGCCCGAGGAGATCGTCGAAGGCGAGGGCGAGCTGTCCGCCGGCGAGCTTCATGTTCGCGAGCATCTTCGGAATCGAGCCGGACGCCTCGGAAAGAATCGCGGCGCCGTCGGCGAACAGTCGTTCCGCATCCAGGACCGCCTGCAGACTTTCTCGACGGATCTGGAGCACCTTCGGTACCAGCGTCGTGTCGGTCACGGACCGGATGTCGGCGGCATCCGTCTGCATGATGGCGAGATTCCGGCTCGCGACGCCGGTCCGGCGGGGGATCCGGCCACCGTCCTCGCGAACCTGCTGCTCGAGTGCCTGTGCCGCGTTGTTGCTCGAGATCAGCGTTCGCTGGAGTTCCGGGAGGCCCGACTGCAACCGGAGCAGGATGGCGGCAAGTCGTGTCTCGGTCGCTCGCTGGAGATCGTCGGACTCGACCTCCAGTTCCAATTGCTGGAGCAACCTCCGGATCGAACGATAGACCTTCGCGGCCCGAACGATTCGAGGATTCGACTCGTCGCCGATTTCCTGCAGCGACACTTCGATCGAGCGAAGCGTCTCGGCGTTGCGTCGACCGAGCAGGACCATGGTCGCGTCGGGCGGGGCCACGGTTCCACGGTTCATCGGAATCACCCGGGGATCCCCATCGACGAAGGCGAGGGCGGGATCTCCGGGGGCGAGCACGGACAGGGCGCCGCCGGCTCCAGCCACCCCGGCGGACCTGACGATCGAGGCGTTCTTCGCGAGCGGAAGGGTCCGATCGAGCTCGAAGGCGATCCTGATCTCACCCGTCGCGCCGTCGGCGGGGATCGTCGTCTCGATGGAGGTGATGTGCCCGCGCGGGGCCCCGCCGTAGAGCACGGCGCTGCCCGCTTCGAGCCCCGCGGCACCGGTGGCCGTGGTGGTGGTCGTCACGTACGCCTCCAGGGCCGGCTCGAAGAGACGGGAGATGCTGGTCGCGATCCATGCCGCGCCGAGGATCGCGCCGAGGACCATCACGCCGGCGACCCGTTTCTGTCGCAGAGATCGATCTTGGGCAGCCATGGTGGGACGGGGCCTCCGCCGGATCAGGAGTCGTCGCGGGCCTGATCGCCGATGATGACGGAGAACAGTCGGGATTGGGCGTCTTCGAGTCGCTTCAGGGTGTCGGCGAGGAATCGTTCGATCATCGCCTGCAGCTCGGGATCATCGTCGATGCGGTCCGGATGCTTCTCGATCACGGACTGGAAGGTCTCCGCCGCGACCCGGGCCTCGCCGGCGGCGATCGTGAAGTCTCGGGCGGCGGCGAAGAGATTCTCGTTGGCCAGTTCGGTCGGAGACGGCTTGTAGAGAATGCGCCAGGGACTGCGGCGGATCTCGATCGTCGCGAGCTTCAATTCGCCGGCGGCGACCATCGCGTCCTGGAGCACGGCCCGGATCGAAGGCATCGACGCGGTGAGCTGGACCTCGAGGTTCTGAAGGATCCGCGATGCATCGCCGATCGCCGTGACGCCGCCATCGAGGGCTTCGTCCACGCGTGCGAGGGTGTCGTCCTTGATGCGGCGGGTGATGGCGACACCGTTCTCGGTGATCACCTCGAGGTTGGCGACCGCCTCGTCGATCCGGCCGATGTTCCGTTGCACGAGTTCGCTGACGAGGCGGAGATCCGTCCGGACTTCGTTCATCGCCGTCTGGGCGTCGTCCATCGTCGACTCGAGATCGGATGATGCCGCCTCGACGTTGTCGAGGGTCCGTCCGACGCTCCCGCTCCAGGTGTCGTAGTCGCGGCGGACGTCTCCCACCAAGGTCCGGGCATCGACCAGCGCCGGTTCGATCTGATCATCGAAGACGGGCTTCACCTTCGAATCGACGAAGCCGGTCAGGTTGGAGACGTTGGTGAGGATCTGCCGGGTGGTCGCCGCATTCTGGCCACCGACCATGGTCGTGAGCAGGCCGTCGCCGGGCGTCGCATCGATGATCCCGCTCCCATCGGTGGGGAGGCGTTCGGCGGTCGCACCGTTCTTCGACGTCGGGGCGGCGGTCACGAGGTCCGCACCACCGACGGTCGAGATGTTGATCCAACTGCCGCCTCCGAGGATCGACGCGGTGCGGATCGCGACCGCGTTGGACCAGAGTTCGATCGCGTCGTCCACTTCGAAGCTCACCAGCGCAGTCGGCGTCTCTCCGTCTTCGAATCCGATCAGTCGTACTTCGGTCACGGCGCCTCGGACGAGTCCACCGACCTGGATCTGGGATCCGACGTTGAGTCCCGACACGCCATCGGCCAGATCGAACCGCACGACGTAGCGATTGAAACTGCCGATGATCGACGACAGCCAGCCGCTGTTCAGGACGACCATCGTCGCGAAGAAGAGGAGGATCGCCGACAGCGTGAACAGCCCCGCTCGGACGTTGTTTCGTCGATTGTCGCTTCCACTGGCCATGGGTGGAGTATCGCCTGATTCGGACGCCCGTGCGCGTCGGGGCGGGGCGGGATCAGGCGGAAACCATCGCTTCGTTGTCCGGATACCGCTCGACCGCACGCAGAAGCTGCTCGATCTGGGCGGGAGGGGGCATCGACGTCAGGCGGCGTCGGAGGGCGGTGCAGGTCTTCAGCTCCCGTTCGCCCATCAGGAGGTGTTCCTTCCGGGTTCCGCTCGCGGCGAGATTGATCGCCGGGAAGAGGCGGCGTTCCGCAATGGTCCGATCGAGGATGAGCTCCATGTTCCCGGTGCCCTTGAACTCTTCGAAGATGACCTGGTCGGCCCGGCTCCCGGTATCCACGAGGCAGCTGGCGATGATGGTGAGCGATCCACCTTCCTCGACCTTCCGGGCGGCGCCGAACAGCTGCTTCGGTATCTCCATGGCCCGTGAATCGAGGCCACCGGACATGGTTCGGCCGCTCTGACGGAAGGATCGGGAGTTGTTGAACGCCCGCCCGAGCCGGGTGATGGAGTCCAGCAGGACCACCACGTCCCGGCCGGCCTCGAGTTTCCGCTTCGCCCGTTCGATCGCGAGCATGCCCAGATGGCAATGCGTGTCCACGTCCATGTCGTTGCTGGAAGCAAGGACCTCGGCGGGGACGTTCCGGCGGAAGTCGGTGACCTCCTCGGGCCGCTCGTCGATCAGGAGGGCGACGACGTCCACGTCCGGATGATTCTGCTTGATCCCCATCGCGATCTGCTGCAGCAGGATGGTCTTCCCCGCCTTCGGCGGGGCGACGATCAGACCGCGGGTGCCGTAGCCGATCGGGCAGAAGAGATCGATGAGCCGACACGCCGGGGGGCAGCCTCGATGCTCGAGGGCCATCCGGGGCGCGGGGTCGATCGGCGTGAGTTCCTCGAACGGCTTCCGGGCCTGGTAGTCGTCGAATTCAAGGCCCTCGACCCGGATGATTCGATCGACGGTCGGTCGTGGTGGTCGTCCACCGGATCGTCGTCGGCGGCGGGGCTTTCGCTCCACGACTTCGACCTCGAGTTGCTGCGATGGGCGGAGGTTGAACTCATCGAGCATTTCGGCCGGCACGAAGGGGTCGGTGTCGGACACGACCAACCCGTCTCCCATCTGTCGGAGGCGTGGTTCGGAGCCCTTGGGAACGTCGAGGATGCCGGTGAAACTCGTCATGGATCGTGTCGCTTGCTGATCTTCGTGGTCCGGAAGTCGACGGTGCGGAGTCCGTCGAGGAACGTTCCGGCCGGGTGGCTGCGAACGTCGGGTGAGGGTCTTCTCGAATGCGGCGGACCGAGGCCAACGGTATCGATCGTCATGGGGGAAGCGTGGACCCGCCGCTTTCGCCCTGGGGATCTCGTTTGCTGCGTCGCCTTCTTCGTGCACCACGTTGGAGGTGGTGCGCCGAGGGATTCCGAGCGGTGGGAGAAGGCGTCTGCCCACCGGGTTCGCTCCGCTCGGCTCGATCCGAAGTAGAGCAGGGGGACCCGGGGGTTGTCAACCGGAACGGTCGGCCGACCAGGCGGTCGCGATCTCCCCCGCGAGCGCTGCATTGGCGATGAGGAGGGCGAGGTTCGCGGAGACCGGATCGATCTCCGCATCGGCGATCATCGACCCGAGGAGGAAGGGTGTGACCCCGGAGCCGTCGATGCCCTGGGCGGCCGCTCTCGCGAGGCCGGCGTCGACCAGGACGTCCATCCGGTGGGGATCGATCGCTTCATCGGCAGGGCAGGGGTTCGCGACCAGCATGCCGGAAGACTGGGCGAATTCACCCCAGTGGCGCCGGCAGGCGTCCGCGATCGCGTCGGCGGAATCGAGTCGGTGGGGGACCTTGAGTTCTTCGCTGAGTCCGACGGTGAAGATCGGAAGGGCGTCGGTCCGGTAGCCGACCACCGGCACCCCGAGGGTGTCGAGCATCTCCAGCGTCGCGGGGAGATCGAGGATCACCTTCGCGCCGGAGGCCACCACCACGACGGGTTCCGATGCGAGGGCCCGGAGATCCGCGGAGACGTCGGGGCGTTCCGTCCAGCCGCGGTGGACGCCGCCGATGCCGCCGGTCGCGAAGACCCGGATCGGTTCGGGTGCGGCGAGCCCGCACGCGTGCATGGACGCCGCCACCGTCGTTCCGGCCGAGGCGCGGGCGACGGACAGCGCCGCGAAGTCGCGGTTGCTCGCCTTGCGGGCGGTCTCATCGAGTGCGAGGGCCGCGAGTTCGTCGTCATCCAGGCCGATCCGCAGCACGCCGTCGATCATCGCGACGACCGCGGGCACCGCGTTCGCGTGCCGTACCGCCTTCGAGACCAGTCGGACGGCCTGCAGATTGAGCGGCGCGTCGTCGTCCCACGCGATCTCGCCCCCGAGCAGTCCGGCGACGCACCCGTCGGCCCGAAGACAGCCGGGCGTGGCGCGACCGGTTCGGGGGAGTCCGTGCGTGAGCACCGCGGTTTCGAGGCCGACCACCGGACGTCCCTCGGAGAGGGCGTCCGCGATCTCGGGATGGGTGCGCACGAAACCGTCGGAAGGGCTGCTCATCTGGGTCTCATCGGCGTCGGGTTCGGACCTTGCCCTGCATCCGGCGGGCCGGCATCTTGGTGGGCACGATGCCGCCCGGGAAGGCGGCGGTATCGTCGGCCTTGACCGGGGGGGCCTCGGTTCGCTTCACGGAGGCCTCGCGATCCTGGACCCGCTTCTCGGCGAGTTCCTTCTCGGCCCGGACGTCCGCGGGGACGGTGCCCGGCACGAAGTCCTCGTAGACCAGCTGCGGGATCTCGATGTTCGCGAGCATTTCGCAGTTCGTGAGGAGATCGCCCTGATCGGGGCTCACCAGACTCCACGCCACGCCCTTCCGGCCCGCGCGGGCGGTCCGGCCGATCCGGTGGACGTAGACCTCGGGGTCTTCGGGGAGGTCGTAGTTGATGACGTGGCTGATGCCGTCGACGTCGAGGCCGCGGGCCGCGAGGTCGCTGGCGACCAGCACGGACAGGTTCCCGGCGCGAAGCCGTTCCATGACCTTGTTCCGCTGGCTCTGGATCAGGTCGCCGTGGATCGCGTGGGCCGCGATGTCCTTGCGATTGAGGAACTTGGTGACGTCGTCCACGGTCCGCTTGGTGCGGCAGAAGACCACCGTGAGCTCCGGCTTCTCGTGGACGAGGAGATGGTGGAGCATCTTCCGCTTGTCCCAGCGTTCGACGTTGATCCAGGACTGGGCGACCCGGGCGACCGTCAGGCTCTTCTCCTTGCTGACGATCTTGACCGGATCCTTCATGTAGGACCGGGCGAGCTTCTCGATCTCGGGGGAGATCGTCGCGCTCACGAAGATCGTCTGCGGTCGTTGCTTCATTCCGCCGAGGATCTTCCGGATGTCGTCTCGGAAGCCGATGTCGAGCATGCGGTCGACTTCGTCGAGCACCGCGACGCGAACCGTGTCATACGGCAGCATCCGGCGTTCGTGAAGGTCCATCACGCGGCCGGGGGTGCCGACGACGATCTCGGGTCCGCGCTCGAGCTTCGGGGCCTGCGCGGTGATCCGCTGGCCGCCGTAGACGGGAAGCACGTGCAGCGGCGTGCCGGTGCCGAGGTCCTTGATCTCCTGCGCGACCTGGATCGCGAGTTCCCGGGTCGGGACGAGGATGAGCGAAGCGAAGTGGTCGCCGGGCTCGATCGCCGCGAGGAGCGGAAGTCCGAAGGCAGCGGTCTTGCCGGTGCCGGTCTTCGCCTGTCCGAGGACGTGTCGTCCGGAGAGCGCGGCGGGGATCAACGAGGCCTGGATCTTCGTGGGGTGCACGAAGCCGCTCTTGGTGATGCCCTTCAGGACGTCGTCCGGCAGGCCGAGATCGGCGAAGGTCTTGGAAGTGTCGAACGTCTCCTCGGCCTCTTCCTTCGCCTGGGTGGCGACGGATTCGGGGGAGGGGTCGTTCTCACGGGGCGGGGTCTTGTCCGTCGAAGTCGTCAAAGGTGGAACTCGCTGAGGCGTCAAGTCCAGCGCTCATTGATGAACGCCGGAGCAATCCGTCGATACTACCCGCAGAGGGCACCCCACCGCGGCGGATCTCGGTGGTACCTTGCCCGAGTCCCCGACTTTTCGGACTCTTCATGACCACGACGAGTTCCATTCGAATCGACCTGGCCGCGCTGGAGGGCAACCTCGAGGCGATCGCTCGTCTGGTCGGCGGTGGTCATCCAGCACCCGATCGGATCTGTGCCGTCGTCAAATCCGATGCCTACGGGCTCGGAGCCGCTCGAATCGCGGGCTCCATGGCCTCGATGGGGATCCGGAATTTCGCCGCTTACCAGCCTTCTGAGGCGATTGAAGTGGCCACCGCCGCCCGCGGTGCCTCCGTACTGGTCCTGATGCCCGTCCACCAGCTCGATCGGGCCGGGGCCGCGAGGCATCTGCTGGCCGCCGGTCGCCTGCACTACACCGCCCACACGCTCGAGCAGGTCCGGGACCTCGAGGCCGAGGCGGCCCCGCTGGGCATCGTCCTTCCCGTCCATCTCGAGCTCGACACCGGAATGGGGCGTGGTGGCTGCGAGGAGCCCGATGCCCGGCGAATTCTCGAGTTCGTCTCGGGCAGTCGACGATTGCGACTCGCCGGGGTGATGACCCACCTGCCCGACGCCCTCGATGATCCGGACACCGCACGCGATCGTGGCCGGCGCTTTCGTCGATTCCTCGAAGACACCGCCGATCTCGTCCCCGGGAGCGCAGTCCGTCACGTTTCGGCGACCGCCGCCCTGCAGGACGCCTCCCTCCGTTTCGACATGGCGAGGATCGGTCTCGGCTGGACCGGGCATCTTCCGCGTCCGTTGTCGACCGATCGGTCCGGTCTTCGGCTCCGACCCGCGATCTCCTGGTG
The DNA here is from genome assembly GCA_002683215.1 of Planctomycetaceae bacterium. GTDB lineage: Bacteria > Planctomycetota > Phycisphaerae > Phycisphaerales > SM1A02 > UBA12014. Next base: position 30,165 of record NYSY01000166.1, read on the forward strand.
GTCACGGCTCATCCAGGTCAGGCGCATCGAGGCGGGACGAACCATCGGCTATGGATGCACCCAGCGGATCGAACGCGACACCATCGCGGGACTCGTTCCCGTCGGTTACGCGGATGGTCTGCCGCCGAGCCGACTCGCCGCCCATCGGGTGGTGGTCCACGGGAAGCACGGGCCGGTGGCGGCGCCGGTGCTGGGCCGGATGAACATGGATCAGTGCGTGGTGGATCTCACCGAGGTCGGACCGGTCGATGCGGATGCCTCCGTCGAGGTGGTCAGCTCCGATCCCGATTCGGCGGTGTCGCTTCCCCGGGTGGCCGCCCGGGCGGACGTGATGCCCTACGAGCTGCTCTGCGGACTGTCCGCGCGGATTCCCCGCGTCGTGGTGGCGGGGGGCTCGCTTGCGGCGACGGATCATGTCCCCTCGATCGAGTCGAAGGCGGCGGTTCGCGGACCGCAGATCGGTTTCGGCTGAGCGAGTCGTGGCTTGGCTCGCTCTGGGGATCGCTTCGAGGCCGCGAACGACCTAGCATGAGCGCATGACCGCTTCCTCGTCCATCGACGCCCGGCTCGGGGTCGTCTCGTACCTCAACACGCTTCCGCTGATCGACGGGCTGGACCGGACCCGGGGCGTCGAGATCGTGGCCGCAGTGCCCTCGTCGCTCTCCGGACTGCTCGCCGCGGGGGCGACCGACCTCTCGCTTTGCTCGGTGATCGACCAGCAGCGATCGGCGGTGCCGCTCGAACTGGTTCCGGTGGGTCAGATCGGTTGTGACGGGCCGACGTGGACGGTCCGCCTCTTCTCGAACCGGCCGCTCTCGGAGATCGAGAACGTCGGTTGCGACGTCGACAGCCACACCTCCATCGCCCTCCTTCGGATCCTGCTTCGCGAGCAGTACGGGCTCCAGCCGCGATTCGAGCCCTTCGAGGCGTCCGGTCCGGAACGTCGCGACTGGCCGGATGCGGTGCTGCTGATCGGCGACAAGGTCGTCCGATCCGGTCCGGGCACCGACACCCATCCGCATCAACTGGACCTCGGTGAGGCCTGGCGTGAACTCACGGGGTTGCCCTTCGTCTTCGCATCGTGGTTCCGTCGTGCGGGCGCCACCGGCGACGAACTGGAACGGGCCCGCCGGCTGGCGGTCCTCGTGGATCATGCCCGGCGGCGCAATCGACATCGCATCGCGAGCATCGCGAAACAACACGCGCCGTCGCACGGATGGGACATCGCACAGGCGATCGAATACCTCGGCACGCGACTCTGCTACGAGTGCACGCCCCGGTCCATCGAGGCGATCCGGACCTTCCTCGAAGCGGCATCGACGGTGAGCGAACCCGGTGCGCCCGCCGAACCCTGTCCGCCGCTTCGGATCGCGGCCGATGTGATGGCGTCGACATGACCGCGGACCGGCGGTATCGAACCGCCGCCATGTCGCTGGTCGACCGGCAATTCGCCTTCGCAGGCCCCAAGGTGCTGGACAAGTTCCTCGGTGGACTGCTCGAGGTCTATCCCGAAATCGAACCGACGCGGAACTATCCGGTCTCCTGGTTCTTGTTTCGCGTGACGGGCGTGGTCGCCCGTGACGATGATCTCGAGGCGCAGTTGGTGTCCGGGGTGGATCTGCTGGCGGATGCGGCGCTGCTGGCGAGCCGGCTCGCGTCGCGGCGGGGACCCGCGCCCCACGATCCCGATACCGAGGTCGCCGCCACCGAAATCGCCGCCGAGTGGGACGTGTCGCGCCGCACCCTGCAGCGCTGGCGGTACGACGGCCTTCCACTGATGCTCGCTCGATTTCCAGACGGCGTCGCCCGCTCGGTCTGCCGTCGGAAGATCGCGGAGCGGTTCGCCTCGAGATTCGCGGAGCGGACGGGTCGGGCCTCCCGGACGACGTCGGATTCGACGGTGATCAAGCCGGTGGCGGAGCACCCGGGACGACGTTCGTCGGTGACTGATGGCGCGAGCGTCACGGGGCCGCGTCGCCTTCGGCGGAACGCTGGAAGCCGCCGTCGTATCGCACGTCTGGTGATACGGGCGAGAGCACGCCTGATTCCCGCGGTGGAGATCGCGGCGAGGATCGATCGGAGCCTCGCGGTGGTACGTCGGGTGGAGCTCGCGGCGCGTCTCGAGGCGGTCGCCGCGATTCCGCCCCCGGCGGTGACGCCGCCGAATCTCGACCGCCCCGACGCGGTCGAGGTGTTCGGGGTGGCGGGCTCGCTGGACGATGCGGTGACGACCTTCGGCTCGTTGAAGTTCTTCGAGTGGCTCGCTCGGATCCGGGATGAAGAGATCGAGGACGAGGAGTCCGATCGGGCGCGGATCGCGGCGATGAACTTCGCGCTCGCCCGGGCCCTGCACGGGATCGAGAGGATCCATGACCCGGGCGGCCCCGTTCGGGAACGGGACGTCGATCTCGTCGAATCCCATCTGCGTTGGTGGGGGATGCTGGTGGAGCGGGCGACGCTGGCCGGTCTCCAACCCGGCCTGCGGCGTTTCGAGCAGTCGTTGGGACGGCGGCTCGACCAGCTTCCGACCGCGCGGGCGATGGCCGCGCTCGATCTCCTCCTCGATGCCGTGTCGGAGGGGGTGCGGAGCTTCGATCCCACCCGTCGGACCTCCGGACACGGGCTGGCACGCTCGGTGGGGCTCGCGGTCTCGCGTCGGGTCGCTCGGGAGCCGGGCTGGACGGAGGTCACCGGGGCGCGGGGGCGTCCCTCCGGTGCCGAAGAAAGACGCATCGACCTGTTGGTGGCCGTGCCGGAACCGGCGCGATCGCTGATGGCGCCGATCCGCTGGTGGCGATCGCTCGATGCGACGCGACGGTCGGCCCACGCCGAGCATCCGGGACTGGAGCCGTTCCTCGTTCGATTCGGATTGGACCTGCCCGGCCGGCCTCGAACGCTGCTCGAGACGGGCCGGCTGATCGGCCGGCCGCCCACCCGTTGGTCCGGCGCGGTGGAGGCGTTGCTCCGATCCGTCCGTGGGGCCGCGGTGGATGCGTCCTCCCAAGGCCCCGCGGGCTGAAACCGAGCTGGCCTCGGTCGGACGGCTTCATCGAACCGGAAGGTGCGAATGCCTGGATGCACGAACGAAAGAACCGCCGCGACCCGGTGGGTCGCGACGGTTCGATGTTCCGGGGTGAGCCGCCCGACGGGGCGGCCGGGGTCAACGCTTCGAGAACTGGAAGCGACGACGAGCACCGGGCTGGCCGTACTTCTTGCGTTCCACTTCGCGAGCATCCCGGGTGAGGAAGCCGCTCTCGCGAAGGGCGCCTTCCAGCGACGGGTCGTATTCACGGAGCGCCCGGCCGAGGCCGAGGATGATCGCGCCGGCCTGGCCGGTGAAGCCGCCACCGTCCGCGTTGACGAAGACGTCGATGCTTCCTTCGGTGTTGGTCTTCTGCAGGACGTCGCGGATCGCGTTCTGGTCGCGGATCTCGGTGAAGTACGTGTCGAGTGCCTTCATGGCCTTGGTCTTGCCACGGATCTGGAACTCGCCGGAGCCAGCCTTGATGCGGACGCGGGCCACGGCGGCCTTGCGACGTCCGGTCCCACGGAACCAGCCGTGGGCATCGGGGCCCCGGCTCACGTAGACCGGCGCGACCTCGGTCGCGGTCGATTCGACGTCACCGAGGGTGATGCCTTCGATGACGGGGGTTTCGGTGGCTTCGATGTTCTCGTTGGTCTCGGTCATGGTCGGTCGTGGTCCGGGCTCGATGTGGAGCGTTGCTGCTTGAACGGGAGGTTCGACGCCGCGTTCGGAAAAGGTCGGCGGGATCAGCCGATCTCGAGGGCCTTCGGCTGCTGGGCCTGATGCGGGTGCTTGTCGTCCGCGTACACCTTGAGTCGCGATTCGATCTCGCGGCCGAGGCGTCCGCTCGGAAGCATCCGCACGATCGCCTGACGAACGAGGCGGGTGGGATCGCGATCGAGCACGCGTCGGTAGGTCTCGACCTTCTGGCCGCTGGGGTAACCGCTGTAGCGCCGAAGGGTCTTGTCGTCGAGCTTGTTGCCGGTCA
>NYSY01000167.1 GCA_002683215.1 Planctomycetaceae bacterium
AAAAGCCTCCTTCACGGTCGAGCCGGGGATGCGGATCGCCCAGATGGTGATCGCACCGGTCGCCCGGGTCATGATCGAGGAGGTCGACGCGCTCGATGACACCGATCGAGGATCGGGCGGATTCGGTTCGACCGGGCGGTAATCCCCGTCGATCTCTTCTAGAATCTCGGGTCATGACTTCCGCCATCAATATCGCTGTTCCGTTGCTCGACCTGAAGGCTCAGTACGCGACCATCCGATCGGAGATCGAGCCGGCGGTTCAGGAGGTGCTGGAGAGTCAGATCTTCATCGGTGGACCCAAGGTCGCCGAGTTCGAGTGCCGCTGCGCCGGCTATCTGGACGTCCCCTTCGCGGTCGGGAACTCCAGTGGTTCGGATGCCCTGATCCTCGCGCTCGACGCCCTCGGGGTCGGGCCGGGCGATGAAGTGATCGTCCCGACCTACACCTTCTTCTCGACGGCGGGAAGCGTCTCCCGAGTGGGTGCCACGCCGGTCTTCGTCGACATCGACCCGACGACCTACCAGATCGACCCCGCGTCGATTCGTCGGATCCTCGAAGGACGCAAGCCCGGCGCCGTGAAGGCGTTGATGCCGGTGCACCTCTTCGGGCAGTCGGCCGATCTCGACGCCGTCATGTCGATCGCGGAGGAGCACGATCTTCGCGTGATCGAGGATGCGGCACAGGCGTTCGGAACGGAGGACGTCCACGGCCGTCGGGTGGGATCCGTGGGCGACATCGGTACCTTCAGCTTCTTCCCCAGCAAGAATCTCGGCGGCTTCGGTGACGGCGGACTCTGCACCGCCCGGGATCAGGAACTCGCCGAACGGATGATCCGTTTCCGCAACCACGGCATGAAGCCGAAATACTTCCACCACGACGTGGGATTGAACGCCCGACTCGACGCGCTTCAGGCCGCGATCCTGCTCGTGAAGATCGAGCACCTCGATGCCTGGTCCGCCGGTCGCCAGGCGAACGCGGCCTGGTACGACGAGGCCTTCGCGGCCGCCGGTGCGGCGACCAGCGCCGTTTCCCTCGACGAGGGCGGGCTTCCGCTTCGGACCCCGGAACCGGCACCGAAGGGTGCGCGTCACATCTACAACCAGTACGTGCTCCGAGTACCCGGCTCGCATCGGGATGCGATTCGCGAGACGCTCAAGTCCGCGGGGATCGGGAACGAGGTCTACTACCCGCGCTGCCTGCACGAACAGGACTGCTACCGGGACATCGGGCATCAGGCGGGTGACTTCCCGCATGCGGAGCGGGCCAGTCGGGAGACGATCGCGATTCCGATCTTCCCGGAGCTTTCGGAACCGCAGCGTCAGCACGTGGTCGACACCGTGCTCGACGCGGTCCGTTCGATCTGACTGGGGCGGCCCCGTTCAGATCACGCCATCGAAGGACGTGAGACCGAGCGGTTCGATCACGCGGAACGCTTCGGCGGTCTCGACGCCGATCCGACTGCCGAGGAAGGTCGCCTGGGCATCCAGCCAGTCGACGATCCTTCGATTCCCCGCGTGGGCCTTGAACTGGCTCGCGTAGGCGAGGACCGCGTCCCGCTTGCGATCATGGAAGCCGGTGGTGTCGACGAGGAACGAGGGATCCGGGATCGTCTTCAGGTGCGTGCAGAAGTAGTAGATCATCCGGCTCGGGTGGCGAGGGGCCCCCGGGATGTCGGTCTTGGTCAGTTTGGAATCGAATCGAGCGTCTTCCACGATCCGGGTCGCGGCTCGGTGGTCAGGATGGGCGTCGACCGGATCCGGACAGAAGATCCAGTCGATCTCCCGGGTCCGAATCACGCCCGCGACCGCATGACGACCGGCGATCGAATGCACGACTTCGCGATTCACGAATCCGTGTTCCCGCCCCAGCATGATCCGCTCGACCCCCAGGATCGAGGCGGCGGCGGCGCTCTCTTCAGCGCGGATCTTCGGTGAGCCGTGCGGCGTGGGTTCGCCGTCGGTCAGATCGAGGAGCGTGACGTTGTGGCCGGCGTCGACCAGCTTCGCGATCGTTCCGCCCATTCCGAGTTCCTGGTCGTCCGGATGCGGACCGACGATGAGCATGTTCACGGTCGAATCTCCTTGGCGACGGGGGTGTCGGTCTCCAGTTCGGCGAGCAGGGCTTCGCACGCCGCCGCCACGGCGTCGGCGAGATCATCCCGCCGCATCATGCCGTCCGGGGCGTCCCTCCCGGGATCCGCCTGGATCGCGACGAGTTCGGCCATGCCGAGACACACGGCGGCCAGGGCGATCCGTTGTTTCAGACCCCAAGCGGACGGGGGCGGCGGGATCGACGACGATGCGATCGTAGCGATCCCGCCTCCGGGCAGGGTCGCCATCGTGTCTTCGGTGCGTCGAGCGACCGCAGCCGCGAGGCGGACCAGCGGACTTTGCGATTCGAGGGTCGTGAGTTCGCGCTCGAAACGATCGGAATCGCCGGCGATCGCGGTTCCCACCACGAGCCGGGCGCCCGGAAGCAGCGTTCGGGTGCTCCATCCGAGCGTCTTCGCATCGACGTACCAGCCACCCCATCGATCACACCGATCGAGATCGAGAATCGCGGCGTCGTCGTTCGTGGCCAGGGGGAGGAGATCCTCGAGCAGGGTCCCCAGTCGTGCGATCCGATCCATGGCGTCGATCGCGGGGCCTTCGGTGTCGCCGTTCGTGACCGCGTCGACCCAGGTGCGGCGAGTCGCCGTCACGACGTCCCGAAGCTCGCGGGTTCGACCACCGACGAGTTCGATCGCCGAGGGGTCGGGGGCGCGGAGCCGGCCTTCGAAGTCGATCGTCGAGTATCGGTCGACATCGCCAGCGATCCGTTCGATCGTTGCGAGGGTCCGATCCCGTTCGCGAGGATCGCTCAGCGTTCGACTCCAGACCGCGACGAAGCGTCCGGCCTTTCGAGTCGCCGCGGGGTGCATGCGAGCAAGGCCGGTCGCAAGCTCGTCGAGGCGTCGAATCGCGATCGACGTCGTGGCGGCGGTTCGGACCGCGACGAGGTCCGCTTCATGCAGAACCGGGTCCGTGGATTCGTCGCGCGCCTCGAGGGACCGTCCAAGCGCTCGCAATGCCCTCCGTCTTCGCGCGGCCGCCTCCCGCTGCGCCGAGCGAAGCGTCGCCGTCACGAGCGGGCTGGAGGCGATGCGATCCGCCTGGAGGGATTCGAGTACCTCGGCGGTACGTCGCCAGGTTTCGATGGAATCAGGATCGTTCGGATCGAACGGATGCGCGGAGAGCACCCGTTCGAAGGTCGTCACGTCGAACGCGGCGGCGGGCGGGTCGTCCCGGAGCGCCTCGAACATCGCCATCACGTGGGCTTCGACCGAAGGGGATTCGACATTTCCGCGAACGGGCCCGTCCGCCGCGGGCCCCTCGGATCCGATCGGCCATCGGCTCTGAAGGGGGCGTCCGGTGAGGAGACCGAAGACGTCCCGGAGCGGGGCGAGCACCGTCGCCAGCGTTCCATCGAGGCCGGAGACGGTGCCGGTGTCGGATCGTCTCAGGAGATCCAGGCTCGTCCGATTGAATGCTTCGAGGCGGTCGATCGCCGCACGGCGATCGCGCTCCGGGAGCGCCGCCGGGGGATCACCGAGCATGGTGCCGGGACGGGCGACGGATTCGACGAGTCGATCGATCGATCGCATGGTGGCGTCGAGCCTGATCGCATGGAATCCGGCGAGCGTCGCGGCGTCTCCTCGTTCCCGTCCCAGCATGCCGAGTTCGATGGTGATGCGTCGAATGCCGTTGCGGGCATCGTGGACGACGCGCTGATCCCGGGCCGTGGGCGGAGGATCTTCGAGTTCCCGCGATCGTCGTTCGATCATCTCGTCGAGCACGATGGTCGTTCCACCCCCGACCGCGGACCGAGCGTCGGGCCGATCTGCAGCCGGATCCGAGACCGGATCGGTCACCTGATCGACGGTTGACGCGAACGCCACGTGCATCGGGAGCGTGACGGCCATCACGGTGGCGAAGGTGCGATGCTTCACCGTGGTGTCCCCGGACGCTCGAGCACCGTGCGATAGACCGCCTCGAGTTCGCGAACCATCGATCGATGGTCGAACGGCCCGCGGACCAGTTCGCGTCCGGCGGCGCCGAGGCGGAGACCGAGCGCCGGGTCGGATCGAAGTCGTTCGATCGCGGTGGCGAGGCCCTGTTGATCGCCGGGTCGTACCAGCAGGCCGGTGACCTCGTCGATGCAGACCTCCGGAGCGCCGTCGAGATCGTGGGCCACCACGGGCTTCGCGGAGAGCAGACCCTGGACCACGGCCCTGGGAAGTCCCTCGCGGTAGCTCGGGTGGGCGAGCACGTCCATCGCGCGAATCCAATCGGGGATCCGCTCGGGCGAAACGAGGCCGGGTGCGTGCACCTGATCGCCCAGTCCGAGGTCGCGGATTCGCCCGAGGAGACGATCCGACCAGTACCCATCGCCGACCCAGAGCAGATGCAGCGTTGGGTCCTCGCGCATCTTCGACGAGAGCGCATCGATCAGATCGTCGTGACCCTTCAATTCCGCGAGGCGTGCGATGGTGCCGACGATGAAGGCGTCCTCCGGAAGGCCGAGGTTCCGACGGGTCTCGAGCATCGAGATCGAGTCGTCCAGATACGGTTCGACGACCATGCCGCTTCGCACCGTTCGGTACTGCGCGGGCCGGCCGATGCCCGCCGCGAGCGCCTGGTCGCGCATCGCATCCGCCACCGTCACGATCGTGTGGCAGCGCCGGGCCGACCATCGCTCCGCGGCGATGTACACGGCGTTCTTCGACTTCGCGAGGTACGGGTGGAAGGGGAGCCCGTGGATCGTGTGGATGACCGCCGGCACGGATTCACGCCATGCCGCCTCGCGTCCGAGGATGCCTGCTTTCGATGAATGGGTGTGCACCACGTCGGGTTGATGTTCGCGAATGAGCCGGCGGAGGTTCCCGAGGCATCGCAGGTCGCGACGGGGAGAGATCTCGCGGACCAGATCCGGCGTCTCCACCGGGACGATGCCCCCGTGCGCCTCGACCGTCGGGAGCATCGTGCCTTCCGGGCCTTCGATCGGGCCGAACACCAGCAGGACCTCGTGGCCGTCGTCCGCCTGGCCGGCGCAGGAGAACACGGTGTTCTCCTGGCTTCCCCCGAGGATCAACCGGGTCGAGACGTGCATGATCTTCATGACGGCGTATCCCGGAATCGAGGCTGGTTCGATCGTGCGCCGGGGTGTCGTTCCGGAAAGCCGGGTGGCAGCGGCGTGTCGCCGTAGTGGATCCACCGCAGGCAGAGCCCCTGCGGCGGAAGCGTCTGGCCCGCGAGCCGACGGTTCTTCGTCGCAAGCACCTCGTCGACCCGTGCTTCGTCGATCCGGCCTCGACCCGCCTCGAGCAGCGTTCCCGCGATGATTCTGACCATGTTGTAGAGGAACCCGCTTCCCACGACCTCGATCCGAATCCGGTCCGGTGCGATCCGATCGACGGTGCAGGCATGGATCGTGCGAACGGTGTTGTCGCGACCGTGATGCTTCTGTGCGAGCCCCGCGAAATCGTGTTCACCGACGAGCCGGGCGGCCACCCGGGCCATCGGTTCGTGGTCGAGTTCGAAGGGGGTGCGGTAGACGACGTGGCGGTCGAAGAGTGGCGGCCATGCGGCGGGCGGGCGGGTGCAGGCGATGTCGTACCGGTAGCACTTGCTTCGGGCGTCCTTGATCGGATCGAAGTCGTCGGCCGTCACTTCGGTGTGCGTGACCTGCACGTCCTCGGGCAGGCGCGACGTGAGGGCCATGGAGACGCGATCGGCGTCGATGGATCGCGACGTGGTGAAGGCGGCGACCTGTCCGATGGCGTGTACGCCGGCGTCGGTCCGACTCGCGCCCGTCACCGGCGTCTCCTCGCGGACCGTCTTGAACACCGCCCGCTGCAGTGCCGACTGGACGGTCCGAAGCTCGGATCCGTCTTCGCGGACCTGGCGCTGCCAGCCGTGGAAGGCGGTGCCGTCGTAGGCGACCTGGAGGCGATAGCGCGGCACGGGAGGCGTCAGTGGCCGAAGAGGTTTCGAGTCGCGAGCATGCCCTGGTCCGCGAAGTAGTTCATCGCCTCTTCGACGCTTCCGAAGATCTTGGTCGCGGTCTCGGTGATGAAGGGGCTCGGGCTCTTCTTCGGCTTCCAGACGACGTAGACCTCCTTGGTGTGCTCGAAGGCGTGATGGAGTTCGCGCTCCACGCCGCTCGAGAGGCCGGGGATGCCGCCGGGCAGTTCCGGAATGTAGGACACGATCATGTCGGACTGGTCGACCAGCTTGAAGTCCCGCATGTAGATCTGGCCGTCGATGTCGCCCGCGATGTCGAGGACCTCCCGGGTCGGGATTCGAACCGGCTCGTCACCTTCGCTCGCGGACCCGAACATGTGCTGGGGGATCTCGACGAAGTCACGGCCGTCGCGGGCCGCGGCGATCGCGGTCTCCAGAAGAAGTTTCTCGTCGACATCGCCCGGATCGAACGCGATGAAGTGCTCCGCGATCTGGGCGCGGAACTCGTCGATCTCGGCGAGCACGTCCGGCATGTCGACCACGTGGCTCATCGGGAACGACGGATAGACGCGGCGCATGTCGGGGCGGGTCACCAGCCGGACGCAGGTGTCGAGCGTCGCCTCGTGGCGGCCGCGGCTCAGAATGTAGAAGTTGTTCCGGCATCCCATCGCCTCGGCCATCAACTCGGTGGCGAGGATCTCCTCTTCCCGCCAGACCATGCAGTCCTTGAGGGTGGCGTCGATGATGTGTTCGCGATGGAGCCGCTGGTGAACCACCTCCACGTTGTCGACGAGGCAGATGAAGAGGTCCGGCGCGAGGGCCCGGATCTGATCGAAGTCGAAGGCGCTGAAGAGACCGTGGTGCCAGCGGAACGTCGCGTGGGTGTTGACGATGACGTTCCGGTGCTCCTCGATCGGGCGGGTCGCGGCGATGATGTCCTTGAACGCGGCGCGACGGAGGGAGTTGAGGCGGCTGATCGGCAGGTCGAGGATTCGCCCCGATCGGACGTCTGCGGCCTCCGCGTACATCATGTCGCCGACGTGGAAGGTGTCGATCTTCTCCCCACGTTCTCCGGAGAGCGCGATCGCGTCGTTGAGGTAGGGCTTCTTGTCCACGCCGATCTGGCCGGTGACGATGGCACGCATGCTGGAGACTCCGAAAGGGTCAGGAGTTGGAGGGAGCGAAGGGGATGCGGGTGGGTCGAAGCCACCGGACTCTGGCGCGGGGTGCTCGCCCGCTCTTTCTTCGTCGGCTGGCGAGCCACCAGTTGGCCAGTGCCGTCAGCGCGATGATTCCGGCGACGATGCCGAAGGTGGCGAACAGGACCTTGGGAAGCGAACTTCCCGCGAGGCCCTGCCCGATGAGGATTCCCGCGCCGACCTGGAGCGGGGTGGTGATCGCACAGCAGATGATCTCGACGATCGTGAAGCGTTTCCAGTTCATCCGCATGAGGGCGGCGATGGTGAGCGCGGGCGAACGGGTGCCGGGAATGAACCGGGCGATCACCAGCACGCCGGCCCCCTTTCGATCGAACTGGTGCTTGGCTTCGAGCAGTCGACGCGGATGGATGAATCGTCGGAACCAGCGTCGATGGAGGAGACGACGTCCGAAGTGTCGGCAGATGGAGAACCAGAGGAAGTCGCCGCCGAGGACCCCGAGGTAGGCGGCGACGAACGTGGACCAGATCGGCATCTCGCCCTGACCGGCGAAGATCCCGGCCGGAATGTTCACGACCTCTTCGCCGATCGGGATCCCCACGCCGGAGGCGAGAAGCAGGCCGATCATGGCGAGCCAGCCGTATTCACCGAGGAACTGGTGGACGAATTCTTCCATGGCCTGCCGGGAGGGTGAACGGAGACCGGGATCGTCGGCGATCCCGGATTCGAGTCACCAAGTGTATATGCTCGACCCCGATTCCTCCCCTGGTCCTTTCCCGAGAATCCAGATGCAGACGTCATCAGGCAGCATTCGCAGGATTCTCGTCGCGACCGATTCCCTGAAAGGGACCTGCACCGCGATCGAGGCCGCCGCGGCGATCGGCGGTGCGATCGCGGCCCGGGTGCCTGGCGTCGAGGTCGATCGCTGTCCGCTCGGAGACGGCGGTGAAGGCACGCTGGACGTCCTGGCCACGGATCAGGCCCTCCGCCTCGAATCGCATTCGGTCCTCGGACCGCGACGGGATCGCCCGCGGATCCAGGCCCGCCTCGGGATCTCGAGCGACGGGCGCCTCGCGGTGGTCGAACTCGCGGAGGCGGCCGGCCTGCACCTGCTCGTTGAAGCGGATCGGGATCCTCGCCGGACGGGCACGGGTGGGGTCGGAGCGCTGTTGGACCTCGCCCGGGTTCGGCTCGAATCGGCCGGCGGTGCCCGTCCGATACTCATGCTGGCCGTGGGGGGCAGCGGCACCGTGGATGGAGGCGTCGGAGCACTCTCGTCGATGGGCGTCGAATTCCGGTCGACGCACGAGCCGATTCGATCGCCGCTGGTCGGTGACGATCTCGCTCGAATCGAACGGATCGATCTTCCCGCGGGCGTGCGGGCGGCGTGGGCCGGAATCGACCTTCGTGTCGCGACCGATGTCCGCAATCCGCTCACGGGTCCGATGGGTGCGGCGAGGATCTTCGGGCCCCAGAAGGGCGCGGATGAATCGACGGTCGAGTTCCTCGAGCATGGCCTCGAGTCGTGGGTGGAGGTGATGGGCCGATGCGTGGGCATCGATCGAGCGGCCGAAGCCGCCTCGTCGCCGGGGGCCGGTGCCGCGGGTGGCATCGCGTTTGCGCTCCAAGCCTTGTTCGACGCTCGGCTCGAATCAGGTTTCGATCTGGTCGCGGATCGGATCGGACTCGAGGAGCGCGTGCGGGCCGCCGATCTGGTGGTGACCAGCGAGGGGCGGCTCGATGCCCAGTCGATGATGGGGAAGGCGACCGGCCGGCTGCTCGATCTCGCGACGTTGCACGGAACGCCGGTCGCCGCGATTCCGGGGTCGGTCGGTGACCTTCCCGGCGAGGTGCGGGCCAGGTTCAGTTGGATTCGTTCCCTCGTCGACACCTGCGGCGCATCGATCGCGACGTCGGATCCTTGCGGGGCGATGGCCGCGGCGGTGCGGCTGGAGTTTCCCGAGTCGGATGCGACCCCGGCGTCAGCCGGTTGACGGTTCGTCGCGACGGCACAGCAGGACGATGACATGGACTTCGATCGCCCGGCCCTCGCCCACGGCGTCAACCTTCTCGTGGGTCTTCCCCTTGAGATTCACGCGGTTGGGATCGACGTCGAGCAGGGTGGCGAGCTGAAGCCGCAGTTCCTGCTTCCGAGGGCCGATCTTCGGTCGTTCCAGAATCACGGTCGCGTCGAGGTTGCCGATTTCAAAGCCCGCCTCATCGACCCGGCGTCGGGCGGCGTCGAGGAACCGCCGGCTGTCGGCCCCATCGTGGGTCGGGTCGGTGTCGGGAAAGAGCTGCCCGATGTCTTCCTCACCGAGGGCACCGAGCAGGGCGTCGGTGATCGCGTGCAGGAGGGCATCACCATCGGAGTGACCGACCGGCCCGCGGTCATGCTCGAACGCGAGGCCTCCAAGCACGAACGGCCTGCCCGAGCCATCCGGAGCGATCGGCTCGAGGCGGTGGAGGTCGTATCCGTGACCGATTCGAAAGGGAGGGGGGATCTTCGACATCGTGGCAGACTCTAGCAATGCGACGGTCGGGTCGTTCGGCGACCCCCTCGAGATCGAAGTCCATGCGGCGAAACCGGCTTTCAGACTCCGAGAACGCCAGATCGAATCGAATGGGCGATCATCTCGGTCACTTGGCCGGGTCCCCTCAAGACTCTGCCCCGAGGGGGCCGATGAACTGGACACGGAGGCGGTCCGCGCGGACCGCGCCGTTTCTGCGCCAGCCCGCGAGACCCGCATGCGTCTTTCCACCCTTTGCTCGATCATGGCCGGATTCGTCGTTCTTTCGATGGCGAGTTGCGACTCCTACAGCACGAAGGGTGGCTGGCTTCCGAGCAGCAACTCGACGTTCACCTACATCTCGACGAGCTCGAGTCCGAAGACGGTCCGGATCATCGACACCCGGAACGAGGAAGCGTTCTTCACGCTGCGGTTGCCGGTCGGCAAGCAGCTGACGTTCCGGTTCCTCGATGGCAAGGGTGACGATCCGATCTACACCCCCGATCGAATGCAGTGGGAGATCTGGGACGCCCCCAAGAAGAACGGAAGGCTCTCGAACCAGCTCACCGTGCCGCCTGCCGCCGCACGGAGCATCCGAGTCGAGATTCGACCGGTACCCGAATGGCCCGAGGACGATGAGCGATACCGGCTTCGCATCGACGCCGATGCAGACCGCCCGGATCACTGGACGCCTCAGGGCGGGCCGATTCCCGACGAGTCGAGCACCTGGCCCAACTGATCAGGCTCCTCGATCGACCAGACTTCGACGACCGTCCGCCATCCGGCGGGCGGTCGTTCCTTTTGGCGTGATTTTCGTGCGCGGTCGCTCGGGTGACCATCTGGCCGCGGTTCAGTCGAGCCGCTCGACGAGTTCTCGGAAGATCCGGCCCCGGGCTTCGAAGTCCGTGAACTGATCCCAGCTCGCGCAACCCGGACTGAGCAGGATGACGTCGCCTTCGCAGGCCGACGCGACGGCACGATCGAACGCCTTCGCGAGGGTTCCGCACGGTTGGCCACCGTGTCCGCAGATCGCCGCCTCGGTGGCGCCGATGCCGTAGAGGCCGGCGAGATCTTCGGCCTGCCGTGCGATGGCGTCGAGATTCGAACCCTTGTCGTAACCCCCGGCGATCAGATGCGTCCGTCGGGCTGATGGCATGGAGTCCACCGCGAGACAGGTCGCATCCGGCGTGGTGGACTTGGAGTCGTTGTAGAACCGGATGCCCCGGCGGTCGCCGACGAATTCGAGCCGGTGAGGAAGTCCCGGAAAATCACGAAGCGCGGTCGCGCAGGCTCGGGCGATCGCGTGCGGATCCGACACCTCGCCGTCGAGCAGGGTCAGA
Source organism: Planctomycetaceae bacterium (assembly GCA_002683215.1). Classification (GTDB taxonomy): domain Bacteria; phylum Planctomycetota; class Phycisphaerae; order Phycisphaerales; family SM1A02; genus UBA12014. Next base: position 11,010 of record NYSY01000167.1, read on the forward strand.
TGTTCGATGATCGTGGCGATCGCGTTGACCGCGTTCTCGCGGTTGTGGGCCCCCGGCACCGAGAGATCGAGCTCGGACCGGAGGTCCGCTCGCCAGGGGCTGCTTGAAGGGTCGACCCGGCGGGGGGCGGCGCAGGGGGGTGACGCGGTGAAGATCGCCTGCTTGCTCGCCGTGTAATGGTCGAGCGAGCGATGCCAGTCGAGGTGATTCGGTGCGATGTTGGTCACCAGGGCGACGCCCGGCGTGAACCGGTCCTCGGATCCGCCCGCGTCGCCGGCGAGCCAGTGCAGCATGAAACTGGAAAGTTCGAGCACCAGCGTGGACTCGTGGTGAGGTGGGTCGTCGAGCAGGGACCCGCCGATGTTGCCGCCGAGTCGTGATCGAAGATCCGGACGAACCTTCAGCAGCGCGTGCTGGATCATCGCCGCGGTGGTGCTCTTTCCCGCGCTTCCGGTGATGCCGATCACGCGTTCCGCCGGATGGTCACCGATCGCGAGCCGGATCTCGGTCAGGAGCCTCGCCCCACTCGCCCGGGCCTCCAGCAGGAACGGGTTGTCCCAGGGGTGGGGGACCGCGGGGTTCACGACCACGAGATCCGCGGCGGTGAAATCTTCGAGCCAGTGTTCGCCCAGTCGGAAGGTCACGCCCGCCTCGCTGAGGCCTGCGATCGAGCGTTCGAGTTCTTCCCGAGGCCGGAGATCCGTCACGAGAACGTCCGCCCCGAGTCTTTGAAGATGTCTGGCGACGGCTTCGCCACCACCGAATCGCCCGAGGCCCATGACGACCGCTCGGCGGCCGACGAGCGGGCCGGGGAAGGGGTGCGGGGCGTCGGTTCCGCAGGCATCGGTCGGTCCGGGCATGGACGGAGGGTAGACGCCGCTAAACTTCAGTGCCATGCCGGACCCGCCGACCAACCCGTCGACCGACCAACGCCTGCCCACCAGTCATCTGGCGATCTGGGCATTCGTGACGTCGCTGCTGCTCTGCTGTCCGCTGACCGGGCTGGTGTCGGTCTTCCTCGGTTTCCTCGCCCATCGCCGGATCGTCGCCGCCGACGGGCGGCTGGGTGGGCGACGACTCGCCCTCGCCGCGATCGCGATCGGGACGGCGGGGACGGTGATCTGGCTTTTCAGCTGGGATGCATTCGGACGGTGGTACCTCGAATCGATCGAAGACCGGATCGAAGCGACCACCCGGGCCGTCGTCAATGACGCCGCCAGCGGCGATCTGACGGCCGCCGGCCTCGCATTCGATGGGGTGATCGTCCCGACGCCGGACGCCTTCACGGCCTTCGGGACGGCGGTCGACGCCCGATATGGCTCGCTGCTGGGCGTGTCGGTGGAGAGCCCGCGGATGACGGGCACGACGATGGTCCCCAGGATGGAGACCCGGCTGCTCTTCGAATTCGAACGAGGCGGGCCCCGCTACGGCGCGGCCGCCTACAGCCTCCGGGCCACCATGCTGGGTCAGGACGTGCTGCCCCGTCCGAGGATCCTCTGGATCGAGATCTTCGACCCGACGGACGGTGAACTCAGGCTCGGTGAACCTCCTGAAGTGGAGGGCGGGGTGGATCCGGAGGCGGTGGAGGGCGACCCGGATCCCGAGAACCTCGAAGCCGAACTCGAAACCGAACTCGAAGCCAAACTCGAACCCGATCAAGACCCCACTCGGTAGGATGCGAAATTCGCATCGAGGATTTCGGAAGGACGGACGGGGGGTCCGCCGGCCCAAGCCTCCATGGAGCATCACATGCACGCAGATTCCGTCACCTCCAGTGGTCACGACGAAAAGCCCATGAGCGGCATGGCGGTCACCGCCTTCGTCCTCACCCTCATCTTCTGCATTCCGGTGCTTCCACTGATCGGGCTTCTGCTGGGCCTGGGGGCGCTGGGACGGACCAGTGCCGACGGCCCGATGCGTGGTCGGCCGCTTGCGATCACCGCGGTGATTCTCGGCCTGCTCATGACGGTCGGCCAGGTCTATGCGACGGTGCAGATCGTGAAGGTCGCGCAGATCTTCGGGGATTCCATCACCAGCGTGATCACCGGTCCTCAGGAATCGATGCAGGCCGCGTTTGACGGCGACAACGCCAAGGCCACGAGTTTCTGGTGGGAGGGTGACGCACCCTCCGAAGCCGAGACGGCCGCCTTCGTCACCGCGGCGAAGGCTCGATTCGGGGGCTTCAAGAACGCCTTCCCGTCGGATGATGCACAGCCCGGCGCCGGAGCCGGGCAGCCGGAGTTCACACTCCCGTTCACCTTCGCGTTCTCGAACGGCAAGGTCGACGGCGAAGTCTCCTTCGCAGCCACCAAGGAGGGCGAGATGACCGCCAGCGGGTCCTTCCTCGGCATCGACAAGATCGTGATCAAGGATCCTGACGGCGCGGATCTCGTCTGGGCCGCCAACACCACGGCGGCCACGGGTGCCGCGACCGGCGCCGCCGATGACGCCGAAGCCTCCGCCAAGGAGGAGGAGGCGGCGTCCCCGGCCGACTCATGACCTCGAACGACCCGAGCGCATCCGACGATGTCATCATCGAGGTTCGGGATCTCAAGAAGGTCTTCGGCACCCAGACGGTGCTCGACGGCCTGACCATGGACATCCACCGGGGTGAGACCCTGGTGGTGATGGGCGGGTCCGGCTGCGGCAAGTCGACGTTCCTCCGAATGCTGATCGGTTCGTTTCCGCCGACCGAGGGCACGATCTCGATGCTGGGGCACCGGATCGATCAACTCGACGAGGCCGGGATGAACGAGGTCCGGAGCAACTTCGGCATCCTGTTCCAGTCCGGAGCGCTCTTCCAGTCCATGACGCTGGCGGAGAACGTGGCGCTTCCGCTCGAAGAGCACACCGAACTCGACCGGAACATCATCGACATCCAGGTGAAGATCAAGCTCGAACTGGTCGGGCTTCGGGAACACGCGGACAAGCTTCCCGCTCAGATCTCGGGCGGCATGAAGAAGCGAGCCGGGTTGGCACGGGCCCTCGCCCTCGATCCCAAGATCCTCTTCTACGACGAGCCCTCGGCCGGGCTCGACCCGGTCACCAGCGCCGAGATCGATCAGTTGATCGTCGACCTCACCAAGAAGCTCGGCGTGACGAGCGTGGTGGTGACGCACGAGATGGATTCCGCGTTCACGATCGCGGATCGAATGGTCATGCTCGACAAGGGGCGGGTGCTCAAGATCGCCACCCGCGATGCCTTCGACGCGATCAGAACGGTGGCGGACGACGCGACCGAGGGAATGACTCAGGACGATCTGCTCATCCGCCAGTTCCTGCGGGGGGATCCGATCGGACCGATCACCCAGCGTCGGGCGGAGACGAACTACGCCGAGGATCTGCTCAGCACCTCGGATCCCCAGATCACCCGCAGTCCCGCGGTGCAGGCGACGCGTCGGTCCGGTTGAGCCGTTTGAGCCGGTGGATCCGTGGGGCCCGTTCGCGAGACGACTTCAGTCCGCACGAAAACGGACGGCACCCGAAGGTGCCGTCCGTGTCGTTTCGTGGGAATGGTTCGTGGCGTCCGAACCGGGTGCCTGAGCGGCCTCAGCAGGATTCGCCCCAGGCGCCGAGGAGCAGCCCGAGGTCGGCGCCATTGACGGTGCCATCCCCGTTGATGTCGGCATCGGCATCCGGGGTTCCCCAGGCGCCGAGGAGCAGGCCGAGGTCGGCGCCGTCGATCGTCCCACTGCCGTCGACGTCTTCGGGGCAGGGGGAGTCGAACGGCTCGCAGTCGATCACGATCTGAGCATCACCGGTCGCACCGTCCGAACTGCCGAGCCGGATCAGGAGCAGCTGGCCCTCCAGCACCGGCACGGTGATCTGAGAACCAGTGCCACAGGCGTCGTCATTGCACGCGTAGTTGGCGGATCCGCTCGACGGACACCCGGCCGAGGCGTCGTAGACGCTGATGCGGGTGTCGAAGTCGGAGCCGCAGGTCGCGATGGTGAGCAAACCGGTGCAGGAGGTCTGGTAGAGATACCAGAGGTCGGCGCCCACGGTCGGTCCGCTCGACGTGCTGCAGCCGAGAACGTCGTCGATGCCGCTGCTCGTGGCACCGGCGGTGGAGACCTGGGTGATTCCGTCGGAGACGGATTCCGCATCGACGCATTCGTCGTTCGGCGGGCCGCCCTGGCCATTGCATTCGATTCGAAGGATGCCGTCTCCGAACGAGCCATCCGGACTGCCGACGCGAACGATGAACGTCTGGCCGGCGAGCGCGAAGGTCGAGATGCTCGACCCCGTGCCGCAACCATCGTCATTGCAGGCGAACGCAGGCGTACCGGAGGTCGGGCAGCCACCCGAGGCGTCATAGAGACTGATGCGAGTGTTGAAATCGGTGCCCGCACAGGTGTTCATGGTCAACGGGCCCGTGCAGAACGCGGTGAACTCGAACCAGACGTCGTTGGTCACGGTGGGTCCGCTCGACGTGCTGCATCCGAGGGCGTCGTCGATGCCACTGTCCGTCGCGCCGATCGTGGTGAAGGCGTTGTCGCCGCCGAAGACCGGAGTCCGGTCGACGCATTCGTCGTTGGGGACCGTGGACACCGGTTCGTCGCAGATGCGGAAGTCGTCCACGTACCAGTCGTCGTTCGATTCGTTGACGTCGGCGCGGATCCGGATCCGGCCGCCGTCGAAGCGTGCCGCTGCGGGCAGTTCGAACTGATGGAAATCGAAGACCGTCTGGTCGACCCCGTCGGATTCATGGATGCCGATCGCGACCCAGTCGCCGTTGCTCCTGAGATATTCCACGAGCAGTCGTTCGCCCGCCTCCACACCTCGATGCTGGGTGTAGTAGGAGAGCGTCGCCTCGGGGACGGCGAGCTGCAGGTAGTTGGTTCGAATCTCGTCGTCCGCGAACTCGGTG
>NYSY01000168.1 GCA_002683215.1 Planctomycetaceae bacterium
CCCAGCCAGCCCGAAAGCGAAGCGGCGGTGCCGAGGAAGATCAGGAAGCTGATCGAGTCGGTCACCATGGTCAGAAAGATCGTGCTTGCGGTCGCGGGGTCCGCGCCGAGGCGACGCATGAGGAGCGGCAGGGCGGTGCCGGTGAAGGTCCCGACGGTCAGCGAGCAGGTCATCGAGATCGCGATGACCACGCCGAGCCGCCAGGTTTCAGTCCCGGTGGAGAACGAGATCGCCGCGACGAAGCTCCCGACCAGCACGCCGGCGATCATGCCGTTGATCGCACCGACCGCGGATTCCCGCAGAAGCAGTCGCATCGCGATCCGCTCGTTGACCTGGTCGAGCACGATGCCCCGCAGCGTCACCGCGAGGGACTGCTGGCCGGCGTTTCCGGACTGGTTCGCGATCACCGGCATCAACACCGCGAGCACCGCGATCTCCGCGATCAGGCCTTCGAACTGGAGCACCACCAGCGCGCCGATGGAGCTGGTCACCAGGTTCACGATCAACCAGGGGATGCGGCTCTTCAACTTCGCGCCGGTCGAGGAGAAGACCATCTCCTCGCGACCCGCACCCACCATCAACTGCGCGTCCTCGGTCCCCTCGGCCCGGATCGACTCCAGCACGTCATCGACCGTGACCACGCCCAGAAGCCGCCGCTCCGCGTCGATCACCGGCAGCACCAGATACCCGTACTTCTCGAATTCCATCGAAACCGTGTCCCGGTCGACGTCGGGCGGGATCGCCGCGACCTCGCGATCGCAGATGTCGGCGATCCGTTCCGTGGGCCCCGCGATGACCAGGCTCCGCAGGCTCACGATGCCGACGAGTCGGTTCTCGTCGTCGACCACGAAGACGTATTGCGTCTCCTCCTCCGCCTCCGCCTCGCGGATCGCCCGCACCGCCTCGGTGACCGTCATCTCCTCCCGGATCTTGAGGACGTCGGGCGTCATCAGCCCGCCCGCCGACGCCTCGTCGTAGGCGAGGAGGTGCCGGAGCACCACGCGGCCCGCATCGGACATCCGGGGAAGGATCGCTTCACCGACCGGATCCGGAGAAAGCTGGAGCAGGTCCGCCGCATCGTCGGTCGGCATCGCCTCGATCAGCGCCGCGGCGTAACCGGGATCGTCCCGGACGAGATCTTCCAACACGCTCACCGCGAGCGGCCCCACCATGTGCGAGAGCGCCTCCGCGGCGTTCTTGATCTCCATCTCCTCGAGCACGTCGGCGGCTTCGCCGTCGACGAGGGTCTCGAGCGTGTCGGCCGCGTCGGCCGGATCCTGCGCCTGGACCGCCGACGCCAGCACCGGCAGGTCGATGGTGTGCTGAAGGAGTCGGCGGACCCGGTGATCCTCGGGACTGGCCTCGGCCGGATTCCCGATCACCGTCGATCGGCGGTCGCCGGGCGTCTTCGCCGGCAACGGATCGCCTGCATCGAGATCGGACTCACGGGCGTCGGTCATGCCGCGAGTGTACCCAGCGCGAACGACGCCTTTCGTTCCCGACCTTGCCAAAGCGTGCGGAAGCGGCGACCCTCCACGAATGCCCATCACGACCGTCGATCGCGCCGATGACCCCCGACTGGAGGACTTTCGAGACGTCATGACCCGGGACGGCCGTGGTCCGGACGGTCGACCCGGCGTGTTCATCGGCGAACAACCTCTGGTGGTCGAGGCCATGCTCGATCGGCCTGGAACCATGCGTCGGATCCTGGTGGCCGAGAACAAGCGGGGCTGGCTCGAGAAGGTGCTCGCGGACCGGGGCGATCCCGATCTGGAGGCGATCGTCGTACCGCGAGACCTGATGGAATCGACCGCGGGTTTTCCGATCCACCGGGGCATCCTCGCCAGCGGTGACCGCGCCGGGCTCGACGACCGGACCGTCGACGAGATCATCCCCCCGCCGGATCGAACGGCCACGATCCTCGTCTGCGAGTCGATTCGCAACATCGACAACATCGGCATGCTCTTCCGAGTGGCCGCCGCGTTCGGCGTCGACGGGGTACTGCTCAGTCCCGACTGTCACGATCCGCTGTATCGCAAGTCCCTCCGAGTCTCGATCGGGCACGCGCTGCGGATCCCGTTCGCGCGAAGCACCGACTGGTCGGCGGATCTCGACCGGCTGGGGATGGAGCACGGACTGTGCCGGATCGGCGCGAGCATCGAAGGAACCCCGGCGGCCGACGACGGCGCGGCCTCCGGTCCGAGCGATCGGGTCGCCGTGCTGATGGGCAGCGAGTTCGACGGACTCGGACCCGTCGCCACGAAAGCCTGCGACCGTCTCGTCCGGATCGCGATGGCGCCCGGCGTCGACTCCCTCAACGTGGCGGTCGCCGCCGCCATCCTGCTCGATCGCCATTCGACGGCCGACCGACGCTGAACGCCGCCCGCCGTCTTTAAACGCGGGTGCTTCAGGAATTCCAGAACGAGGCGACGGACCGCCGAACCCGATCGACCGGGGGGGCGTAGACCCCATGCGAACGGAAGTTTCAAGTCGGCCCACACCGACCGCGCCGATCGCAAACCATCTCGCGGAACCGTGATCGAAGCCGGTCCCGGCACGCGCCATCGTGGCGCACTCCGCGTCCCCCCAGCCTCTCCCGAACAGGAGTCAGATCAATGCACGATTCCAGAACCCACGGCGAGGCGTACCGCACCCCGAAGCGTGGAGGACTGCTCGTCCTCGCCGCGCTCGCGGGGCTCGCGGCGGCGCCGACCCTCCTGGCGGCCGACACCATCACCTTCACCGATCCCGAAACCCGTGCCAGCGCCGACGTCACGGCACCGACGACCCTTTCCAAGGCGTTCCGCCACGTGGCGAACACCCTTCGTCCCAGCGTGGTGCAGATCATCTCGATCGATCATCCTCCGTATGCGAACCGAGGTGGCGAAGCGCCGCGAGCGGGTGGCAATCGGATCCCCGAACAGTTCCGGGATCTCCTGCCCCCGAACCGTCCCGCACCACCTTCCAACGAACGCGGCGGTCCCGACCGCATGGGTCAGGGCACCGGCGTGATCGCCAGCACCGACGGACTCGTGGTCACCAACAACCACGTGATCGCCGGCGCCGACGAGGTCAAGGTCGTGCTCCACGACGGCCGCGAAGCGGTGGGAACCGTGATCGGCGCGGATCCCGCCACCGATCTCGCGGTCCTGCGGATCGAAGCGTCGGACCTCGTGGCCGCGAACTTCGGCGACAGCGACGAGTCCCAGGTGGGCGACTGGGTGATCGCGCTGGGCAGTCCGTTCGGACTGAGCCAGACGGTCACCGCGGGAATCGTGAGCGCGATCGGGCGTGAAGGCGTCGGCCTTGCACGCTTCGAGAACTACATCCAGACCGATGCCGCGATCAATCCCGGCAACTCGGGTGGACCGCTCTCGAACATCCATGGCCAGGTCGTGGGAATCAACACCGCGATCTCGAGCGCCAACGGCGGCAACGACGGCATCGGATTCGCGATCCCGAGTCGCATGGTCGGCCGGATCGTCAACGATCTGGTCGATGACGGAACCGTCCAGCGGGGATGGCTCGGTGTGAACATCCAACCACTCGATCCGGAACTCGCCGCGACGTTCGGGCACGATGCCCGCACCGGTGTCCTGGTCGCCGGCGTGGTGGAGGGAACGCCCGCCGCCGACGCGGGCCTCCGTCCCGGCGACATCATCCTCGACATCGACGGGCGGCAGACCGACACGCCCGCGGGTCTCGCCCGACGCATCGCGGACTTCGCGCCCGACACCGAGGTCACCATCGAATTCCTTCGAGACGGTGACGCCTTGAGCCGGGTGGCTCGACTCGGGACCCGTCCCGGCGAAGGCGTGCGGCCCGCCGCCACCACGCCCGCCGCGAATGCCGGACCCCGGCTGGGACTCGAACTCGCACCGCTCGACGACGCGTCCCGCGAGGAGGCTTCGCTGACCACTCGTGACGGACTGTTCGTGCGAGGGGTGCAGGCCGACGGCCCGGCCGCGGCCGCGGGGATCGAACCCGGCGACGCGATCCTCCAGGTCGACGGGACGTCCGTGGACTCGATCCAGAGCTTCCGATCCGCGATGGAGGCGGCCGGTGAGGGGACGAGGGTTCGACTTCTGGTCGAACGGGCGGGGATGACGCGGTTCGTCGTCGTCAGGACCGGCGACTGACCGGCGTCCGAAAACCCGGACCAGCAACGATCCGACCTCCCGCACCAACGTGGTGTGGGACACCGGGACCACGGTGGGCGCCCCTCCGCCGTGGTCCCACTTTTATTTTTGCCCTCGGATCCACTCCTCCTTTCCGGAACAGTCCCTCCCCGATCGAGTCGAAACTATGCTGTCGGGTCCGCCGCACGGCGAGGCCCGGCCCGCCCGAACGACGAGCGATCATCTCCATGTCTTCAAAGAACATCACGGCCACCGAGATCCACGACGACTTCGACGTGCGCTTCACCCATCGGCTGACCTTCGATCGAGGCGTGCTCGACCCGGACAATCCGACGATCGACCGGATCATCGCGGACCGGACGGCGGGCGAACCCCGACCCGGGATGATCGTGGTGATCGATGCCGGTCTCGCCGCGGCGACGCCGGGAATCCATGAGGCGATCCGAAGTCGTTTCGACCGGGACCCGCTGCCCGAAGTCCGCGAGATCCTCGAAGTGCCGGGCGGCGAGGCCTCGAAGAACGATCCCGCCGTGATCGACCACATGCTCGAAGCGATCGAACGTCATCGCATCGATCGACGTTCGTACGTCGCGGTCTTCGGCGGAGGCGCGGTCATCGACGCGGTGGGATTCGCGAGCAGCACCGCCCACCGCGGCGTCCGCCTGATCCGGTTCCCGACCACCGTGCTCGGCCAGCTCGACGCCGCGATCGGTGTGAAGAACGGCGTGAACCGGTTCGGCAAGAAGAACTTCGTCGGCGCCTTCGACGTGCCCGTCGCGGTGATCTGCGACGAACGGATGCTGGAGACCCTCGACGACCGGCGCTGGTCCGAGGGCTTCAGCGAAGCGGTCAAGATCGCCTGCCTGCAGGACGCGGCGTTCTTCGGCGAAATCGAAGGCGCGGCGGATGGAATCCGTGAACGCGATCTGGACGTTTCCCGCCCCGTAATCCATCGGTGCGCAGAGCTCCACCTCCGACACATCGCGAGCGGCGGGGACCCCTTCGAAAGACGCGAGGCCCGTCCCCTCGACTTCGGTCACTGGTCGGCCCACCGGCTCGAGTCGATGAGCGATTTCACCCGCTCCCACGGAGAGGCGGTCGCGATCGGCGTCTGCCTCGACGCCGCCTACTCCCATTTCGACGGACGTCTCGACCGTGGATCACTCGACCGCATCGTGGACACGACGATACGGCTCGGCCTGCCCGTCTTCGATCCCCTGCTCCTGGACACGAGGCTGATCGAGGGCCTCGAAGAATTCCGTGAACACCTTGGAGGTCGGCTGACCGTCACCCTGCTCGACCGTATCGGACATGGGGTCGACGTGCATGAGATGAGCCTCGATCTTCTGCGTCGCTCCATCGGTCATCTCGAGTCGAACACCCCGGCTTGAATCCCCGTGGTGGCGACGGCGGACCGGGGCTTCCGGCCGAAGTCACCGTTCCGGGTGGATTGCTCCTGGCCTTCGACGTAAAAACATGGCTGGCCACGTCGTCTCCCAACGGCGATTGCGCCGTTCGCGGCTAGACTCTGGGCATGTCAACCAG
>NYSY01000169.1 GCA_002683215.1 Planctomycetaceae bacterium
AAGAAGAAGAAGAAGAAGAAGAAGAAGAAGAAGAAGAAGAAGAAGAAGAAGAAGAAGAAGAAGAAGAAGTGGAAGGGGAAGCGGACGAGGACGAGGAAGCGGAAGAGGAAGCGGACGAGGAAGCGGACGAGGACGAGGAAGCGGAAGAGGAAGACGGTTCGGTTGAGGAGCGGCCGTCAGGAGAAGACGGCGTGGCTCCAGCCGAATTGACCTACGAACCGTTGAGCGATGACGCCAGCCTCTGGTCGGATCTCGATGAAGAGGCCGACTCGATCTGACTCGCGTTGCCCCGGCGGTTCGTCGCTCGATCGGTCGCCCGCCACTGAAATGACCTGCAGAACCGCACGTTCCAACCGGGACGTTGTTTCTGGCCATTAGGCTGCAAGGCGGGGTCGGAAGTCACGATGAGCGTCACGGATCAGGTTTGGATGATCGCGATGGCCGACGCATCGGGATGGGGCCCGGCCGCGGTCGGCCGGCTTCGTCGGCGGTTCGGAACGATCGCAGAGATTCGGTCGGCATCGATCGAAGACCTGTCCAGCATCCTCGAGGTGCCGCCGTCGACCGTCCGGAAGCGATTGGCGTCGCTCGACTTTCGAGCGGCGAAGTCCGACCTTCGACGCGTCCGGCGGCTGAAGGGCGAGGTGTTCGGCATCTTCGAGGAGTGTTACCCCCCACTCCTGCGGGGGATGTCCGATCCTCCGAGTCTGCTTCGGATGCGTGGTCGAGCCGCGTGCCTGGATGCAGCGCCAACGATCGCGATCGTGGGAAGTCGCCGGGCTTCGGCGGTGGGCATCGACCTGGCGGCACGATTCGCGACCACGCTGACGGAAAACGGGATCACGGTCTGTTCCGGAGGTGCTCGCGGGATCGACGCTGCGGCGCACAGGGCGGTGCTCCGTGCCGGCGGTCGAACCGTCGTGGTCCTCGGAAGCGGTCTGGCGCGACTCTACCCCCCGGAACATGAGTCCCTCTTCTCGGAGGTGGTCGATGCCGGTGGGCTTCTGGTGACGGAATATCGCTGCGACGCGGGCCCTCGGCCCGCCCGTTTTCCACGTCGAAACCGGATCATCGCCGGTCTTTCGATCGGGGTCGTCGTCATCGAGGCGGGGCTTCGAAGCGGGGCGATGATCACGGCTCGGCTGGCCGCGGACGACTACGGCCGCGACGTGATGGTGGTGCCGGGTCGGGTGGATACCGGAGCGAGCGCGGGGTGCCATCGGGCGATCCGGGAAGGCTGGGCGGCGCTCGTCGACCACCCCGATCAGGTGGTCGAGCGTCTCGCCGATCAGCAGGGGCTTCTCGGCCTCCAGTGCCCGGGGTCGGCCGGGGGCTGATGATAACGATGCGGACCCAGAAGTCGATCTGTTTCGGGTGGGAAGGGTGAAGGTGGCGAGGAGGATCCGAACGACCGATGAAAAGAGAGTCATGGAGTTCCGAATCAGGGATGCCATCCTGCTCGAACCGTGTTGGTGGACCTTCGTCGGAGCTCCGGTTGGTTTCAAGAAAGGCGGGCTTCATGCGACTCGGAATCATCTCTGACATCCACGGGAATCTCCTCGCGCTGGAATCGGTGCTTGCGGCGCTCGACGCCGCGGGAATCGATCGGCTGATCTGCCTCGGAGACGTGGTGGGCTACGGCCCGGACCCGATCGAATGCCTCGATCTCGTGTTCGACCGTGATGCCGTGATGGTCATCGGCAATCATGAGGAAGCGATGCTTCGCCCCGAGATCGCGAAATCGTTTCGCGATGTCGCCCGTGAGGCGATCGAATGGACGAGCCGTCGGATGCAGACGCTCCGGCCCGACCTGATCGAACGCATCGAGCAGCTTCCGGGCATGATCTACCTTGAGTCCGATCTCATGCTCGTGCACGATTCCCCGATCCCCGGTGGGCGTCGATACCTCTTGAACGAGGCGGCGGCGGCACCCGCATTCCGCGGCGTCGACGCGTCGATCTGTCTCGTCGGACATACCCACCTTCCCGGGTGCTTCAAACGTCGTGATGGTGATGCCATGGTCGAATCGGGGCCCGGATCGCCGGGCGTGTCCGTCGAACTCGAGACCGATGCCCGCTACATCCTGAACCCCGGTTCGGTGGGGCAGCCGCGAGACGGTGATCCGAGGGCGGCCTACGCCATCCTCGACCTCGATGACCGCGAAATCTCATGGCGACGGGCTGGGTATGACATCCCCGCCGCGCAGGCGCGAACCCTGGCATCGGGACTGCCCGCCCGTGCCGCCGAAAGACTCGCGATCGGTGCGTGACGGGAGGCGGCGGGATGATCCTGCGGTGGATTCCCGCGTGGCGAGGGTTTCGGACGATCCCCCAGACGATTCCGCTCGAGTGGGCTTCAGCCCAGTCCGAGGTTGAAGAACAGGGCCGTGAAGAACAGGTCGGCGAAGATCACGGTGACCACCGTCTGAACCACGGTGTCGGTCGTGGCCTTGCCGACGCCGGCCGCGCCGCCCGAGACCGCGAGTCCGTTGCGACAGGCGATCAGCCCGAGAATCGTTCCGAACACCCCGGCCTTGAACAGGCCGGTCAGGAAGTCGGCACTGGTCAGTTGCTGGATGGTGTTGTCCTTGTAGACCTCGTAGGGAATCCCGAGTTGGAGGATTCCGATCACGCCGCCCGAGAAGACCGCGGAGAGATCCGCGATCACGGCGAGCAGGACGAGGCTGATGGCGCTGGCGATGACGCGGGGGACCACGAGAAAGCGGACCGGATTCAGGCCCATCGACTCGAGCGCCTCGATCTCCTCGCCCACCACCATCGTCCCGATTTCAGCGGCGATCGAGGCGCCGGCGAATCCAGTGAGCACGATCGCGGCGATCAGGGGACCCAGTTCACGGAACACCGCGACGCCGACGAGATTGGCGACCTTGTCCACCTGGCCGAACTGGGCGAGGCTGGGTGCGGTTTGAAGCGCGAGAATGAACCCGATGCTGCCCGAGACGAGGATCACGATGCTGATCGACCTGACCCCCACCCGAACCATCTGGGAGACGAATGCCGCGCGGCCGAACCGCACCTCGCGCTTCACGATGGATCGCCATGTCCATCCAACGAGTTCATGAAGCAGCCAATACAGCGCGCCGACGAATTCGAAGACGCCGAGGACCAGCGCACCGATGCTTTCGATCGGGCGAGTGAGGAGGCCGCGTCGGGGGGCGGTGGTGGTCATGAGCCGTCCTGGATCGCGGTGGCGGCATCCGCCACGATGGTGAAGACCGTGTCGAGCCGCGCGATTTCGAACACGGAGTGGACCCGGTCCTGCATGCCGGCCAGGATCAGCGTGCATCCCTTGGATCGGCTCAGCTGCAACGCCTCGACGAGGGTCGCGACACCCGAGCTGTCCATGTACGGGACCTGGGCGAGATCGATGATCAGCCGGGCGGGCTTCTCCGCGAAGATTTCGGCGAGGTGATTTCGAAGCGAGGGACTCCGGGCGAGGTCGATCTCACCGACCGGGCTGGCCACCACGGCGTCATCGTGCTTCGCGATCTCGATGTTCATTTCCTGTCCGCTCGTCATGGACTTCCATTCTCCGGCGTACCGGTGCTCTTGTCGTACCGTCCGGAAGGCCGGGCGGTCGGAATTGATTTTTCAAGCACCAGTCGCATTCCCGTCGGCGTTCGACGTTCGAATTCGCAGGTGTCGGTCACTTCTCGCATCAGGTGGACGCCAAGTCCACCCGGACGGACGTCGTCGAGATCGCGGGGGTTGATCTGGTCCGGGTCGACCTGCCTTCCCTGATCCTCGATCTCGATGTGAAGCCGTCGGGTCGGCGTCTCTCTCACGCTGGCGGAGAGCCAGATGCGGCCGTCCGCCGCGCCCTCGTACCCGTGTCGAATCACATTCGCGAGTGCTTCGTCCACCGCGAGTGCGAGATGTCCGGTCTCGACGTCGTCGAAGCCGAGCCGCTCCGACAACGACGTCAGCATCGCCCGGACCGGCGCCAACAGTTCCGGCTGGCTCAGCAGTTCCACACGAATCAATGAGGGTGCATCGGTCACGGCGCCGTCCCTCCGGGATCGGCGGTCTTCGCGGGCGGCGTTTCGTCCGGAAGGGAATCGACCCAGGCCCGCCATCGTTCCACGGCTTCGAACCGCGTGGGGGTGGAGCCGGAGGGGTCGAAACCGAAGTTCCGGCCGGTCACCAGTTTGAGCGTTTCACCGGCGATCAGCCGGGCGGCAGGATCGCTCGACTGCAGCATCACGACGAGATGCTGGAGGGTCTTCTTCGGTGGTCGGACCCTCGCTTCGGGGGGGGTGGTCGCGTTCCAGCGTTCCGCGACTCCGACCGCCGCGTAGATCCGGGACGCCGGATCCGGTGCATCGAACCCACCATCGGGGATGGGAGGGGCGCAGCCGAGGGCGGTGAGGGCTGCCAGAACCCCGCTCAGGGAACGAAGTTGCGTGCTCCAACGAGGCATGGATGCAGAATAACACCGGAAGGGGAGGTCACGAGCAACGCGGGCCGGTCGTGGGTGGGGGTGGAAGGTCGATCCCCACCGGCCGGGGGGGCGGCGCGGTAGCATTTTCTCTTTCAATCATGCGGAATCCGAGCGAGATTCCGCGGTCCAGTCTTCGGATCCACCATGACCACCGCGACCACCGGCGACATTCCTGCCACCGAGACCATCCCGATTCTCGATTTCGGGAGCCAGTACACCCAGCTCATCGCTCGCCGAGTTCGAGAGCTCGGCGCGTTCAGCCTCCTCGTGGCGCCCGACACCGATCTCGAGACCATTCGGGCCCTGAACCCGAAGGGCGTGATCCTTTCGGGCGGACCCTCGAGCGTCCACGAATCCGGTGCGCCGGTTTGCGATCCCGGCATGCTCGAGCTCGGGGTTCCGGTTCTGGGGATCTGCTACGGCATGCAACTCGGATGCGAGATGCTCGGTGGCACGGTCAAGAGTGCGCCCAGTCGGGAGTACGGCCGAGCGCAGCTGGAGATCGGGAACGACGAGGGGCTGCTCGCGGGCATCCCGTCACGGACCTCCGTCTGGATGAGCCACGGCGATCAGGTGACCGGGCTCTCCGATGCGTTCGAGGCCGTGGCGTCGACCTCCACTTGCCCGTTCGCCGCGGTTCGTCATCGGGAGCGTCCCTTCTGGGGCGTTCAGTTCCATCCCGAGGTCACCCACACCCCTCATGGCGTCGACATCCTCCGCAACTTCCTCTACGGAATCTGCGGTTGCAGCGGCACCTGGCGGATGAGCGAGTACCTCGATGCGGAATGCGAGCGGGTCCGGGCCCGGGTCGGCGAGGACCGGGTGATCTGCGGCCTTTCCGGCGGCGTCGACAGCTCGGTGGTCGCGGCGCTCCTCCAGCGGGCGATCGGCGACCGGCTCACCTGCATCTTCGTCGACAACGGACTCCTTCGAAAGAACGAACGTGAACTCGTCGAGACCACGTTCCGCGATCACTTCGACATCGATCTCCGGGTCGTCGACGCGGCTGATGCGTTTCTCGAGGATCTCAAGGGCGTCGACGATCCGCAGGAGAAGCGGCGGCTGATCGGCCATCGATTCATCACGGTCTTCCAGGAGGCCGCACGCCAGGTCGAGTCGGAGTCCTCGAAGTACGGCGGCGTCCGGTTCCTCGCGCAGGGCACGTTGTATCCCGACGTGATCGAGAGCGGGCATTCCCTCGCGGGCACCGCGGCGAACATCAAACTTCACCACAACGTCGGCGGGCTGCCCGAGGAACTCGGATTCGAGCTGGTCGAGCCGCTTCGCGATCTCTTCAAGGACGAGGTCCGCACGCTCGGCGAGGTCCTCGGCCTGCCGCCCGCGATCGTCTGGAGACATCCCTTCCCCGGCCCCGGACTGGCGGTCCGGGTCCTCGGCGACATCACGATCGAGAAACTCGACCTGCTCCGGGAGTGCGACGAGATCCTGCTCGAGGAGATCGTCGCGAACGAACTGTATCGGTCGACCAATCAGGTCTTCACGGTGCTGCTGCCGGTCCGGTCGGTCGGGGTGATGGGGGACGGACGAACCTACGACAACGTCGTCGCGGTCCGCGCCGTCGAAACGCAGGACTTCATGACCGCGGACTGGGCCCGCCTGCCCTACGGCGTCCTCGCCTCCATCTCGAACCGCATCATCAACGAGGTGGCCGGGGTCAATCGGGTGGTCTACGACATCAGTTCGAAGCCGCCCGCCACCATCGAGTGGGAGTGAGCGAGCCTCGCGAAGTCACGCTGCGCGTCGGCACGGCGGCGACGGTCACCTCGGTCAGGTGAAATCACTGCCCGCCGCGGCCGAACACCGTCTGCTTCATGATGAGCAGGAGCGTCTGGCAGATGATGTCGACGTCGGCGGCGGTGACGAATGCGTGACACGGCAGCAACATGGTTCGCCCCGCGATTCGGGCGGCGATCGGCCACCGATCCTCCGGCGTGCCGCCGTGCCTCGCGACGGGCAGGCCCGGGCCGAACGACCATCCGGCGGAGACGCCGAGGTCGTGCCGGCGCATCCCTCGAATGATCGCGTCGCGGTCCTCGATGTGAAAGCGTTCGTCGAGTCGCACCGGGAACGCCGTCCAGCTCGGTTGAACGCTCGAGGGTGGCGGGGAGATCAGAAGATCCGCCTCGCCACCAAGCCGGGCGATGTAGCGGGAGGCGACCTCCCGGCGGGCGGCGAGGGTTTCGGGCAGTCGTTCGAGGGCCCCGATGCCGATGGAGGCGCGAAGCACGTCCAATCGTCCGTCGAGCCCGGCCCGAACGTGATCACCGGCTTCGTGGTCCTCGTCGACGTCGTCGGGATCGCCGGAGGCGGCGCGGCCCTCGGTCAGGATCACCCGGCAGGTCGCGGCGACTCGTTCGTCGTGGGTGACGATCAGCCCGCCTCCGGCCGCCATCGCCGAACTCTCGCGCCCGAGGCCGAGGACCGACAGCACGCCGAATCGGCCCGCGGCATCGGAGGGCATCGTCGTTCCGAGGCTTTCGATCGCATCCTCGATGAGGGGGATCTCGTATTTTCGGCTCATCGCGGCGAGATCTTCGAGCACGGCGGGGGTGGTCCACGGTGCGATCGAGGAAATGGCGCGGGTTCGGTCGGAGATCGCGGCTTCCACCGCGTCCGACGGCATGCCGCCGGTCAGGGGATCGACATCCACGAATCGAGGGATGCCTCCGGATCGGACGATCGCGGCGACGAGCCGGGCCGGCGCGAGGGCCGGGCAGATGACTTCATCGCCGACGCGGAGCCCCACCGAGAGCATGGCGGCTTCGAGGGCCACGCCGGCGGTGGTCGCCGCCACCGCGTAGGGGCGATCGGTCAACCTGGCGGCGGCCGCTTCGAGCCGCCGGATCGGCGAGTAGTCGTCTTCGGCGAGCGCCTGGAGCGCTCCCTCGAGGGCGGCGAAATCATGGGATCGGATGTCGGGGCGATTGAGCGGGATGAAGTTCATGGGATGTTCCTCCTTGATCGACCGATCAGCGGCTCAGGGCTCGACGATTCGTGGAATCGACGTCTCAAGCGCTCCGCGGGCTTCCAGATAACGCCACGCCGCGAGTGGCCGAAGGTCCGGGGGAAGGCCACCGCCGCCCGCGGCCGCCCGGCCGAGGCGTCGGAGCTGGGGCTCGTCGAGCTCGCCTCCGCCGGCGAGCACGAGAAGTGCGAGCGACCGCGTCGCTCGGTCGGAGGATTCGAGATAGGGGCGTGCCTGCGCGATGGAGTCCGGTCCGGGAGCGTCGATCAGCCCTCGGAAGAGGATCTCGACGCCCAGATCGCCGTTCGCTGCGTCGACCCACGTCTGGAGTCGGGCTCCGATCGCGGCCGGATCGATGGCGGCGAGGCTGCTCGCCGCCTGGAGTGCGAGTTCTTCGAAACCGGGACGGGACGAACGAAGGGCTCGATCGAGCGTTGCCTCGAGCACCCGCTGGTCGACGCTCGCTTCCGGGTTCATGATCGCCCAGAGCATGGTTGGTCGATGGCCCAGCTCGATCGCGGCGATCGCGGCTTCGGGTCGGCCTTCAGGCGCGGTCATCACCAGTTCGGCGATGGCTTTCGACATCCGGTCCTCGGTCGGGAACCGGCCGGCGGCTTCGGGGGGTGCCGCCCGATCGGCGCTGACCAGAAGCATCCCGATCGGTGGCGTTCGCAGGTCGTCTTCGCAGTCGGAAAGCAGGTCGAGCCAGGCTTCGCCGCCCGTCTCCGGGGCCAGTTCCAGGAGGGTCTCCACGACGGCGGCACGCAGGGCGTCGTTGGCCGGTCGATCCGAGACCTCGGGCAGGAACATGAGCGTCGCATCCGCGAACCGGAGTATTTCGAGAAACGCGACGAGCTCGAACGTCGTGCGATCCCGAGTCGCGGACGGGATGGCCTGCATCTCGGATCGCCAGGCGGCGACCCCGGGGATCGAACGGTGCTCGAGGGTCGCGGCGGCCAGGCCCCGGGTCAGCCAGGTTGCGTCTTCGTCGTCGGCGATCTGCTGGAGTCGGGAGGAGTCCTCGGGCCGGTCCGCGATCGCCAGCGTCAGGACGAGCGCGATGTCGACGGCTTCGAGGTTCGGCAGCAGGGAGATGGCGGTTGCCTGATCGACCAGCCCGTTGCTGATCGCGCCGACCACCGCCGCCCCGCGTTCGTCGTCGGATTCGAGCCGGGAGATCAGGCGTTGGAGTGATTCGCCGCGTTGTACGAGTTCGAGCACCGCACGCACCCGCATCTCCGCGGCGCCTCCGGTCGCGGCCGCGCGGAGAATGGCATCGGTTCCGTTCAGGTCGCGTTTCGCGAAGGTCGCAAGGTTCGCCGGGTTTCCCTCGCCACCGATGCTGCGTCGCAGCACCGTGATGCTCGCGTCGCTCGAGTCGACCGGCCCGTACCGATCCGTCTGGGCGAACCCTGGAGCCGGGAGGAGGAGGCTGGCGATCAGGGCGACGAGGGGCGGCATACCGGCGATGGATCGAGGGTGGCGGATCATCGTGGGAGTGTACCCATGCCGCCTGACGCCGAGTCCATCGCCCGGATCAGGCGCGTCGAAGCGCCTGTCGGACCTCGTCGACCAGATCCCGAAGGCGAACCGTCTGATCCGCCGGCCCGGGCACCAGCTCGTCGGATTCCAGTTGCCGACGGATTCGACGATCGGCGGTGTGGACCGTGGAGTGGGTGGTGCGACCGAGTGCCGCGGCGATTTCCGGGAAGCACGCGTTGGTCAGTTCGCGAGCGAGGTAGGCGCACAATCCTCGGGCGAGGACGACGCGTCGGTGGCGTCCGCTCGACAGCAGTTCGTCCCGGTCGACCCCGACCTCGTCGCAGACCACCTCGATGATCCGCGAGAGTCGGATCGGCTTCCCACCGGTCGAGGTGGACTCGTCGCCGAGCGCCCGCTGGATGGTGATGGATCCGATCTCCGACTGGTCGCCGACCCCGGCGTCGAGGCGAGCCAGGGCATCCACCCGGGTGAGTCCGCCGATGAGCTCCCGCACCGAACCGACGCAACGGGACGCAAGGGTCTCGGTCGCGGCGTCGCCGAGTCGGATCCCGCGTTCCATGGCGAGGCGTCGGGCCAGTCGGACCCGCAGTTCCCGATCCGGACGATCGACCTGGACGACCATCCCGGAGAGGAAACGACTGACCAGCGGTCCGCTGAATCGATTGATGGTGCGGGGGTGATCGTCGGACACGACCGCCACGGCGCCTCCGGACATCACGATCGCGTCGATCGTGTGCAGGAATTCGCTCTGGGTGGCGTTCTTGTTCGAGAGGAAGTGGACGTCGTCGATCGCGAGAAGATCGAGCCGCCGCAGCGTCTTCCTGAAACTGTCGAGCTCGCTGTTCCGCACCGCATGGATGTACTCGTTGGTGAACTGTTCGCCGGTGAGGTAGCGGACCTTCGCCCGCCGGTCGTGACGCTTCCGCTTCTCGCAGATGCCACGGAGCAGGTGGGTCTTTCCGATTCCGCAGTCGCCATGGACGAAGAGGACGCTGGTGGATCCCTCCAGATCATCACCGAGTCGGCATGCCGCGTCGTAGGCGAGCCGGTTCGAGTCGCCGATTTCGAAACCGTCGAGGCTCGGCCCGGATTCGCGGCGGCCGCGGCTGGTGGATCGCGTGCGGCGCCCGCGGGCCTTGCTGCGATCCGGCGGGGGAGGAGGCGACGTGGTGTCGCTCTGCGGCTGCTCGGTGCCCGGTCGGGACCGGACGTCGAGCTGGACTTCCGCGTGCTCGCCGAGTTCGGCGCGGGCGGCGAGCTGGATCGCCTCGCGGAAGTGGCGTTCGATCCAGTCCGCGACGAAGCGGCTGTCGGCCTCGACCTTGAGCCGGCCTTCCTCGACCACGAAGGCGGTCGAGCGATCGAACCACATGTCCCAGCGGCGGGGGCCGACGCGACGAGCGACTTCGCGGCCGATGCGGGACGTGCAGTCGCCGGCGGCACGGGACTCGTCGAGGGTGTGGTCAGAGGCGTTCATCTCTTCGTTCATGCTGGCGAGCTCCGATCGAGGGCTTCCGTCCGGCGTCGCTCGCCGGATCTCGAACCGACCCCGATGGGGGGCCGCGACGATCGCGCTCCGGCGGAGGCCGGATTCGAGGCGGTCGTCGGTTTGAGTTGGAATCCCTTCCTGCGAATCGAATCGAGCGCCCTCTCTCGAGGCGACGCGATGCTCATCCGCATCTCCCCGAAAAGGCGTGGGGGAGCAAGCTCGTTCTTCGCTGAAACGTGTTCCGGTTCGGGTCGGAATCCGAATCGAAAAAGTCCTCGATTCCGGATTTCACCCGCACCGGCTTCTGGCGAAACGGAGCGGATCACCCATCCTTGGGCAACTCCTTAACACTAACCACACCGGCCGGCGACGCTTTGCGGAAAACCGATTCCGGTGCGTCACGTTCGCCGGAATCCGTTGTTCCGCCTCGCTTTTCAGTCCCGGGAAAAAAGTAATCCACCGCTCGCGGGCGGGGGTCGTTCCCACCTTGTGGAAAACACGACCGGGGCGATCTCGTCACGGATTGAGCGGGCGGACCATCGCGGTTCGGCGGACCGAATGTCGAAAGCCCGCCCGTCGGTAAAGCCTTACTGCAGGCTGGTTTTCGCGATCGACGGCCAGAACCACGACGCGTGCGTCGTCGCCGTCGAGTGCGGCCATCCCGAATGTCAAGAGGGTCCTTCCGAGGCCCCGCCCCCGGGCCACCGGGGCGAGGCCGAGGTAGACGAGTTCGATCGAATGCCGATCGGAACCACGATTGAAGAGGAGCACCCCGGACGGAACATCGTCGATTCGAAGAACGTGCCACCAGCTCGGCTCCCGCGTGCCGGCGGCCAGGTGGCCGGCCAGAATGTCGCTCGTGCGGCGAAGCCCCGCGAGCCCCGGACAGTCGAGCGTGTCCTCGTAGGTGCGTTCGAGCAATTCGATGAGTTCGTGCTCGTCGCCGTCCCAGGGGGCGATTCGGATGTCGGCCGGCAGGTCCGGAGATGCAATGGTGCCGAATCGGGGGACCGGTCGCTCGAGGTAGTCGAGTTGAGCGAGTCGTCGGAAGCCTCCCGCGATGAACATGGCTTCTTCGAGTTGATCACTCGGATCGATCAACGCCTGCGCCAGGTCGACGTCCCGTTCGCGACATCCGGCCGCCACCGCGGCAAGCAGGTTGCCGGCAAGCTCCACATCGGCCTTCGAGTTCGGCCGGGTACCGAAGACCATCGCCGTTCGGCCCGCCGCGGGGGCGGCAAGGGCGGTGAAGTCGATCCCGCCATCGCGATTCCGAACGACCCAGGTCTGATCGAGGTCCAGCCGGGTTGAACGGGCGTAGTCGAGAAATCGCCTGGCGGCCGCGCGATCGCCTCGGACGAGCACCCGGATGGCGGCCTCGATTTCATCCGGGCGGACTCGCTCCGGCTTGGGGAGATCCGCCTCGGGGGCTTTGTGGAGTTCTGTCATTCTGGAGAAAACCTACCACTCCCGAGCCTGATCGGTGGATGATAGGGATCCATCCGGAACCGTTCCTGATACACTGCCGAATCGCCCCTCAGGAGTACTTTCCATGGTTCAGATGCGTCAGACCGCGGTATCGCGGAATCTCTCCAGCCGGATCCTTGTCCTCCTGGCGGCGGTCTCGTCGCTGGTGGCGACGATGAGTTGGTCTTCCGCGACCGCAGCGCCCGGCGTGGCGTCGGTTTCGGGGCAGGATTGGGAACTGGGTCTCACGCCCGGGGACCTCCGGCTCTACGTCGATCCCGTCGATGGAAGGCGGTACTGGTACTTCACGTACACGGTCACCAATCTCACCGAGCGGGATCTCGTGTTCGCGCCGCGAATCGAGCTCTTCATGGACAGCGGCAGGATTCTTCGCTCCGGACGAGGCGTGCCCAGCCGGACCGTGGGCCAGCTCCGGAAGCTGCTCGGGAATCCGCTCCTCGAAGATCAGAACCGAATCATCGGTGATCTGCGGGTCGGCAAGGAGAATGCCCGGACCGGCATCGCGGTGTGGCCCGCCGAAAACCTCGACGTGACCGAGTTGACGCTCTTCTTCCAGGGCCTGTCGAGCGATCGAAAGGTCGTTCAGCATCCCGAATCAGGTGATCCGGTCTCGCTGTATCGGACCCTGCGTCGGGAATACACCGTTCCCGGTGATCCGGAGAAGCGGGGCTCCGAGGCGCTTCCGCTCGACACCAGGAAGAACCGCCGCGGGCCAGCCTGTGAGTTGGAGTTCCAGGTCGGCGGCAAGTCCGCCGGCTGCTGGATCTACCGCTGAATATCCCCTCGGGGATTGGCGGGAGGCCGGCTTTTCGCTATGCTTCTCCATTCGGCCGGCACGAGGCGTGTCCGGCCAGAGATACAACGAACGGGTGAGGCCGGGTTCGATCCGGAACCCCACCTGTGAAAAAGACCGAACGGAGCTGACCGTGGCACATAAGAAGGGACAGGGCTCGTCCAAGAACGGCCGTGACTCGAACCCCCAGTTCCGGGGCATCAAGCTCTACGGCGGTCAGGTCGCCAAGGCGGGATCGATCATCGTCCGCCAGTGCGGAACCCGATTCAAGCCCGGATATCTCGTCCAGCGGTGCAAGGACGACACCCTGATGGCTCGCGTCGACGGCACGGTCCGCTTCCGAGGCCGGTTCATCGACATCGTTCCCGCCGACGCCTCGGTGCCGCGGTACGACGTCATCGACCGAGCGGTCGCCACCGCGAACTGAGTCGATCGGAAGCTCGGTCGACATCGCCAACGATTCCACGCCCCGAGCCTTCGCCGCTCGGGGCGTGTTCATTCCCGCACCCGGCTCGTCTCACGGAGGTCATTCACCATGCTCATGATCGATGAAGCACGGATCTTCGTGCGAAGTGGCAAGGGCGGTGATGGATGCGTGAGCCTTCATCGGGAGAAGTTCGTGCCCAAGGGTGGCCCCGATGGCGGGAACGGTGGACGAGGCGGCGATGTCGTGCTCGTCGCCGATCCGCACCTCGACACGCTGCTTCCGTTCCGGTACGCGCCGCACTTCCGCGCCGAGAAGGGGGTGCAGGGTGCATCGACCAGCCGGCATGGGGCGGACGGTCCGTCGAAGCTGGTCAAGGTTCCGGTGGGAACCGTGGTGCGGGACGAGGAGTCGGGCGAGGTCATCGCGGATCTCGATCACCCCGGACAGGAAATCGTGGTGGCGAAGGGCGGTCGAGGCGGGTTCGGGAACGAGCATTTCAAGAGCGCGACCAACCAGACGCCGCGGGAGGCGACGCCGGGCGAGCCGGAGATCGAACGCACGCTCCTCCTGGAGTTGAAGCTCATCGCGGACGTGGGGCTGGTCGGGCTTCCCAACGCCGGCAAGTCGACGCTGCTCAGCGCGGTGAGCAAGGCCCGGCCGAAGATCGCGGACTATCCGTTCACCACCCTCACGCCGCAGCCGGGCATCGCGGAACTTCCGGGTGATCGTCGTCTGGTGATCGCCGACATTCCCGGGCTGATCGAGGGCGCCGCGGACGGCGCGGGCCTGGGACACGACTTCCTCCGGCACGTCGAACGCACCAAGGTGATCGTCCACGTGATCGATCTCGTACCGTTCGACGAAAGCGATCCGATCGCGAATCACGAAGTCATTCGACGGGAACTGCATGCATTCAGCCCGGTGCTGGCCGAGAAGCCGGAACTGGTGGTGTTCAACAAGATCGATCTCGTCGCCCCCGCGGAGCGTGACGCCACGATCCGGCGGGTCGCCCACGCGATCGGCATCGATTCGGCCGAGGTGGTGGTGAGCAGCGGCGCGACCGGCGAGAACGTCCGGGAGATCCTCGAGCGAGCCTGGAAGATGCTGGTCGAGGTCGAGGGCGAGCGTGAGAAGTGGCCGGGGCGTCCTGCGAACGCCTGAACCGCGCGAGGCGCCCGGTCGCTCAGCGACAGAGTTCCATGTAGACCTCGAAGAACTCGATCATCGGCTTCTCGAAGTCGACGCCGACGATGAGCCCCGCGATCTCGGGGACCAGGCGTTCGTCGCGGGCGAGGTTCACGACCCGGCCGCCGCCGGCCGCCGCGATCTCGGGGAAGAACTCGATCGCCTCGCGATTCCGCCCCCATCGACGACGTGACACGCCCTTGATTCCGTTCGGGCCGTCCGCCGCCGGCGTCTCGATGTTCTCGTCGGGGCCGGCGCCGGGATCGTCGTCGTCCTCGATCGTCGGGTCGCATCCCACGACGTGCGTGGTCACGCCCCGAAGCTTCGCCGCCGTCGCCATCTTCACGCAGGACTCGCCGCGGCCGGGATGCGGCGGGGCGTCGCCCACCAGGACGAGCACGCCCCGATGGTGAGGATTCCAGGAGAACGAACCGTACGCGAGTCCGAGCCCCTCGTTGACCAGTTCGGGTCGGTCGCCGCCGCCTTCCGCATTCAGCCGCCAGAGGTTCCGTCGGGCCGCGTCGATCGAAGGGGTGAAATCCCAGCCGATCTTCTCGAACTTCTCCCGGCGATCGCGATAGCCCGCGATGCCGACGCGGACGCCGGCCGAGACGTCGCCGACGAACCGCATGAGATCGTCGATGCCGCCCTGGGCATCCGCGATCTCGCCCGACATGCTCGCGGTGCAGTCGATCACGATCGCGAGGTCGATCGGTTGCAGTGCGAGCGTCTCGAGGTGGTCGCTGAGTTCCGTGAATTCATCCAGCGGAAGGCGGGCGATCTCGCTGAGGTCGTCGGGATGCGAGGGCGTCGGCCTCGATGTCGCGACGGTCGCGTCGGCCCGGGCCGGGAGCATTCGGGCGCCATGCAGCGATCGAAGGCCGCGGTTCTTCTGGTACCAGAGCCGCCAGCGATAGTCCCGGCGGAGGTCATCGCCACCGGTGAGTCGCGCCAGTCGCGGGCTGAGCGCGCCGCTCTCCTCCTTGCCCATCCGCAGGATGATGGTCCGGACGAGTTCGGTGGCGAGTTCCACGAGCTCGTCGTCATCGGCGAGGAGGCCGAGCTCCGCGGCGAGCATCTTGTCCTGGAGCCGTGAACTCCGGGACAGGGCGGTCAAGCCGCGGGCGAGCCGTTCGGAATCGATCCGATATCCAGCCCGGAGCGCCGTGCGAATGACTTCGGGGTCCGACTCGCGTTCGAACCAGTCCTCCGCCTGGGGGACGTTCCGGTGGGCGAGGACCAGGACCGCGAAGCAGCGAACGGCCACCCGCGGATCGTGGAGGGCGTCGGCCACCATCGCCGCGGATTCCGGGCAGTCGAATCGCTGGAGTCGCAGGATCGCAATGACTCGCCGGGGCCACGCCAGGCTTCCGAGGAGACCCTCGATCGCCGCCCGCTCGCCTGCCGCGGCCTTCTCGTAGGGGCGAAGCGGTTCCTCCGGCTCGGCTGCGGCGATCGGCGGCTGCTGCCCGGAGGCGTGGGGTTTGGGCGGGCTCCCGGCCGCCGGGGAGGAGGCCCAGGTGGTCGCGAAGAGGGACGCCGCGAGAAGAAGAACGACCGAACGTGCCATGGGGCGAGTGTAGCCCGACGCGGGGCGAATTCGAAAGCATCGGCCTTCCGGAGATTGGCCTTGACTCACATACCATGCCACGCATAGTATGTGTCTCGAGTTCTGAATTCCTCCCCGGAGTCATGTCATGCGGATTGAACGAGAATTGATGCGAGGCGCGGGACCGGTGGCGATCCTGAAGCTGCTCTCCCATCGGGAGATGTACGGGTACGAGCTGGTCGAGACGCTTGCGTCGAGGACCGAGGGGGTGCTCGCGATGGGCCAGTCGACCGTCTATCCACTCCTCTACAACCTCGAGGCCAAGGGGCTGGTCCAGAGCGAGCGACGGCGGGCGGACAACGGCCGGGAACGCAAGTACTACGGACTCACCGGTGCCGGTCACCACCGGCTGAAGGCGGAGATCGAACAGTGGCAGGCGGTGAACGACGCCATGCAGTCGCTGGGCGTGATTCGGGGGATGGTAATGCTCGGGAACGCATTCGCCTGATCGACGACGACCGATGGGGGATCACGACATGGAAAATCAGCCAGAGGCATCGAACGAATCCGGTACCGGAACTTCGAACCTGCGGGCGCTGGGAACCACGCCGGTGAGCGACCTTGCGCGTGGGCGGGTGACGGGACGTCTGGACCTCCAGGGTCTGCTCGCGTCTTCAACGCTTCCGGAATCGCTGCGGAAACTCGTCTCCGGCGTCGTGCGCCGGACCCGGTTGCGGCGGATCGAGAAGATGGACGTCGCCCGTGAGCTCATCGAGCACTTCGAAGACGGGATCGCGGCCGGCGCCTCGGTCGACGAACTCGTCGTGGATTTCGGCGACCCGCGGATCGCGGCAGCGCTCATCCGGCGGGGGATGAAGCGGAAACGATCCTGGTTCGAACGGGCCGTCCGTCGGACGGCGCTCGTGGCCGGTCTGTTCTTTGCGGGATTCGTGGCGATCTACCTCGTGCTCGCGGTCCGATACTGGAACCAGCCGGTTCGGATCGAGGTCGATTACGTCGCCAAGATCCGGCAGGAATCCGACGGCGCGACGTCCGACGATCGCGGCTGGCCCGGGATCCGCGCGGCGATCGGCGACCTGAGAGCCTTCGTCGACCCTGCGTCGACGCAGGACGATCGGGAACTCTCCAGCATGATCGAGGCGGCATCGGCCGGGACGGTCCCGCCCTGGATCGAGATGGTCACCGGCCCGGGCGCCCCGCCTGCGGTGGAGGATGCCCCGTCCGACGCGGCGCAGGCGGCATTCTTCGCGAACGCGACGACGGCGATCGACGCCCTTCGAGGCGCGGCGTCGAAGTCGGTGCTGGGCTTTCCGCTGGGCGTCGACGGCGGCGGTCCCGAGGTCGATCGGGCCTTCCTCGGACTCGCGCCGTCGGAGCCGACGCCGGTCGCCGATCGCACGATCCTCGACGGATCGGTCATCGATCTGCAGTTTCCCTACTACGGGACCATCCGGCTCGCGGCGCGGGTGCTCTCCACCGATGCGCGCCGCGCCGCGGAGCGGGGGGATGGCTCGCGGTTCGTCGCCGACGTCGACGCGATGTTCGGTCTCGGACGCCAGGTTCGGACGCCGACCATCGTGATCGGCCAGCTCGTCGGCATGTCGATCGAACGGCTCGCCTTCGCGACGATCCTGGACGTGCTCGCGCAGCGACCCGAGGCGATCGACGACCCGACGCTCGATCGACTGGCGGCGATCGTCGCCGGGCTCGACGACGATCGGCTTCGCATGCGCACCGACTCCGAACGGTACTACTTCCTCGATCTCGCCCAGCGGTTCTACACCGATGACGGCGACGGGAACGGCCGATTGAAGTTCGTCTCCGCCGGGGCGGCGCAGGCGGGACTCGTCCCCGACGCCGGTGATCCCGAGGAGGGCGGTGGCGGCACCGCGGTCGACTTCCTCGTCGGTCCGCTGGTGGCCGGCGTCACCATGGATCGCCGCGGGGCGACGGAGATCTGGAACCGCAATCTCGATGGGATCGAAGCCGGCAACTCGATCGAGCCGTGGGAGATGGATGCCTCGAAACCGCCGGGCATGGACGGACCGGCCCTCGGCGAAGCCGATGCGTCGTGGATCTCGGAGATTCGACTCTTTCCGGTCTCGATGCTGCTTTCCGCCACGCACAATCTGGTGAGTGCGGCCGGCGCCATCCGCCTGGAACGGGACCTCGTTCGCACGGTGATCGCGCTCGAACTTCACCGTCGCACGCAAGGTTCGTGGCCGACGTCCCTCGACGACCTTGGTTTCGTCGGTCGGGATCCCTTCGACGGCGAGTCCCTTCGATTCGTGCTGCGGGACCGCATTCCGACGATCTACATCCTCGGGCCCGACCGCCTCGACGATGGGGGCGAATGGATCATGGGGCGGAACGGCATCGCTCGTGCCGCCCGGGATGGGTTGGCGGGAACGACGAAGTTCTGGGGACGCATTCCAGCCGATCCCGGTGACGGGCTGCGGGGCGACGTTCCGGTCTGGATCGGTCGGGCGGCCGTCGAGGCTACGGGCGGGGATTCCTGAACGCTTCGAGTCGGTCCGGACGCGGGGCGACGAGGACTTTCGGAATCGTCCGCAGGAAGGCTTTGTGGAGTGCCGGCTGGGCCTCGCGGAACGTCTCGGGATCCACCAGGCTCCATTCGTCGTGGCCGGGCCCGAAGTCGCGTTGCAGATCCCACGCCGAGGAGATCACCCAGTAGGCGTACTCCTGCAGGAGCACGCGATCCGCCTCCTCCACGTCGTCGAACTCGTCGAGGTAGTCCACCACGTACCACGATCGATCGAGGGCGGTCCGCATCGCCGCATGCAGCGTGGACGTCCGCGAAATCCCCCAGTCCTCGGGGAAGACGTCGTGAAGTCCGACCATGTTCAAGTGGTGAAGGAGGTGCTCGAGCACCTCCATCGGCTGGCCGTCACGATCCCGGTCGTCGAGCTGGAAGATCGCATCGCAGATCGAGCGTCGATCACGGAGCCGGTCGAGCGTTTCCCAGTCGGAATCCTCGGGAAAGTCCGGTTCCTCGCCACGCCACATGGGGATCGTGGTCTTCGCCCGGAAGAGCGAACGAAGCACCGCATCCTGGAGTTCGACGTCGATGCCCTCCGCTCCGGGATTCATCATCGAGTCCTGAACTTCGCCCACCGCGAGCATGAACTCGTCGTCGACGTCGTCGGTCGCGATGAAGGTGATCCCACCGGCCACGAGATGTTTGGAGAACGGGGCGAAGGCGTCGTCGCGGACGACGCCGGTTCGCCGTCGAAGATCTTCCGGGACCGCGCCGTCCCGGCGTTCGACGACGCAGCCTCCCAGGGGACTCCGAACGCCGGTCCGGACCGGTTCGGTCTCTTCCAGCGACACGTCGTCCAGACGATCGACTTCGGCGAGGATCGCGGTCGCATCCTGAAGGCCCTCGAGGCGTCCGAGCACCCGGCCGTCGGGCGCGAGGATCCAGAGCGTCGGGCGTTCCTCCGCCCAGCCGACGAGGTCGTTCCCGTCCGAACCTTCATCGGCCACGATCGGGAACGGTGCGGACCGGTCGCGTCGGGCGAGCCACTCCACGACCTCCGACTTCGACTGGATCGCCGCCGCCGCGACGCGGACCGAGTCGGGACGTCGGCGTTCCACCTCGGCGAGTTCGGCGAGCATCGCGACCGAATCGGGGGCGTAGGTCGCCCACACCAGGAGCAGGGTCGGCCGCCCGTCCTCGGTTCGAAGTGGAACGGGGGTGTCGTCGATCGATCGGAGGACGTCGGTCTGCATCGTGCCGACAAGCCGCGGCGGCGGAGGCGCCGCGCCCGGGCCGCAGCCGGCAAGCAGCGTCGTCAACGACAGCATCCAGCATGACCGGTGGATGTTCGACCATTTCGTTCGCAGCGTTCGCATTCGATGGTTCCAGGGGTCGGCTTCCGCCGACGGGTGTCGGGTCGGGCACGCCCGCGCTTCAATCCCCGTGGTGAGCCCGGAGTCGGGGGCTCAGCCGGAGCAGGAGCTGGACCCGCTCGAACTCGTCGAGCCATTCCTGAAGCGTGGCGTCAAGTTCCGCATCTGGAACCGGCGCCCCCGGCAGCGGGCAGGAGGGGCCGAGATTCCGCGCCGCGATCGCGCGGTAGCGGGTGAGGGTCCGGTCGCCGAGGATCGACACCGGCTCGAAGAACTCGTTCATGAACACCGCCACCGGCACTCGGTTCCCACCGTTGATGCGAAGCCGTGACGCCAGCTCGGACTGTTCGTCGCGATCGACCCAGCGCAGGTCGACGAGATCGGAGCCCTCCGCGATCCGGGCCAGCAGGGGACCCTGCTGGACGCAGTCCCCGCACCAGGTGCCGCTCACCACGATGACGTTGATCCGGCGAACGAATCCCTCGATCAGCGACCGCTGTCCTGATGTCAGCGTCGTTCGTTCGTGAATCGCCATCCAGTCGGCTGCTCGCTTCGGATCGGTCGCGACGTACGCCTCGAAACCGAGGCCGGCCGCGTGGGTGGTGGAGAGCAGGTCGGTCGGGAGATCGTGGGTCATGAGGTCGGGGCCGCCTCCGGCGTCGAGGGCGTTTCGGATTCGACGCCGGATGTCGACGCCGATTCCGGGGCGGGCTTCTCCGCCATCCGGAGCAGGGAGAGGATCGTGGGAAGATCGTGCATGCCCTCGAGCTTGAATCGCACCACGCCCGCCGCATCGAGGATCCAGAGCGTCGGATACGCCCGGGTCGCGGCGGCGAGGGCGAGGGGCGGGCCGCCCCGGGTCGCGATCGGATACGTCGGCACCGCGCCGGGCTCGATTCGTCCCGCGGTCGCGTCGAGACGGCGTCGTTCCAGCCACTTCACGACGGTCGTGCGGGGTTCGGCGGCGTAGGACACGACGCGGACCTCGGCGTCGAGATCACGATGAATGGACTCGAGGAGCGGAATCGACGCGATGCAGGGGGGGCACCAGGTCGCCCAGACGTCGACGAGCGTGACCCGTCCGTCCCCGGAAGCGAGTGGGATCACGGCGCCATCGATGGTCTGGAGCGACTCCGCCTGCACGGTCCCGACGAGATCGACGGTGGGTGATGGCGAGCCCGGTGGAGCCAGAAAGAAGGTCGCGACCACGCCACCGAGGAACATCGAGATCAGGCCGATGATCGCGCTGGCGAAGGCGCGACGGTCACTGGGATTCCGCCGGAGTTCACGACTGGCGAGGGCGAGGGCCGCAAGCCCCAGCAGGCCACCGACGGCGAACAGCGAAAGGGGCAGGCTGAACGCCGCGAGCATCGCGGTGAGGCGTCCCGAATCCCGCGCGACCGGGGCCGGCTCAGGCATCGGCATCCCGCGTCGCGGCCTCGACCAGTTCCCGGAGGCGATCGAAGGCGGCGAGGGGGGTGAGTCCATCGAGGTCGATCGACCGCAGCGCCTCGACCGCCGGATGCGGAAGGAACTCCCGGAAGAGCGAGAGCTGGTTCGAGGGCGTCGTCGCCGGCGCGGACGGGACCTGCGCCGCCATCGCTTCGGCGTCACCTTCGCGGACTTCGAGGGTCTTGAGCAGGGCCCGGGCCCGATCCACGGCGGCGGGCGGAAGCCCCGCGAGCTCGGCGACGTGGATTCCGTAGCTCTGGTTGGTGCGCCCCGGCTGGATGCGGTGCAGGAACACGATCCGATCCTGCCACTCCCGGACCGACACGTGGAGATTGGTCACCGAGGGAAGGCGATCCGGGATCGAGGTGAGCTCGTGGTAGTGGGTCGCGAACAGCGTCCGCGAGCCCCGGGCCGCGAGATCCTCGGTGATCGCCCAGGCGAGACTGAGGCCGTCGAGGGTGCTGGTACCGCGGCCGATCTCGTCGAGCACCACGAGGCTGCGTTCGGTCGCGTGATGAAGGATGTTCGCGGTCTCGGTCATCTCCACCATGAACGTCGAACGGCCGGCGTGGAGTTCGTCGCTCGCCCCGATCCTGGTGAAGATTCGATCGACCACCCCGATGCGGGCGCTGGTCGCGGGAACGAAGGAACCGGCCTGAGCGAGCAGCACCACCAGGGCGGTCTGCCGGATGTAGGTGCTCTTGCCCGCCATGTTGGGGCCGGTGATGAGGGCGAGGGTCGAGGGGACCGTCTCGCATCCCAGTCGGCAGTCGTTGGGGACGAACCGATCTCGCATCGAGGCGTCGAGCACGGGGTGACGCGCCTCGACGAGTTCGAGGGTCGTGGTGTCGTCGATCTCCGGGCGGACCCAGTCCAGTCGGTGGGCGGTCTCGGCGAGACAGGCGGTGCAGTCGATCTCCGCGATGGCGTCGCCGAAGGCGGCGATCGGTTCGAGGGCGTCGGCGATCGCGGCGCAGAGCGACGCGAAGACACGCTTCTCCCGTTCGATGGCCCGGGCGCCGGCGGTGAGCACCTTGTCCTCGAACGTCTTCAGCTCGTCGGTGATGTATCGCTCGGCGTTCTTGAGCGTCTGCTTTCGCACGAAGTTCGCGGGGACCTTCGCATCGTTCGCACGACTGACCTCGATGTAGTAGCCGAACACCCGGTTGAAGCCCACCTTGAGCGCGCCGATCCCGGTCTCCTCGACGATCCGAACCTGGTATTCGGCGAGCCAGTCGGTCGCGTCGCGCTCCAGTGATCGGGCCTCGTCGAGTTCCTCGTCGACCCCGTCCCGGACGAGGCCGCCCTCGCGAAGATGGGTGGGCGCATCCTCGATGCAGGTACGGCCGATGCGTTCGGCGAGCGGTACCAGTCGAGCGACCGCGGATTCGAGCTGCTGGTGGGCGGTCTCGAACGCGGGCCGGCAGCCGAGCATCTCGACCAGTGGGATGGCGGCGAGCACGCTGCGCCCGAGGGCGACCGCGTCGCGTGGCGTCGCGCGACCGACCGCGATCCGCCCGGCGATCCGCGAGACGTCGTTGACGCCGGTGATCGCCCCCCGAACCTGGTCCGCGGCGTCACGATCCTCGATGAGCCCGCCGACCGCTCGATGTCGCTTGCC
The DNA here is from genome assembly GCA_002683215.1 of Planctomycetaceae bacterium. GTDB lineage: Bacteria > Planctomycetota > Phycisphaerae > Phycisphaerales > SM1A02 > UBA12014. Next base: position 22,849 of record NYSY01000169.1, read on the forward strand.
GATCTCCTCCGCATCGAGCAGGGGCCAGCAGAGCCGCCGCCGCAGGGCCCGTCTTCCCATCGCGGTCCGGCAGTGGGGAAACACCGACAGCAGCGAGCCGGCGACGTCGCCGCTCCGACTGGTCCGTTCGATCTCGAGGCTGCGGAGCGTCGAGAGGTCGAGTCGCATGCATCGGTCGTCATCTCGGTGGCGAGGGGGACGCAGATGGGGAAGCGGCTTCGCGTCGCCGTCGGCGGCCTGGGTTTCGAGCAGGTAGCGCAGCAGGCCACCGGCCGCGGCGGTGGCGGGATCACCGGGTGCGAGTCCGAAGGCTTCGAGGCTCGCGACGCCGTAATGCTCCCGAAGAAGGCGTTCGCATTCGTCGATCGAGAAGTTCCAGCCCGGGCGATGGGTCAGCGCCGCATCGATCGTCTCCGCGAGGCGGTCGTCGATCGCGTCACCCTCGGGAAGATCCCCGGGTTCGGGAAGCAGAAGCTCGCTCGGGGCGTGTCGGGCGATCGCATCGGCGAGTTCGGCGCGGTCGCACACCTGGACGACGAACGCGCCGGTGGAGAGTTCGGCGACCGCGATCGCGACCCGGTCGTCCTCGCCCGGGGCCACCGACGCGACCAGGTTCTCGCGCCCGGCTTCGAGCAGGGTCTCGTCGACGAGCGTGCCCGGGGTGAGCACGCGAGTCACCGCGCGATCGACCACGCCCTTCGCGTCCTTGGGGTCCTGGATCTGATCGCACACCGCGACCCGGAAACCTTGTTCCACGAGCCGACGCAGGTAGCCTTCCGCGGCGTGGTGCGGCACCCCGGCCATCGGCATTCCCTTGGAGCGTTCGGTCAGGGTGATGCCCAGCGCCTGGTGTGCGGCCTCGGCGTCCGGTCCGAACAGCTCGTAGAAGTCGCCCATGCGGAAGAACAACAGGCAGTCCGGATGGGCCGCCTTGAACCGCGTGAACTGACGCATCGCGGGCGTCTCCCACTGCGGGCCGCGATAGGCGTCAGCGACGGGAGTCTGTTCTGCCGGGGGGGAGGTGGTCACCCCCGGATTCTACGTCGGCCGCGCGGCGTCGATCGTGGAGAAGTTGTCGATGCTGCAGACGATCGCGAAGATCGCGGGCGGCTCAGCCGGTCGGCTTCGAGTCGGCGGTCTTCCAGGAGATCCGCACTCGCTTCTTCCCGAACTCCAGGGCCGCCTTGAGATCGACGCCGAAGTAGACGTCGATCCGGTGTTTCCACCGCTTGTTCATCTTGTCCAGGACGAGATACGGCCCGGTTTCCTTCCCGTCGATCTCGATCCAGACCGAGGACCGATGATGGAGGCCCTCTTCGAGGAGGTCGCGGCTGACCGCGATGGACTTCACCTTCGGATCCAGTCGCTCGTTCCAGGCGGCGATGAAGGGATCACCGTCGGTCTCCTGTGGCCGCGAGCAGTAGGCGGTCGCGGTGACCCACATGGTGTGGCGTTCACCGTGTTCGGGATGCGTCTCCGTGGTCCGGGTGTCCGGGCCGGTCGCGGGAAGATCGGCCTCCGACGCGTTCGCGGAGCCCGGCCCGCAACCGGTGAGGAGCATCGACGCGGCGACCGCGACGGCGGCACCGAGGTTCACGCCCGGTGGGATCCACGTCTTCATCGGCGTTCCCCCCGGCCGGCACCGGCCGGGGCGTCGGGGGGCGGCACCGTCTTCTTCGGGGGGTGCGGCGTCATGCCGGCGGCCCACTTGATCGCGCCGGCGAGATGATCGCGGAAGAGCGGCTCGGAATACGACGCATCGGTGTGTCCGCCGCCGGTGTAGAACGCGCGTCCGCCGTCG
>NYSY01000170.1 GCA_002683215.1 Planctomycetaceae bacterium
ACGGAACATACAGATGGCCGGTCACAGCAAATGGGCCAACATCAAGCATCGCAAGGCCCGCGTCGACTCCAAGCGGAGCAAGCAGTGGAGCAACTGCAGCCGCGCGATCATCGTCGCGGCCCGCGATGGTGGAGGCGATCCGAAGTTCAACACCACCCTTCGGTATGCCATCGATGATGCCAAGGCCGTGAACATGCCCAAGGACACGATCGAGAAGGCGATCAAGAAGGGCACCGGCGAGATCGAAGGGGAGACCTACGAACCGGCGCGATACGAGGGCTACGGCCCCGGCGGCGTCGCGATTCTCGCGGACTGTCTCCAGAGCAACGCGAACAAGACGGCCCCCGAGATCCGCTCGATCTTCGACAAGGGCGGTGGCAATCTCGGCACGCAGAATTCGGTCGCCTTCGGATTCACCCACGAAGGGGTCATCCATCTCGACGCCTCGAAGGCGGAGGAGGACGAGGTGATCGAAGCGGCGCTCGAAGCGGGCGCGAAGGACGTCGCGACCGAGGACGGCCTGGTCACCGTCTCCACGGAGCCGACGGATTTCATCGGCGTGAAGGACGCGCTCGTCGCGGCCGGGTTCGAGATCGAGCAGGCCGAGCTGACGTACACGCCGGGCACCACGGTCCAGCTCGACGTCCCGGCGGCGAAGAAGTTCCTCCGGCTGATCGACACGCTCGAGGATCAGGACGACGTCCAACGGGTGCATCACAACGCCGAGATTCCGGACGAGGCCTACGAGTGAGGGAGCCCCCGCACCGGGGGCGGCGGCGGGAGCGAGTGACCTTCCTGGGGCGCGTTCAAGGGGTGGGATTCCGGGCCCTCGTATCCGAGGTCGCCGCCGGGCGTCCGGTGGTGGGCTGGGTCCGGAACGAATCCGACGGATCCGTCCGCATGCTCGTGGAGGGCGTTTCCGGGGACATCGATGCCCTGATCGAGGCGATTCAACATCGCCGGGCGGCGGATCTCGAGGCGGTACACCGCGAAATCATCCTTCCTGAGGCCTTGGGGGGGGGTGCTTCGGGCGTCCTTGAAGGCTTCCGCATCAAGTTCAACCCGCTTCCGGACCGATGAGGACGTGCGGGGCCACCCTTTTCAGGCCCTCGAAGGATCCTTGTCCACATGCACGCACTCCGCCTTCTTCCGTTGCTCCTCACCGCTCTGACGCTCGTCGGGTGCGGGAGCCGTACCGCGACGTTCCCCGGCTACAGCGATCCCGAGGTCTGGAACGCGATGGTCACGGTGGCGAAGAACCCCGAGTACGACGACTGGTTCGTCTTCGAGAACGAAGTCTGGACCGACCGTCCCGAGGGACGCATCGAGATTCATCGATTCCTTCGTCGGGACCTCGTTCGGGTCGGCAACGATCCCGAACGCCAGGAGGAGCGATGGAAGTTCGAGATCGCCTTCCTCAACACCGACCCTCCGACCATCGGTTTCTCGGCCAGACAGTTGAAGGTGCCTGCCCATCTCTGGCGGGAGGCCGACCGTTACTTCGCCGACATGCGCTCGATTCTCGGGGGGGAAGGTCTGGACATCGTGGAGACCGTCGAGGTCGAAGTCGAGGTCGTGGATCCCGAGCCGGACGTCATCGAACTCGAGTCGCCGCCCGCGATCGATCTCAACGTCATCGACGTCGACGGCTGAAGCGAACCGGATACGCCGCATCACTTCTTCGCACCAACCCTCGGACGCCTCCCCGGAGCGATCTGCGCCGGCGGTCCGCCCGCTCGATCCGGACGAAAAACGAAGCCTTCGCGGCCTCGGCGTGCTCGCCGCGTGTTGGACGTTCCTGCCCGCCCTCGCCGGCTTCTTCCTGCTCGCGAAACTGGGCGACGCCTCGGATCTTCTCCGGAACATCGAAGCCGACCTCGGGCCCATCGCCGCGATCGCGATCTTTGCCGGTTTCTTCGCGGTGACTTCGGGACTGGGCGTGCTCCCGACCTACGCCCAGGCGATCCTCGCCGGGTGGGCGTTCGGTGCGACGGGGGGGTCCTTCGGCGCCATCCTCGGCATCACCGCGGGCGCCATGCTCGGATTCGGGCTGGCCCGGCTGGTCTCCGGGGAGCGTGTGGAGACGATCATCGATGATCGACCCGTGGTCGCCGCCGTCCGGGATGCGATTCTCGGCGCCGGCCTGATTCGATCCACGTACATCGTGGGTCTGCTTCGACTGAGTCCCAACAGTCCGTTCGCCCTGTCCAATCTCGCCCTCGGTGGGGCCCGGGCGCCGGTGATCCCCTATCTGGTGGGGACCATGCTCGGCATGGCGCCGCGGACCATCCTGGCCGCGGTCTTCGCGGCCGGTGCCGCGGCGGACGGATCCCGGGATCTGGCCGCCGTCGTTCGTGAACGCGGGTGGTCGGTGACGCTCGCCGGTGTCGTGGTGCTGCTGATCGCGATCGTGGTGATCGGATCGATCGGCAAGCGGGCCCTTCGTCGCGCGCTCGATGCTCAGGAAGTTGCGAGCGAATCCAGCTGACGGCGCAGCTTGTTCTGAAGCGGGCCGCCCGATCCCTGCTCCAACGACAAATCGAGCAGTCGGGAGGCTTCGGCGAGGTCGTCCTTCGCCGCCTCCTCGTCGACGCCGACGATGCTCGCGCGATAGGCGAGACAGAGCCCCACTTCCGCCGTGACTTCCGAATCGCGGGCGACCAGGTCGAGCAGGGCGCGGCCGATCTCGATCGACCGATCGAGTCGATCGCGGATGTCCGAGGCCGCGGACCCGGTCTCGTCGGAATCGCGGCCGCCCGCGAGTTCGGCGATCGCGACTTCCGCGAGGTATCGATCCGCGCGAACGGCCAGTCGCCGGGCGTCGGCGTCCGGAAGCGTCCGCAATCGCGGCTCGATGATCGAGTCGCGGAACCGGCGAATCATCTCCACGAACGCGGTGGTGTCGCCACCGTCGAAGCGGACCAGACGGGAGGAGATCGACATCGCCTTCATCACGTCGGCGACGCCGCCTCGACGATCGATGGGGTCGAGCCACGCGACCTCCTGGGTGAGTTCGAGATGCTGTTCGAGATGGCGCCGAGCGGTGGCGGGGGCGTCGTCCTTGAGGAGTTCCTGCAGATAGAGATGGACCTTCGCGAGATCACGCCGCGCCCGATTGGATTCGATTCTCGCCGCGCGATCCGCGAGTCGTTCCCGACGCTCGAGGGATCGTTCCATCAGCGTGCGGGCGGTGATCCGGTCTCCGAGCAGCCGATGTCCGTCCGCCATCCGGACCTCGAGGATCGCCAGGTCACGATCTGCATCCTCGCCGCGTCGGGCATGAAAGGCGTGCGACGTCTCGTACTGTTCGAGCGCCCCTTCGAGGTCGTCCGCGAGGAAGAGCAGGTCGGCACGATCGGTTCCCAGCATCGCGAGCTGGCGCCCGAAATCCTGTCCGGAACTCGAGCCGGCCTGGGTGAAAAGGGCGATCGCGGCCTCCAGATACGGCAGGCGTTCGGATCGAGGCATCGCGTCGGCCTCCTCCATCGCGAGTTGAGCGGCGACCAGGAGCAGATCGATCGAATCCGGATGCTCGATGCGGGCGGCCTCGAGTTCCTCGGCGATCTCGGATCGGATGGCCGCCGCGGCCGCGGCGTCGCCGAGCGAGGGATTTCGACGCTGCCACTGGATCCGGGCCTGCTGCAGCTCGAGCCCGAGCTTCCGGGCTTGGATCGTCGCGTCGTCGGGGATCGTCCGCCCCACGCGTTCGAGCCGATCGAGCATCAGGGCGGAGAGGGAACTGGCGGTGTCGAGCTGGTTCGCTTCCTGCAGGGAACGGATCAGGCTTTCGGTGCCCGAGGCGGCCGCTTCGATCTCCAGGTCGGCGAGCGCCGTTCGAACCTGTTCGGCGGCATCGGCGCGGGCCGCTTCGGTTTCGGCCCGCGCCGAGGTGAGCTCGAGTTGCTGTTCCGTCGCCCGGGTGGTCAGTACCGCGACGGTCGCGAGCGACGCGAACGCGATCGCGAGCAGGCAGGCTACGGAGACCGCGAAGCCGGCCCGGTGCCGGGCGAGGAACCGGGTGGTGACGTAGGCGATCGATTCGGGGCGGGCCTCCACCGGGAGTCCGTCGAGATGACGTTGGAGATCCTCGACGAATTCCCGCGGCGAACCGTAGCGGCGGGAGGGCTCCCGTCGCAGGGCCTTCAGGATGATCACGTCGATGTCACCATCGAGACGACGCCGGATCCGATCGATTCCACTGTTGCGGCTGGTCGAGATCCGTTTGGCCGCCGCCGCATCGATCGACGCGGTCGAGACGGCCTCGCTCGGGCGAAGTGGTTCGGTCTCGAGTTTGGCATCCCGGATGCTCACGTATCCACGGTCGGCGTCCGCGAAGGGAAGCCGGCCGGTGAGAAGTTCGTAAAGCACCACGCCCAGTGAATAGACGTCGGCCCGGGTGCCGATCGAGTCACCGGTGAACTGTTCGGGCGCGGCGTAGTCGGGCGTCAGGACGCCCTCGCCGACCTGGGTCACCCGACTGCCGAGACCGCCGAGATCCGGGTTCACGATCTTCGCGATGCCGAAGTCGAGCAGTTTCGGATCGCCGTTGGGCGTCACCATCACGTTGTCGGGCTTGATGTCGCGATGTACGACGAGATTCTCGTGGGCGTGCTGCACCGCCATCGCGACCCGCATCGTGAGCCGGATGCGATCATCGATCGAGAGTCGCTCCCGATCGCAGAAGGCGGTGATGGTCGTGCCCTCCACGAACTCCATCGCGAGCCACGGTCGGTCGTCCTCGAGCGTTCCGCCGTCGATCAGTCGGGCGATGTCCGGATGGTCGAGCGACGCCAGGACCTGACGCTCGAGTTCAAAGCGCTTGACGACGGTCTCGTCACAGGTCGACCGCGAGAGGATCTTGATCGCCACCCGTTGTCGGAATCCGCCTTCCGCGCGGCTGCCCTCCCAGACCTCGCCGAATCCTCCGCGGCCGATCGGCATCTCCGCGTCGATCTGGAAGACGCCGACGCGATCGGGGCGGCGAAAGCGTCCGCCCCGGTGGGATCGAGGTTTCGAGTCGGCGTTCTCCGAGCCGCGGCGACCTGGAAGGGGAGGCACGTCGGAGATCGGCGTGGCGGCCGCGGTCTGCTCGACCGTCCGGTCGTGATCCAACTCGATGGTCGCCGCCGCTTCGCCGGTCATCGATTCCACCGCGGCAAGCACCTCGGCAAGCAGAGTTTCGTCATCACCGCAGAGACGGGCGGCGACGTCCGCGGGGCGTTGGTCGGGCTCCGCCCGTATCTTCGAGAGAATGTCGGCGACGCGGGCGTCCGTGCTCATGGTGGTGCGTTCCGGGGTGCGGTGACGGGGCCCGGCCCCGCCGAAGCGAGCGTAGCACGCCACGGCCGGTTCGTGACACCACGGCTCGGATCAAGCGCGGATGAGGGGTTGCCGGGGGGCATCGCGTGGATCAGGGGGCGACGCAAGGTCCCCAGAAGCCGAGAAACAGCCCGAGATCCGCCGAGTTCGTGACGCCGTCCTCGTTCGGATCCGTGGGACCCACCGTTCCGCACGGGCTCCAGTAGCTGAGGACGACGGAAAGATCGCCGCCGCTTGAATCGACCCGGAGGTTCTCTGGAGACGGGGTGAATCAGGTCTTCGCCGCCAGAGGCGCGGCGAGGACGAGTGCGGGAAAACGGTGGTTGGAGACTTCATGGGTCTCGATTCCGGATTCGTCGCGTCGTTCGCGATCCCCTTGGTGGAGATCGCGATGATGATTCGCATCAGATGGCGCACGGTCCCCAGAGGCTCAGGAAGAGGCCGAGATCCGCCGAATTCACGACGCCGTTCTGGTCGAGGTCCTGAGGACAGCCTTCGCACGGGCCCCATGCGCCGATGATCGAGCCGAGGTCGCTTCCGTTGACGACCCCGTCGCCGTTGAAGTCGGCCTTGCTGCAGGCGGGGGTCTCGATCGTGTTCAGTCCGAGGAGGTTCACGGCGGGATCCCCTCCGAACAGTGGAAGAACTCCGATGCTGAGGGAGGTCCGCGCGGACTTCGACGTGCCACTCGTTCCCAGCGCGAGTGCGCTGACGGCGTCCTCGAGCGGGATCACGTTGACGAGGTCGATCAGGATGGCGTCCCCCGGCCCTTCGATCGGTCGGGATCGGAGCACGAGGAGTTCGGGATTCTGACTGTCGTTCCCGATCATCGCGATCACGATCTCCGGACCCGGTACCGCGTCGAACTGCCCGGTGGTGATCGCCGTGGCGATCCTCCCGTCGGGAAGCGGGATGGAGCTGCGGCTGAAATCGGGCTCGCCCCGGATCACATCGAGGTTGCCGGTCGTCGTGATGACGAGCGATTCGGGCGAGCCGTCACCGTCGAGATCCGCCGACGCCACGCCGTTGGGAATGCCGGACAACGGCACGGTGGCCACGACTTCGAGATCTCCATCGACGGCATCGGGCTGGACGATCGTGAGGATTCCGGTCGGCGCCCCGCCACGAAGTCCGCTCGCGTTTCCGCCGACGCCGATCGGTGCATCGGGATCCTTCTTGTTCTCATCATCGATCGGCGAGGACGGGCCGGGTTCTTCCCCGACCTCGACCTCCGAGACCTTCTCGAACGAGCCGCCACCACGCGACTTGTAGCCGGTCGCGGTTCCTTCGGTCCTCGAGACGACGAAGAGGTCCGCGGCGTCCGCGAGCAGGTTGCCTTCCGGTGCGCCGAGGTCGGTCGTCACGATCGAGGCCGGGCCGGCCGGAACGGCGAGGTTCTCGGCGGCGACGAGTGCAGCGGGATCCTCGTCGGGGTTGAGCAGGATCGACAGGTCGTCATCCCCGAAATTGGCGATCGCAAGGTCCACGGTGCCGTCACCGTCGTAGTCGCCGCTCGCGATGTCCGTCGGAATCGAACCAACCGCGTAGTCGAAGGGACCCGCGATCCCGCCACTCGGGGTCGGCTGGTAGATGCGGAGCTTGCCCGCCTCGGTCGCGATCACGATCTCGTCGATCCCGTCACCGTCGAGGTCGGCGGCCTCGATCGCGAAGGTCGGGGAGCCGATCTCCAGTGACTGGACTTCCTCCGGGACGTTCGTCGTCTCCGCCGTCCGAATGGTGCCGATCAGTCGGTCCGGGATTCCGTCGCCGTCGGAGTCGATGAATTCCGGCGTGATTCGGCGGCCCGGCTGGGCGGCCGTCAAGATCGCGGGAGTCGAATCGGCGTCGATGCCGGAAGGCACGAAGAGGAGATCGACCACGGTTCCGAGCGGAGGGAGCAGCCCGTCCGCCTGGCGAACGATTTCGAGGGTGCCACCCAGGGCCAGGCCCGTCTTCGCAAGGAGGACCGGCTCCGACGATGAGCCGCCGGAGTTCTGGTCGAGTTCGAATCGAACCGTGGCGTTTGGATAGAGATCGAAGAAGAGCGTTCCCACCCGGGTGGTCGGCGCGAGTGCGAGTCGACTCGCGAATCCCGCCTTTCCGACCTCGATGAAGTCCAGGAACGCGGGGCTGCCGGTATCGAGTTGGAGGCGGAGTCGGCCCGGGCGAAAGTCGCTGTTCGAACTCCGGGCACCGATGCTGAGGAACTCGGTGAAGAGGACCTGCCCGGCGCCGGTGAAGCGTGCGTCGACGTCGTCGCCACCGATCTCGATGCCGCCGATCTGTCCGTTCGAACCGAGCACCGTGTAGGGCTGCGTACCGCCGACTTCAAAGACCGCGGTGTCGAAAGGGCCGGGAACCTGCTGGGCGGACCAGTTCGAGGGGTCATCGAGATTGCCGCCGTCAGGTCGGATCCAGAAGTTCTCCTGCTGCTGCGCGATCGCCATGGATGCGGGAAGCAGGAAGAGTGTCGATGTGATGATGGCGGTTGAATGTTTCATTTGAACCCTGACCCGGACCGGAAGCGCGGATGTCGGATGGAGTGGGAACGCTCGAAAGCCCACACCGTATTCTCCAACTCCACGCCCTCGAACTCAACGCAAAAGCATGAAGTAAAGAGCCCCGGAAGCCGAGGGGCGTACAAGTCCGTACCCCGGCTCTTAGTGGGTGGATCCCGGGTACGTGACACCGCAGCGGGATGCCTCGGCTGGTTACCGGGTCGGTCGTCGAGGTCTGCGGGGTCCGAGCGGGTGGTTTATGGATCCCGTAATCCACTTTTGGGGTGCTCGAAGCCGTTTCTCGCAATGCGGCGGTGGGGAGAGAAAAAGACGTGCGAAAAAATACCCCCGGCCGAAGCCGGGGGCGGAGGGAGGGAAAAGGGCTGGTTTGAACAAGGGGTGGGATGGTTCCCGCTCCTCGAAGGCCCCGAAGGGCCTCTGGGTGATTCCTCACCGATGACCAACTATGGCATCCCTCGGGAAAAATGCAAGAACATAGCCTCGAAATTGGGGCTTTTTCCGGCCCTGCTCTCACCACCCGACTCCCCTGCGACGATGAGAAGGGTGCGTACTTCAGCGATTTCGAGGACCGCCGAAACAGGAGTTGGTTGGGTGCTACCATTTCCTGCTTCTTTCATCTCCCGGAGCGTTCCATGCGTCGATTCATCGGTATGACTTCCGCCAATCACCGCCACCGTGCCGCCCTGCTCCTCGCCGCACTTGCGACGATGAGCGGCTGTGGTGGTGGCTCGCCGTCGACTCCCTCCGAATCGACCACCGATGCGACGATGAAGCCCGTGAATCCCGATGCGGTCGTGCTTCCGGAGGCCCGCGGCACCGCGGACCCCCGCGTGGTGCAGACCGCACTCACCGATTCACCGCCGGTCGAGATCGTTCCCAAGGTCCTCGACTTCGGTTTCATTCCGCCGAATCAGGATGCCGAGGGATCGGTCAAGATCTTCAACCGCGGGACCGAACCGCTGATGATTCTCGCCGCGGAACCCTCCTGCAAGTGCACGACGCTGAGCGATCTCGGTGGGACGATGATTCCCCCCGGGGAAAGCGTCGATCTCGCGGCCGTGCTCGAAGGCGCGCCGAACACCGGTCCGAAGACCGCGTCGGTCAAGGTGCTGTTCGACGGCTACTCGGTGGTCGAAGTGGTCGACCTGAAGGCGGAGATCACGCTTCCGATTCGGGCCATTCCCCCGCACATCAATGCGGTCCGGAATCAGAATCGCCAGGGTCGGATCGTGGTCGAGGCGATCGACGGTGAGCCGTTCTCGATCTGCTCGTTCCATGGACTTCCGCCGACCTATCTCGGCTTCGACCCCACGACCGACGAACCGAGGAGCCAGTACATCCTCTCCTTCGATCTCGATCGCCTGCCCGCGCCGTATCCGAGATATCTGGTGATCGAGACGGATCGTCCGGAGACGCCGATGCTCGACGTCTACCTACGACACGAGACGACGCTGCCGAAGCCGAACCGGAATCTCCGGATGGCCGGCGGTTTCCGGTTTCCGCTGGGGCTGATCAAGCAGGGCTCGTCCGTCGACTTCGAAGTCCGATTCGACACCGTCTCATCGCCGATCGCCACGGTGATCAGCGAATCACCGGACTGTCGGGCCCAGATGCTCGGTATCACGACCGAGGAGACCGAGGACGGGCTCATGACCCTGGTGAAGATCCGCGTCACACCCGCCTCGGACTACGTCGGCGTGCTCTACGCCTCGCTCTCGGCGATGACCGCCGACGGCCAGACTGCACCGTTCCATGTCTTCGGCCTCGTGTCGCCCGACGGCGAGCCTTGCGTCGGTCCGACCCGCGAACCGTTGCCGCTTTCGGCGGGCCCCGGGCCGCAACCGACCTCCAAGTCCGGCTGAGATCGCTCCTGGTCCTCGTACATCAAGCGGCCCGGCGGCACGAACCCGTGCGGCCGGGCCCGTTTCTTTCGCAGGCCGGATCGATGACCGAGAGGTATCGCTCAGATCGAGCCGAGCATCCGGATCCCCGCGAACCCCATCAACAGAATGAACGCGAGCCGGATCGTGGTGATCGGCAGGCGGCGGACCAGACGAGCGCCGAGCCAGCTGCCGAGAACCGCGGCGGGCACGATCGCCGTGGCGATGAGCAGCGAGTCGCTCGCCGACAGTGATCGCCCTTCGGCGTCCACCAGTTCGCTCAGGCTCAGATTCTTGTAGCTCGCGCCGATGACGGCCATCGGAAAGGTCACGGCCGCGGAGGTGACGATCGCGGTTCGCAGTGGTATCCCGGCAAGGAATCGAAGGCCGGGAACCGCGACGAGGCCGCCGCCGATCCCCAGAAGTCCTCCCAGAAAGCCCATGAAGCCACCGACGCCGGCGAGGATCGTTCTCGAGGGCGGGACCTCCTCCAGCGGTTCGTCGTGCGGCGGGGGGGACGGGGCTTCTCGCGGATCGTCGCGACTTCGCCAGAGACGGAAAGCCTCCAATCCCGACATCAGGATCAGAAAACCACCGAAGAACGCCGCGAGGATCTCGGCGTCGAGGTGGTTGCTGGCCAGCACCCCGAGCAGCACCATCAGGATCGCGGCGGGAAGCATGCGGAGGACCAGGCCTCGGTCGATCGCACCGGCTCGGTGGTGGGTGAGGGTCGCGGTTCCGGCGACGAACACGTTCAGCACCATCGCGGCCGCCTGATAGATCTGTTGATCGGGGCCGATCAGGAGCGTCGCGGCGGGAATGAAGATGGTGGAACCGCCGATTCCAAGCAGGCCGCCGATCAGGCCGGCGGCGAGTCCGATGCCACCGAATGCGACGATCTCGAGGAGAGGCATCGCCCGAGTGTACGCAATGGCGACGAAGGCGCGGTCTGTGCCGGTCGGTCCGGTCCGGAAACGCTCGGGCCTCGATTGGACCGTCGGATTCCGTTGCGACAGCGCCGGATCCGCGCACCTTTCTGGCTCGATCACGCCGCGAGGAAGATCACCGCCGTCCTGCGGTGATGGCTCACGGCGCCGGAGCAGGCCGACATGAGAAGACCGGGACCCATCGTGACGTTTCTGTTCGGACTGCTCCTGGTCGGCGGGGCGGTGCTGACCGCCACCGGGGTCCGCGACTCGATCGCCTCGGATTCGAATGCCACGATTCGGTTCCACGACGGGCGGCCCATCGTTCCGGTCAAGTCCCTGCGAATGCGGGTGACGGCCTACAGCCCGGACCATCGATCCTGCGGTGACCAGGCGGACGGCATCACCGCCAGCGGATACTCCGTCCACACCAACGCGGGAAGACTGGTCGCCGCGGATCGGAAGATGTTCGGCTTCGGCCAGCTCCTGTCCATTCCGGGGTACGCCAACGAAGGCGTGGTTCCGGTGCTGGATCGCGGTGGGGCGATCAAGGGCAACCGTCTCGACGTGCTCTATCCGACTCATGAACGCGCCATGCAGTGGGGTGTGAAGCATCTGATCGTCACGGTCTGGGCGTACGCCGACGGAAAGCCGATCGGCTACAAGCGACCCCGTTGAAGTCGGTCGGTCCCCCCGAGGCGATCCACGCCGGGTGACCGGCGGTTCCGCGGTGGTCTCGGAAACCCAGGACGCCTCCACTACGGTTGCGTGATGATCAGTCGCGCCACCAGTTTCATCCTGCACGGCGTTCGGGCCGAGACCTGCCGCATCGAAGTCGATCTTTCGCCACACGGGCTGCCCACGATGGGCATCGTGGGTCTCCCGGATGCGGCGGTTCGTGAATCGGCGGAGCGGGTGCGGACCGCCATCCGCAACGCCGGATTCTCGTGGCCGAGATCCCGCCTGACGGTGAACCTCGCGCCCGCGGATGTTCGGAAGGAGGGACCGGTGTACGACCTGCCCATCGCCGCGGGCGTGCTCGCCGCCTCGGGCGCGATCCGGGACGTGTCGGCGGGAGGCCGTCGAATCGAGGACTGGCCGATGGCGGGGGAGTTGGCGCTCGATGGCACGGTTCGGCCGGTCCGCGGGGTGCTGGCGTTGGCGGAACTGGCGTCCCGGACGAACGCGGCCGGTGTGATCGTCGCCGCGGGATCCGCGTCCGAAGCGAGATTGGTGAGTGATCTTCCGGTGGTGGGGGTCGGCGATCTTCAAGGCCTTGCGTCCTTCCTCGATGGGCTCGATCCGGTACCACCCGCGGGAGGGGAGACACGCTCGCCGGTGGTCGATGCATACGAGCGGCACCGTCCCTCGACCCTCGATCTCTCGAGCATTCGCGGTCAGTCCGTCGCCAAGCGGGCGGTCGAGATCGCGGCGGTCGGAGGACACAATCTCCTGCTGGTCGGCCCACCGGGATGCGGCAAGACGATGATCGCCCGGGGGTTGGTCGATCTTCTTCCTCCGCTCGGACGCGAGGAGATTCTCGAAGTGCAGGCGGTTCGTTCCGCCGCCGGACTGCCCTTCGACGTCGCGACGCTCTCCCGGCCCGGTTTTCGAACGCCACATCACACATCCAGTCCGGCGGCCCTCGTCGGCGGGGGGAGCAACCCCCGGCCCGGCGAGGTCAGCCTCGCCCACCATGGGATCCTGATGCTCGACGAACTTCCGGAGTTCTCCGCCGCCGCCATCGACGCGTTGCGCGAACCGCTGGAGGATGGGGTGGTGACCGTCGCCCGGGCCGCGGGAACCGTCCGGTTTCCCGCGTCGGTCATCGTCGTGGGGACGATGAACGGGTCGAGGGGCGGGGCCGCCGGAGCATCGCCCGAGGAAGGCGTGGATCGACGCGTGCTCCATCGGATCGGTGCCGCGGTGCTGGATCGGTTCGATCTCCACGTGATCATGCGGGCCACCCCGGTCTCGGCGTTTCTCGATCCGCCGGACGGTCCTTCGACCGACGAGGTGCGTCGACGGGTCGTTGCGGCTCGAGCCTTCGGCGAGCCTCGTTCCGATCCCCTGAATGCCCGGCTTGCCGGGGAGCGTCTCGACGCCGCGTGCTCGCTCGACCGAAGGTCGCTTCATCGACTCGTGAAGATGGTCGAGGAACTCGGGCTGAGCGGTCGTGCATTCGACCGCATCCGCAGGGTCGCGCGCTCCATCGCCGATCTGGACGGATCGGATCCGGTTCGCTCCCCGCATCTCGAGGAGGCGGTCGGCTATCGGGTGCTCGATCGAGCGTGAGCCGCGGTGGGTCATCGAGACTATGCTCGCCCGACCGTGTCCACCCCTGAATTCAAATCCCCGCTTCAACCCGGTCGCTCCGGGATTCGCGAGGTCTGGTCGCAGGCCTGGCCGACCGTCGCGACCATGACCAGCTACACGGTGATGGGATTCGTCGACGCGCTGATGGTGGCGCGGCTCGGGCCGCTCGAGGTCGCGGCTCAGGGCAATGGTGGGATCTGGTCCTTCAATCCGATCGCGTTCGTCTTCGGCATGTTGACGGTGGTGAACACCTTCGTCGCCCAGAACGTCGGGGCGGGACGACGTGATCAGACCGCTCGATACGGATGGGCGGGGGTCTGGCTCGCCGTCGGTGCCTGGCTGGTGCTTCTGCTTCCGTGGGCGGCGGTGCTTCCGTTCATCTTCGACGCGGCGGGGCACGAGCCCGAGCTGGTCGAACTCGAGACCGAGTACGCGACGATCCTGCTGTTCGGTGGCGTGCTTCTGATTTCCGGGAAGGCGATGAGTCACTGGTTCTTCGGTTATCAACGGCCGGGGGTCATCACCATCTCGGCGGTCGCGGCGAACGTGGTCAACGTGGTTGCAAACGCGATCCTGATCTTCGGAGAGGCGGGCATTCCCGAACTCGGGATTCCGGGAATTCCCGGGACGCCGGCGCTCGGGCTTGCCGGCGCGGCGATCGGCACCGTGATCGGTACCGCGGTCGAGGTGCTCGTGCCATTGGTGGTGTTCCTGGGACCACGGGTGAATCGGGAGGTCGGAAGCCGTGGAAACTGGCGGCCGGATTTCCGGGCGATGCGGGATCTGCTTCGGCTGGGTTGGCCGGCATCGCTTCAATTCGGCAACGAAATGATCTGCTGGGGCCTCTTCGTGACGGTGCTGATCGGCCGATTCGGGACCGATCATCTCACCGCCGCGTGGGCGGTGATCCGTTACATGCACCTGAGCTTCATGCCCGCGGTGGGCTTTTCGGTCGCGACGACTTCATTGGTGGGAAAATGGATCGGGGCGGGGCGTCCCGACATCGCGGTGAGCCGGGCACGGATCGCACTCGGGCTCGCGGTGGGCTACATGTCGGTCTGCGCGATCGGCTTCCTGATGTTCCGTGATTCACTCGTCGGAGTGTTCGTCGGCGGCGACACCTCGCCGGAGACGCGGGCGGCGATCGTCTCCATCGGGGCCACGATGCTGGTGTGGGCGGCGTTGTTCCAGACGATGGATGCGGTGGGAATCGTGTACTCGGGAGCGCTTCGAGGCGCCGGTGACACGGTCTGGCCCGGGGTGGTCTCCTCGGTCCTCGGCTGGGTGTTGCTGGTCGGCCTGGGGTGGTTGCTGGTCGAAGCGGCCCCGGGGCTCTCGTCGGTGGGTCCGTGGATCGGGGCGACGGCGTACATCCTCGCGTTTGGAATCGTGATGGCGGTCCGTTTCGAGCGGCAGGCATGGCGCGGGATCTCCCTCGTGGCGGAGGGAGGAATCCCCGGTCCTCACCTCCCTGCCGGGCCCGCGGCACCCGCGTTGGATGGTGCGTCCTCGTACCGGGATCTGGCCGATGACGTCGCTGATTCCACGAGGACCGGCGTTTCCGACGCCGTTCGCGAGGTTGAGGACCGGTCGCGGGGCGAGTAGAATCACGGATTCCGTCCGACCGGCCCACTTTTCAGCGGAGTATTGAGCACATGAGCGAAGGACTCGACACCGTCATCGGAGGCGGCGCGATCGACGAGGCGCGAGCCGACGCGGTCTTCAAGCAGGGACTCGACTGCGAGTC